>CAYTJV010000028.1:0-25945 GCA_964438165.1 uncultured Planctomycetaceae bacterium | reverse complement strand
CCCACGGACTCGTGAACGAAGATGGCGAGGATTCACGTGTCCTGAGGGTCACCAGGGCTTCACAAGGGATTGCCACCGAAATCAACGAGAGGCCTGTCCGCGAGATTCTGGATGAGCAACTGCTTTCAACCGACCAGAACGGCCTCATACCTCCGGTCCTTTATAGGCCCCACGGCTCGATTGGAGCGGTATTGCCTATCCGACTTCTACCAGTTGGCGACAATAGGGAAGGGGTCGTGGCGCACGTGCCGCTGACTGTGGGGGTAGAGATATCGCAACCGATGATTCGCGCTCGCCGACTTGTTGAGTCTGCCTCGCGCGCGATAGGCCGATCGCTGGGAGAACCGACTGTACGCACGCCACGATTAACCTTGGTTGTCGGCGCCCGGTGGAGATGCGACCGACTGGCGGAGAATTGTGGTGCAGAGGTCGAAGCGGCGTGCCACCAACTCCCTGGCGCAAGGGTCGTCGGCCTGTACACCGATAACATTCAACTGATACTCGGACGTGGCTACGAAGCCTGCTGTGACGGTGTCTTTGGAGCGCTGACGATCGGTGAGGACCTGAGTTCCTTGTACGAAGCGGAATCCCGAAGCGTCAGGTTACTTCAAGCGGCGCGCGAAATCTTAGAAGCGTTGGGCCCCCAAGCGGTCTTCCAGAAGATCGCCGATGCTGCGTACAGAATCCTCGATTGTAAGAGTTGTACACTACGGCTCCTTGACAAGAAGAATGACCGTCTTGTCCTCAAGGCAGTAAGGGGAGTCACGGAGGGACAGCACAAAGAGCGTTATCCGGACATTGCACTGGGCAAGAGCGTCGTGGGAAAAGCGGTTGCAGAGGCCCGACGGGTGATCGAGCCAGCACTGCTCCAAAGCAGTGTGTACACTACTCCCGAACTCGCGAAGGAGTATGCGCTGGGGGCGCTTGTGTGCGAGCCAGTGATGTCCAACGGAACCTGTATCGGCGCGCTGAGTGTCTACTATGGGAGCGATGCCGATATCACACCTGAACGGCTGGAGATGGCTACTGCTCTGTGCGACATGGTCTCGGCGGCCGTGGTTGTACCAAGAAGCATGGACGATGTAGATGATCTATGCCGTGCTCTCGGACAGCTTGCTGACCGAGACGCTGCCGCGCAGCTTATCGCAGCTCGAACAAGACGCATCCTCAACTGTGATTTTGTTGAGGTGCATTGCCAAGATCAGTCGCTGCGTATGTTCACCAGAAGCGCTTATGATGGAGACAACATAGACCCAGACCATTCGCCCTCTAGTCTGGCTGCCCGGGAGCGCGCCATTAAGGAGCATCATCTGGCAATTGTGGCAGAGCCTCCCGGGTCCTTTTTCGCCGCCGGTTTGGCGGCGAGTGCCCCCATTCTCGCCGGGAACGAAGTCCTCGCGGTTATCACCGCGCTCTGGAAACGTGCCGAAGATGCCTCCGGAAGCACATGGCAGAGCCTGGAATTAGTGGCTGCTCGGACTGCGCCTCAACTACAGAATATTGTACTTCTCACAGAACATCGTTACATTGTGCGATTGATGGCTGGCCTCGGGCCGGCACAGAAAAAGCCGTTGACGGCAATACACCTAATCTCAGGGTGGCTGCGAACCGTCAGAAAGGAAATTGGCCTTCATTCGATCATACTCTATTTGTGGTCGGAGGAAGAGGTGGCCTACACGGCAACGGAAGCTTATGGTTTCAAGAGGAAGCAGCCGATGCTGACGGGACGTTGGGCTAGATTTCCGGTAGGCGATGGGCTTGTTGGTCGAGCAGCAGCGGAAGGCCAACCCATTGTGAAGGAGTTGCAGGAGAGCGACATCGAGCGTGACCCGTATTTCAAACATCTCAAGGCCAACATGAAAGTGCCGCCACTCCGGCTTTTCATTGCTTTTCCACTTGGGTCCCAACAGGCCGCTACACAAGCCTCTCGCCCGTTCGGTGTTCTGGTGTTGGCCGATGAGAGCTCGGGCTTGCTCGATCCGGATCGCCCCTTTCAGTCTGCGGTTGGAGCGGTGCTTTCAGGGCTCGGACAGCGAATTCAACTCTATATCGATTGGCTCCGTCTGGATGAAAAACGTACGGGGGTCCTGCTGTCCTCAGCGCATCAGTTGCTGCAGCCCATAGCTGCCATTGGGGGTTGGATTGAGACCATCGCAATTACAGGCCTTTCGCCTAGTCATCTTCAGTCCGCCAGGGCAAGCGTTGTTCAAGCTCAGCACATGGCGAACGTCCAGGTTCACGCAAACAGGATCGCTGTGGGGTTCGCTTCATCTGCCGTCAAGAACATTGATCTATGCGCCTTGGCGAAGGACGTAGTCGATATCTATCAGCCGTTGGCTACGAAAAAGGGTATCCAGCTCACTGCGGAATGCGCTAGGGATAGAGTTCGCGTTACGACGAGCCCCACGAAGGCGCGCGCGGTTCTCGACAACCTGTGTAGCAACGCTCTTGAATACTGCCAAGCGGGGCAAAGCGTCAAAGTGGGTGTCAAAAGCTCACGCAACGAGATAGGGCTGGTTGTGGAGGACACGGGACCAGGGATACCTGCAGATATCGTCCGACGGTTTCTGAGCGGGGAACTGTCGGTGCTGTCACCGCACGGCTCCGAGGGAAGAGGCTTGGGCATGGGGTTGGCAATTGTCCAAGACTACGCGCGAGACCTTAAATGGAACTGCAGCCTGACAACGGGGAAGGGCGCGGGCGCGAAATTCGCGTTTGTGATTCCTCCAACCATTTTACGAAACTAACTTCGGGAGAGTTGAAGATGTCTAACGGTGGCCAAGGGAGTCTGCCGAAACGGGTCTTGGTATTGGATGACGATCCACAGTGGTGCGAAATGCTGCGAGAAATCTTTGGATCTCGCGGGATCATTGTGGAGGAATCGCACAATGGCGGTGACTGCATTGAACGTGCGAGGACTGAGCAGTACGACTTGATTGTGATCGACGTCATTCTTGCGAACGGTCCTACAGCGGGAATTGAGGTCGCGAAGCAACTCAACGATGATCCCACTACTCGGAACGTGCCGAAGCTCTTCCTTACGATCGTCGGTGCGGATGTCGTGGAGAAGGAGGCGGCAAATCGCACCATTGAAGTCTTCCAGAAGCCCCTCGAACTAAGGAGACTCCTCCAAAGGGCACTGGAACTTTTAGGAATGAAACAACAATAGAATGAGGTTTGGACAATGTCTGGTGACGAGAGGAAACAGCGGCGGCTGGAATTAGGTGGTGCAGCGGTTTCCCTGTTTGCACGTTATTTCGAGACCGGCCTACTGGAGTTCGGCTTTGATCTTCTTCAGGGGGCCATAGCACGGCCATCAGCCTTTTCGCAGGTGCTGCGCCAAACGACGTCGTTCGTACGCAAGCGTACCGATTCATTCGGCGCATTTGCTTCGCGTCAGGATACACAGCATGGCCCGATTCGAGTAATCCCGGAAACCTCCGATGGCTTTGAGCATTTGCGGATGCCGCCAAGCGTACTCTTGAATGGCCCCCTCCTCCGCCGCGCTCATGAAGGTCATCTTGTCTGCGGGTCAGTTGGCGTGAACGGTGACACCCTTCAGGTGGCCGCTCTGCCTGTGTACAAGCAGGACAATTGTTCGCTCGCGATGACTGTTGCCCGACTACATGAGTTCCAACCGGTTGACCTAGAGATCATTAACTTTGTGAGGAGCATCGCTTGTCGCGCAGTTCCCCCCGACTTTCCCCGTCTCTCTCAGACTATGCAGATTATGCGCGAATCCGGTGACTACCTGCAACGGGCGCTATGCGTGTATGATGATGAATTGGAGCGGCGGAATTGCATCGCAATTTCCGCCCAGCGCGTTTACTCGCTTGCCGTGTTCATGGATCTCTCATTGGCGTTCCAGGAGGCAGTTACTCTGCTTCATGTTGCGGTACGTCTAGCAGAAGATGGCTGTCTTTCCAAAGACCAGCTCAGCCTGCTTCAATCTTGCCTGATGGAGTTCGCCGAGTCGGAAGTCACCTCGGAGGTTGTGGATAGGTACTGGAAAGCGTTTTTCGATGCAGGCATCGATGTTGATTTACCTTTGCGGGGCAGCGCCGACCGGGGAGAGGACTAAATGGCGACACGCGACGCATACCTTGACGCTACAGCATTGGCGGCTCGGATAAGCCACGACCGGCACACCTATCCACAACTTCTCCAGAGGTTGGGGTCGTATTCTACCAAAATAACCTCGCAATATGCGCTCATGGAGATTCGGCGGGGGTTTGTGCGGTATCTTGTTTATCTTTATCATTGCGCACTCGATGAGGATAACCTGGCAGCGGTGCATCATCGAGTGGAGCGTCTCCTTGCAACCCCACACAACCACCTTCCGAGGACTATGCTCCAGAACCTGCGTATCTTCTTCGAGGAAATCCAGAATACGCGGCTTCGCGAGGCCGTGGTGCAAGATACGAATGGAACCCTGGGGAACTACATGCTACGGGCCATCCGTGCTCTGCTCCGTATGCGCATACGCAATTGTTGGGGGGATTTGCATTCTTTCCTGGATGGTGTGGTCAACGAAATGCAATGCTGCCAAGGTCTGAAAGGCCCGACACAGATGGGGGATAGGTTTGACGCGACCCTGCCGTTCTGTGAGAGCCTGGAGGCTCGCTGCGGGGTTGCCGAGTTCTGTCAGGACCACAAGGCGGAGCTTGAGCGTGTGCTGGCTGTCCTCTCAAGTTCTCCGCCAGATAATGAGACAAGACTTCGTATTGACGCATTAACTTCGGTGCTTAGCGACCAATCGAAGGCGACGAGCCACACCACGTGTTGGCGACTAGGCGATTTGTTGGTGTGTCTGGAGTCGCCGTCCAGCGCCGATGTTGTCAACAACAACGCACGGCACATGGACGCGATTTGTGGAGCACTAGGCAAGGCGAGCGTTCATTGGCGTTGAACTCATGCCAAATACATGCGCCGGGGATTGCGGACCGCCCGGTCCGACTGCAGATACGCTCCACGGATGCCGGGGCATCGGCTGCCCTACACAGACTCCGTCGAGCCCCGGGTCTTCAAACCAGCGACTTGGGCCCCGCCACGGCCCTGGCACCCTCCCTCGCCGACCCACTGACGCGCCTGCTTCGACGTGCCCATCGTGTCTCACAGCCTAATCCAGTCGGCTCCGAGAGGGGATTGCTTCGAGCGACTGCGACGCTCCACGGTTCAGTTTAACAGCGTCTCATCGCTCATCGGCGCGCGACGACGCGATGAGACGCCATTTATTTCCCGGCAATCCCATCAAACCACCGACTTCTCGGAGCGACGGCCGACCAGCTTGCGCGCGTCGGTCACATCGACCGATGCGTTTCCCCGCAGGGTTGCCTGGAGGTGTTCAGCCACGACGGATAGGCTAGAATTGACGAGAAGGAGGAAGGGTACGAGACCCGCCAAAGTATGTTTGAGGGGACGGTTCTGAATATCAGCCTCCAGTGTGACGATAGGTACTACTGCTTCAAATCCGAGGTGCCCGGCGCCCCGTTGTTCTAACGGCTCCCATCCCAAGTGGGGGATCTTGCAGAATGAAATGTCTAGTGCGTGAAACCGTCGGCGAGGATGCCATCACCGTCGACGACGGGCAGAGCATCCACGAGCGGATCAAGCCCGAACTACTCGCCGGCCACGAAGTCGAACTCGATTTCGACGGTGTGTCGGTTTTCGCCTCGCCGTTTTTCAATGCCGCCATCGGGCAGCTACTCAGGGACCTAAGGCCCGAGGACTTGAACCGGTTGCTGCGAGTGCTCAACATGAACGCGACCGGCTACGCAGTCCTCAGACGCGTTATCGAAAACGCAAAGAAGTACTATGCCGCCTCACCGGGCTACCGCGAGGCCCAAGCGAAGGTTCTTGAGCGGTTGAGCGAGGGGGACTAGTGGCCGTCAACTATGCCGTCCGAGCCGAAGTCGTCGATATCCAATCCGACCAGCCCCAGCCGTCGGATGGGCTGTTGGTTGACAGTAATGTTTGGTTCTGGATGACGTATTCCGGCGCAGGCCTGGGCAACGACTGGAGGGCAAGGGTCTACCCGAACTACCTCCGAAGCGCCCGCCGAGCCAAGGCCAAAGTCTATCGCTGCGGGCTGTCTGTAGCCGAGCTTGCCCACCTGATCGAGAGCACTGAATACGAGATCTTCCGCCAAACACACGTCGGCGAAAACCGGAAGGAATTCCGCGGCAACTACGCGGCCGAGCGTGCGGGGATCGTCACAGACATCCAGAATGCCTGGAGGATCGTCATGTCGCTGGCCACGCATTTAGGGCTCGTCATCGATGAGACCACGACCGCCGCCGCACTTGGCCGCCTCCCGACTCAACTGCTCGACGGCTACGACCTCTTCATGGCCGAGGCTGTTGCCGCTGCTGGCGTCACCCAGGTGCTCACCGACGACGGCGACTACTGTACGGTGCCCGGCATCCAGGTCTTCACGGCAAACCGGCAAGTCCTTGACGCCGCGCGGGCACAGGGCAAGCTGGTGACGCGCTGACATGGCCCGGCCGATCCGATCATTCCGCCATGCCCACCGGCAGGACCCAGATGTTGCGGTAGCGGACCGGGTTGCCGTGGTCGTGGAAGTCGAGCGGTCACCGCCGCCTGCTGAAAATTCGCCGCTGGCCTTGCCGGCAAGGCCCGTCGCCGCAAGAGGCGGAGGCGGCGCCGGCCGTCGTCGAAGAGTCGGCCGCGGCGTCTTGGCCGGCAGGGGGCGCGGCCCGCGACACGTCGGGCGGCAAGATGCGGGGTACGAGTCGGCAGCCGTGCTGGTCGCAGGTGGGAACCCATTCGATTCGCCCGCCCTGCGGCCTCTGCGGGCCGGCTTTCGCCGGCGGTCTGGGTGCGGCCACCTCGACGCTCACCGGCGCCTCGACCCGCGGGCGGCCCGCGCGGGCGAGGCCGACGGCGATGGCCACCGCCGTGTCCGCGTCGGGGGCCGCCGACAGCGAAAGGCTGAAAACTGAAAGCTGAAAGCTCAAGACTAGACCGATCATGTCACGCCTCCGTAAAACTCTTGGGAACCAGCGGCCGGTTGTAGCCGCAGAAGCCGAGGTCGACGAAGCTGTCGCCTTCGCTCACCGCCTCGCCGACCGCATCCAGATCGGCGTAGAACGAGCCCTGCGGCTGGTCGAGCCAGTAAGGGCCGCTCGTCCACTCGGGATACCAGGACTGATCGATGAGGATCAGCTTGCGGCCCTTCTTCGTGGTCCGCCTTGCGGCGCCGCAGCACATGCTGTGCGACCAGGAGCCGCGCTGCCGGATCGCGCCGTCTTCGTCGCGGCGTCCCTCCCAGCCAAGCGACGAGCATTGGTTCAGCGGCAGCCCGGCCCCGGCGCAGAGCCAGGCTTTTTCGGCGGTGTCGACCCGCAGGTACTGGCCGTACTGGTGCTGCTCGGCGATCGACTTGATCTCCCCCGGCACGCCCCGCAGACCGAACTGGTAGCAGGTCCGCACCGAGTAATTTCGCAGATCGTTGTTGCCGTAAAGGCCCTGGGCCACCGAGCCGAAGGAGGTGTTCGCCTTGGCCATGCCGTAGCCCATGCAGCCATCGCCGCGGCCGAGCATTCCGCAGGATTCGCGGCCAAGGCCATAGGCCACCTCGGGGCAGCCCATGCCGACGAATTGCTCCGGGTCGAGCCGCAGGTAGATGTCCAGGGCCGCCATGTAGGCCCAGCGCTTGGCGTCGGCGTTGCCCACGCACGAGCCGATGCTCCCTTGGTCGTAGGTGCGAATCCGCGCCCAATCCCCGTCCCGCGCGAGCCAGTTCTCCAGCTTCGCGTCCTCCAGGCACAGCCGCAGGGCCCGGTAACAGTACCGGTCGGAGCCGTCGTCGCGCGAGCGAAGCTGATCCCAGAAGTCGTCGGCCGCCGGGAGCGTTGCCGCATACGTCTTGTAGCCGGGCGGATCTTTGATCCAACCGAAGAAACGTTCGCTCGCCATGGATTACTCTCCCTCAATCGGACTTGGGTCTTGGGCCTTTGGTCTTGGGCCTTTGGTCTTCGGTCCAAGGCCCAAGACCCAAGACCTAAGCCCCCCCCTCCTGTCTACTTCACGGCGGCCAGCCCTTCGGCGATCGCCAGCCACACGAGCTTGCAGTCCTCCACGGTCTTGATCGCCCCGGCGGCCCGCTTGGCGTCGAGCCAGGCGCCGATCTCCTTGACCCACGGCTCCCAAAGCTTGCTCCGCTGGGGACCGAGGGCGATCTCCCGCGCATAGCGGTTGGCCGTGATCAGCTTTTCGATCGAGTCGATCGTCTTGGGGATCTGGTCGGCCATGGCCCTGTAGACGGCGGCCAGCTTCTGGGCGTCCTCTTGCCTTCCCTCGGCCGGCAACTTCTGGGCCGCATCCAGGGCGAGTCTCTTGACGTCCTCGACCGGGGTCGGTGGGGGCGGCGGGGGCGGTGTAGGTCCGGGAGGCGCCGGGGGCACAGGTGGCGGGGGCGCCGGCAAGTCCAGCGGCGTCATCTGCCAGACGCAAGACCCGCCGACGATGGCGACCCAAGAGCCAGGCACAGGGCCCGGCGCGATCATGACGGGCACCGGCTTGCCGTCGGCGCCTAAGGCAAAACACGCGGCGAACGGCTTCCAGGGCGGCGCCGTCCCGCGAGGCGATTGACCGAACCCAGGGCCGGCAAACCAGGCCGCCAGGCCCACAGCGAGCCAAACAGTCCAACGCGGTCGCATGGGAACACCTCGATGGTTTTCAGGGAAAGGGGAATGCACCACGGAGGACGCGGAGGAACACGGAGGGACAGGGTGCCGGCGATGGATTCCGGCAACTGGTCTTCCTGCTCGGCCCTTCCCTCCGAGTCCCTCCTGGATCCTTCGTGGCAACGTCGGTTGCTCTGGCCGCTCAGGCCGGCTTCTTGGGCAAGAGATCCAAGGCGGCCAGCAGCAGCGGCAGGACCTTCTCGATAAACTCCTTCACTTTCTGCCAGTCGATCTTGCCGGCCTTTTCGCGCAAGGGGGCCAGGGCCTGCCAGATCGCGAGCATTTCGCGGAGCTGGCCGGCTTCCACGCCAAAAGTGGTGTCAAGGGACATGGTGTCGTTCCTTTCGAGCTAAGGATGCAAACTTCTTGCCAAGAACAAAAAGAGCCCACCGAGAACCGGGCCGGTTCTCGGTGGGCTCTTCGCGATACCTGCGCTCAGGCAGGCTCCTCGGATACCCAGCTAGGGAAGATGGACAGGCGCCATCAGGCTCTCAAACCTCGCCATACCTTCCACGATAGGAAAACAGTGGCCATGTTTCAAGAGAAAATTTTGGAATATGACCGCTAGACTAAATCGACAATCTGCAAGCTGGGCAGGGGTCGTCAGGTTCCCATGTTCATTGCTACAGTATCCCTCTTCTTTTGCCGGCTCAAATCACCGCTAGCACGCCGCGGACGTAACCGACCGATTCGGCCAGGCCGGCCAGCGGGTCGTTCTCGTCCTTCTCGTGCTCGAACGAGACGATGCCGCTGTACTTGATCTCGACCAGCGTCCGTAAGAATGCCGGGATGTCGATCACACCGCGGCCGACTTCCACCGTTTGCCCTTTGGGCGAGGCGGCCGAGACGTCTTTGATGTGGACGTCCAAGAGCCGGTCGGCGTACTTTCTGGCCGATTCGACCGGGTCGGCGCCAAAGCGCATCGTGTGGCCGATGTCGATACAGATTCCGATCCGCTTGTCCAGATCGCAGACCTTCTCATAGATGCTCTGCGGCGCGGGATAGGTCTTGTCGCCCGGGCCGTGGTTGTGAATCGCCACTTGGATGCCGTACTCGCGGACCTTCTTTTCGACCAGCGGGAGCAACTCCGGCTTGGGCGCGGCGACGATGGTCTTCATGCCCGCGGCCTTGGCGTAGTCGAATGCCTGATCCACGTCGGCCGGCTTGTTCATCGACACCACGCCGCAGCCGTACAAAACGATCCCCGCCGCCTTCACCTTGGCCGCCGCCGAGGCGATCTCCTCCGGTTTGGCCTCCAGCGGCAGATGGAACGACTTGAGGCAGATGAATTTCAGCTCCACGCGCCGGGTCATGGCCAGCGTCTTGTCGAGCGGGAACTTGCGGAGCGTGTACGACGCCAGGCCAAGCTCAAACGGCCGCCTCGTCGCTGGCTTGCGCATGCCCCCCCTGCCCGGTTCCGGCTGCTCGCCCGCGGTCGCGTTTCCCGCCGTCATTGCCGCCATCGCTGCTCCCGCGGCCGCCAGAAATTCACGCCTGCCGGATCGTGTCTGACTGGAAAGCTCGTGCTTGCTGATCATAGTGAAATCCCTCGTTCTTGAAGACTACTTTGGAGTGCGGCGACTTGTCGCCGCTTTCTTTGTGGGAGTGAAAGAACCATTACGAAACACCGTCACGGCGACCGTGCGTTGGTCCGGACCCAATGGCGGAACGATTTGACCAGCGCCGTCTCGCTCGCCGTGCCGATTTGGGAGAGCACGCGCTGGGCCTCGGCCAGCGGAAAGCCGGGAAAGACGCGGCTGGCGGGCTGGGGCGTGTAGGTGCCGCCGGAACCGAGTTGGTAGACCTGAATCGTCTTGCCGCTATAGCGCCATGCCTCCGGCACGCCGAAGGCCTCATACAGTTTCAGCTTGCCCCGGCCGCGGCGACGGACTTCGATCTCGATCGCCAGATCGGGCGGAGGATCGGTGGAGAGGTCCAACTCCTCCTTGGCACGCATTTGGGCCTCGTGCTCGACGTAGTAGCAATTGTCCGGCTCGAAGCCACGCTCCAAGTCCTCGCGCCGGCAGGTCATCGTGCCGCAACTGGCGATGTCCAGATCCAGTTCCTCAGTCCAAACGTCGATGAGCCGAGCCAAGAGTCGGGCATATTGCTCGTGGGGCTTCGAGGGCGACATCATTTCCAGATCTCCCCGGTCGTAGGTCATCCGCACATGGTAGTTCTCCGGCGCGTCGCGCAGCGCGGTGTACGTTTCCCAGGAAACCCCGTGAAGCAGAAACCGCTCGGGGGCGCGCGGAGGGTCGATCGTGGTCATCGTTGAGCCTGTTTTCGTTGGGGTGCTGGGATTTCCATTTTTCGCGACGGGCCGGAGCGGCTCGCGCACCAAACCCATTCTACGCTGTCGGCGGGCGGCTATCAGCCCCCAGCACCGGCGGCGTCCGATAATACTCCGCCTGACGGGCCAGATCGATATAATGCACCTTGTCGCCGCAGCGCGTCTGCCAGTCCATCGCCCAGTCGGTGTGGCAGGTCAGGAGGATCACCTGGAGTCGGCCGTCGGCCACGAGGTCCAGCAGCAGGGCCTCGGTGGCGGCGCGGTGCTGCGGGTCGAGGTTCACCAGGCTGTCGTCCAGCAGAATAAACACTGGGTTGCCCGATTCGGCCAGGGCCCGGGCCACGGCGATCTTCATCACCAGCGCCGTCAAGGCTTGCTCGCCGGCCGATAGCTCGTGCGGCTGCCAGTGCTCGGGCCGGTCGCCCCCCTCGGCGACCTTGGCGACGGCGAACGCTTCATCCAGACTCACCTGGGCATACGCGCCGCCGGTGAGCCGCGCCAGGTGCTGGCCGATCCGAGCGGCCAGCTCGCGCGGCACGCTTTCGGACATTTCCTGGATCTTCTCGGCGATTCGCTCCTTGAGCAGCTCCCGGGCCTTCTGGAGCGTTTCCTCGCGCTGGAGGTCGGCGCGGGCGTCCTCGAGGTCCAGCTCCACGCTGCCGATGGGCCGTTTGGGGCCGGCGTGCTTCAAGTCGCCGACAAGCCGCTCGACCTGGATGTCGGCCTGCCGCTGCTTCTGGTTCAACTCATCGAGCTGCGTTCGCGCCTTGGCAAGCTGACCACGAATCGTATCGCGAAGCGGCTTGGTCGGCGCCGGCGAACCGGGCGATTGCTCGGCAAACGTCTCGCCCGCGGCCTGGGCGGCGCCACGGCGCTGGCGCAAGTCCGCGCGAAGCTGCTGTTGCTCCGTCTCGGTGGGCCGGCGGCCTTCCTGCTCCTTGAGCGCCTTGGACTCCTTGTCGAGCACCACCTGCTTGCCGTAGACGAGCTTCTCGATTTGAGCCGCCGGAGCGAGAATCGTATGGCTCCAGGCCTCCTGGTCCTCCGCGGTGACGCGATTGGCCGTACGGCGATTCTGGAGCGAGGCGACCTCGGCCCGGAGCGACTCGAGCGTGTCGTCGCGGACGTGCTTCTTGAGGTCGACGTCGGCATTGGCGAAAACGCTGGCAATGCGGCTTCGTTCCTCGCCCAGCCGGCGGAAGGCCTGCTCGTCGGGTGCCTGGAAGCGTGCCAAGAGAGCGGCGATGTCGCGGTCCGCCCGATCGGCGGCCCGCTTCAAACTCGACACGTCTTCCTTCCCGCGGGCCACGAGGCGCAGGTCGTCCACCCGAATCACCACGTTGCCCACGATGTTTTCGTGGATCTGGTTGGGCGCGAGGGTGATTTGACGGGCCGGAGCGTTGTCTTCCGAGAGTTCCACGGTTTTCGCGGCCATCGCCGACAGCTCGTAGCGGAGCCCGGTGGCGTCGAGCCGGTTGATCGCATCGCTGCGCTGCTTCTGGTATTCATCGAGAAGCTTCAACTCGCGCGCGTCGGGACGCGGCCGGCATTCCAACTCCCCCCGGAGCTTCTGGCACTTCGCGTCGGCTTCTTCGGCGAGCCGCAATCGCGTCTGAAGCCGATCGATTTGATCGGCAAGCGACGCATCAAGGGCCACGCGGCACTGCGATTGGAGTTGCTTTAGCTCCTCGCGCAGTTCGGCCACGATCCGCCCGTGTCGGCGAATCTCGTCGTCCAGCCCGTCCCACTCCGTGCGCTGCTTTTCGAGCCGATCGGCCTCGTCCTGGGCCGTCAAGGCGGTCTCGAGCGCATTCTGAAGCCGCTCCAACTGCCGGACCTCGCGCTCGGCCTGCTGCCGGTCCTGGGAGAGCTGGTCGCGGCCGGCCCGCGCCTCGCGGTACTGCTCTTCCAGACGCCCAAGCTGGCTCACCGACTGCTGGGCGTCGTGGAGATCTGCTTCCAGGGCTTTGAGACGCTGCTGGGCGCGGGTCAGGAGGCCGGGGCGCTGCCCGCCCCGCTTGGCGTCCTTGATCTGGTCTTCCAGGCTCTCGATGACCTCCTTGGGATCGGGGCCCGAGCCCTTGATCGTGGCGGCGGTGAGCAGGCTGTGCCCGTCGGGCGGGAACTGGCGCACGACGGCCGCCAGGTCGTTCTGCCGGCCCCAGAGCAACAAGGCCGCGGCCTCGGCCGACATGGGAAGCGACTCCTGCACTTTCTTCAGGGCCTCGCCTTTGGCCTTGATGTGGCTCGACCCTTCGATCCATTCGCCGCTCTTGTCGGTGAGGATTCGCCGCAGGCAGATCGTGGGCTGGGCCTCGCCGCGCGATAGGTGCAGCGTGGCCACGGGGGGACTGTCGGCATCGAAGCGCGAGATGAGACTCTCGCGCTCCTCTTTCTTGCGGTCAAACATCGCCGTGAGGATTGCCTCCTGGACGGCCGTCTTGCCGACCCCGTTGCGTCCTCCCAGAATCGAGAGCGGATGCGAGAAGTCGAGCACGGCATGTTTGATCTGTCGCACGTGTTCCAACTCGACTCGATGGATCCTCATCGCTTCCCCCCTCGCTTCTCGACGGAAAGCTCTTGCCAGCCGAGTTGCAGGGCAACAGCGAGCACATCCCGATCCTCGCCCGGCGGCGCGGTTTCCCACTGCTCCCGGAGGCTGACCAACGCTTGGCGCACGGCGCCGGCGGGCAGGGAGTCGAAATCCAATGACTCGACGCTCACCCGCGTCTGGACCTGGCCGGTCTGATCGACCCGCGCCCCGACCGCGCGGAGCCCGGCCGCCATGGCTTCCAGTTCGCCCGCCTCGTCGATCGACAGACGCAGCGACGGCGAAGGCTTCAGCCGCACGCAGAATCGGCTCGGCTCGGGGTCGCTCTCCACGCGCTCCTGGAAGGCCCGCAGTTGTTGCAGGTCGGCCGGCGTTTGGATGCTGATTTGACGCCACTCGCCGCGCCCGATGCGGAGTCGCCGCAGGCGCGTCGGCCGGCCCGGCTCCAGGGTCACTAGCAGGGCCCAGCCGGCGTCGGAGCCGAATTGATCGGGCTCGTGCGTGCCGCAATACGAGACCCCGCGAATGACCTCCTCTTCATCGCCGCCCGGCCAGGGCGGGTACACGCCGTGAAAATGCCCCAAGGCGACGTAGTCGACGCCCAACCCTTCCGCGTCTTTCGCGACGAACGGGTAGGCCTCGCTCTCGCCTTCCGGCACCGGCCCGCCTTCGAGCGTGCCGTGGGCCAGCACGACCCGCGAGATGCCGTCCGCCGCGGCCGGCGACTCCAATCGCGGCACCCAGGGCGGCTCGGGGCTATAGCGCGTCGCACAGGGATACGCCTCCACGAGCAGCCGACCTTCGCAGAGCGGCAGCAACTGCGGCTCCAAGGCCAGCCGCACACTGGAACCCTCGCCAAGCGCAGCCAGAAAGGTCCGCCACAAATCGGCGGCGTCGGCCGGATCGTGGTTTCCCGGGATGAGCACCACGGGGAGCGGATCGCCATTGGCCTTGCGTGCGCGATCGAACACGCGGGCAACTGCTTGAACCACAGCCGTGTCGACCTCGGGCCCGTCGAACACGTCGCCCGCCACGAGGATCACCTCCGCCGAGCGATCGGCCATGGCCGCGATCGCGCCACGGAGGTTCGAAAGTCGCTGCGCCCCCAGTTCATCTCCCGGCGCCCGCCGCCCCAGATGAAGATCCGATACATGCGCCATCAACATCATGCTTGCCCCGCGAGCCATCGGTGTACTGTCTGATCTGAATCGTAGCAGCAAGTCGGCGGAAGAGGTACCGGCGCCGGCCTTCGTCAGCCCCTTCGGGGCTGAAGCGTTGACCCGTTCCCCGCACCTGCCATCCGTGCTACACTTGCCCAGATCGGTGGCAACACCCTGATCCTCGACGCCCAGTTCTCCTTTGGCTCCATAATGAAGGCCCGCTTCGACAACGTTTACGTGTTGGACGTGATGTCCGACGACCACCCTGGGATCGTGGCCGCGGTGACGACCGCCGTGGAGTCGTTGGGTGGGAACATCGACGCGTGCAGCCAGACCGTCTTGGGGGGGTATTTTACCCTCATTATGATTGTAAGCACCCCCAACCCGGTGGAGCCCGCGGCGCTCGCCGAACAGGTCCGTCAGGCGGGCACATCGAACTCCCCCTTCCAGGTGTTGACCCGTCGGGCGGTCCCTCCTCAGAGCCTGGCGCCGGCGGAGAAATGCGGCCGGTTTGTGATTACCGCCTTCGGCAAAGACCAGCCCGGAATCGTGCGGCGGTTCAGCCAGTATCTGGCCGGCAGGGATATCAACATCGTCGATCTGTACGGCGACCGCACCGGCGACGAGTTCGTCCTGATTGGCCAACTGGAGGTGCCCACGCGCTGGGACATCCGCATGTTGCAGACCGACTTGGAGCAAATGGGCGAGGAACTGGGCTTCACCGTGAAGCTCCAGCACGAGAACGTCTTCGTGGCCACCAACCAGTTGCGCGTGAGTTACTCCAGTTAGCAGAAACGTAAGGGAAGCACCCAGGTAAGATGACAAAAAGATGGATGACAAAAAGATAAGAGCCTTCATCTTTTTGTCACCCATCTTTCTGTCAATCTCCCTCCCTCGCAAGAAACACCCATGTTGCGGACCGACGAGATCCTTTCGACCATTGAAATGCTGCACGCCGAGCACCTCGACGTGCGGGCGGTGACCCTGGCGCTGAATGTCGATGACTGTGCCGCGCCGAGCGTCGATCACGTGTGCCGCAAGCTGAAGAACAAGATCCTCAGCCGGGCGAGCCGTTTGGTCGAGACGTGCAACCGGGTGGGGGTGAAGTACGGAATCCCCGTGGTCAACAAGCGATTGGCGATTTCCCCGGTCTCGACGATCCTCGCCGGCCATGGCCATGCCGCGGCGGTCCAGGTGGCCCGGGCCCTCGATGCGGCTGCGGCCGAGTGCCACGTCGACTTTGTGGGCGGATTCACGGCCCTGGTCCACAAGGGGATCAGCGCGGCCGACGCGGTGGTGATGAACTCGCTGCCCGATGTGCTTTCTCAGACCAGGCAAGTCTGCGCGTCGGTGAACGTGGCCTCGCGCAAGGCGGGGATCAACATGGACGCAATCCACCAGATGGGCCACGTGCTGCTGAAGATCGCCCAGGCCACGGCCGACCAGCGCGGCTTCGGCTGTGCCAAGCTGGTCATTTTCGCCAATATCCCCGAGGACAACCCCTTCATGGCCGGGGCCTACATGGGCGCCGGCGAGCCGGAAGCCACGGTGAACATCGGCGTTTCCGGCCCGGGCGTGGTCTGCAGCGCGCTCAAGCGGCGTCTGGCCCGGGAGTCGAAACTCACCCTGGGCGACCTGGCCGAAGAGATCAAGATCACCAGTTTCCGCGTCACGCGGGTCGGGGAGCTGATTGGCCGGGAAGTCGCCGCGGAATTGGGCGTGGCGTTCGGGATCGTGGATCTTTCGCTCGCCCCCACGCCGATGGTCGGCGATAGCGTGGGCGAGATCCTCAAGACGCTGGGAATCGGCCGCATCGGCGCCCCGGGCTCGACGGCGGCCGTGGCCATGCTCAACGACGCGGTCAAGAAGGGGGGCCTGTTTGCCTCCAGCTCCGTGGGCGGGCTGAGCGGGGCTTTCCTTCCGGTGAGCGAAGACGCCGCCTTGGCGGAGGCGGTCGGGGCGGGTCACCTCGTGCTCGAAAAACTCGAGGCGATGACCGCCGTCTGCTCGGTGGGCCTCGACATGATCGCCATCCCCGGCGACACGCCCCCGGAGACCATCGCCGCCATCATCGCCGACGAAATGGCCATCGGCGTGTTCAACGATAAGACCACGGCCGTGCGGCTCATCCCCGTGCCGGGGGCCAAGGCCGGCGATCGGGTCGACTTCGGCGGGCTGTTCGGCTCCACGCCCGTCATGGAAGTCCGCAACGCCGGCGCCAGTGAGGCCTTCGTGCACTTCGGCGGTCGCATCCCCGCGCCGCTGCAATCGCTCGGGAATTGATGCCACACCCAGCGCTGCTCGTCCGACGGCGGCGGCTGAAAACGCCTTTCGTGCGGCGGCGGCTGAAGCCGATTCTCTTCGGCCGGCGGCTCGAAATCGAACTGAGGCACGGACACAATGGGATTCGGCGTGAACCCCAACGGTAAGAAAGCCAGGGTCAGCCATCCCAGAACGACTCGTCGCGGGCCGAGCCGAGCATTGTCATTGATGGTCGGTGGGTGCTTGGGGCCCATCAGAACCAGCAAGGCTAACATCAGCGTCCACCCATAGAGTTGGAACATCACGGTGCCCACGATGGCGCCCACAAGCACCATGCTTGCGATGAGATGGGCGCGCCGGCGAAGAAGTGCGTAGAGGATATGTCCGCCGTCGAGTTGTCCGATGGGCAACAGGTTCAAGGCCGTAATCAACAGTCCCGCCCAGCCGGCCAAGGCCATTGGGCCCAGGAAAACGTCGCTGCCTTCCGGCACCGGTCCGAACGTTAGCCGGGTGAGCATCTTGAACAACAGGGGCTCGCCGAACTCCCACGAGTGCGCGGCCAGTACGGGATCCTTCACGGCGACTTCCGACTGACCGGGCTGCAATCCCAACACGCAGAAGATAAGCGTGGGCACGAGCCCCGCCAACGGTCCGCTGATGCCGATGTCGAATAGCGCCTTTCGATCGGCTACGCGGGAATCCATGGCGATCACTGCGCCCATGGTGCCGATCGGCGGCAGTGGCATGGGCAGAAAGATCGGCAGGCTGGCGGAAACGCCGTATCGTCGCGCCTGAAGAAAGTGGCCCGCCTCGTGGCAGACAAGGATCGTTAGGAGACAGGCTGCATAGACTGCCCCTCCTACCAAATACGTGGTCGAACAGGTGGCCAAGAAAAGCGCCAATGGCAGCACCCACCGCCGCCTGCGCTGGGGGGGAGGCTCTACCACCTCGATAGGCACAATCTCGGCGGGCACCAGGTCTTCGTCTGGCGAGGGCTCGACGGGGGGGACGGGAAACCTCGGGGAAGCGTGTTCATTTTCGTTCATGGGTACCGGTATTCTAGCCTCGGGGGGCTGTCGGGACAAATCCCCTCTTGATTCCGCCGACCAATTGAGCCAACATCGTGGCGTAGGGCAAGCTGCCAGCTTGCCCCGGTTGTACTCACGGGCAAGCTGGCAGCTTGCCCTACGACCGTCGCCAACCGGGAGGCCCGGACATGCTGGATCGCTTCTTTGGCCTGTCGGAAAACAAGACGAACGTCCGCACCGAGGTGCTGGCCGGGCTGACGACGTTTTTGACCATGGCCTACATCATCTTTGTGCAGCCGGCCGTGCTGACTCAAGGCGCGGGCGGGAAGCCCACGGGCATGGACTTCGGCTCGGTGACGACCGCCACGTGCCTGTCGGCCGCCTTGGCCACGGCGATCATGGCGCTATACGCCAAGTACCCGATCGCCCAGGCGCCGGGAATGGGCGAGAATTTCTTCTTCACGCTCACGGTTATCCCAGCGGCCGCGGCGATGATCGAGCAGGAGGCTCGCACGGGCACCGTCGGCGCGGCGGCAACGTCGGCTTGGCAAGTCGGCTTGGGGGTGGTCTTCGTCTCCGGGGTCCTTTTCCTGCTCTTGACGCTCCTGGGCCTGCGCCAGGTGCTCCTCGACACCATCAGCCCGAGCATGCGCAACGCCATCGCGGTGGGCATCGGGCTATTCATCGCGTTCATCGGCGTGCGCAATACGGGACTGATCCACTTCAGTCCGGCTGGGCCGAGCCTTAATCCAAGCTTCGCCTCGCCGGACCTGATCGTGTTCTTCTTCGCGCTGCTGCTGACCGCGGGACTTATTGCCTTGGGTGTGCGCGGAGCGATTTTCTGGGGCATCGTCGCCGCGACGCTGCTTTCGGTGGGCCTGCAATTCGGCCTGCACCACGCCCCGGAGGCGGTCGTTCAATCGGATCTGGTGGCCCAGTCGGGCCTGATGAAGAACTTCAAGATCGCGACCGAGGTCGTCTCGCAGCCGCCGTCGATGGCCCCCACGCTCTTTAAGATGGACGTGGTCCGCGCCGTCTCCTGGCCCATGATCCCGTTTGTGCTGATCTTCCTGTTCATGGTCGTGTTCGACACGCTGGGCACGCTGGTGGGCGTGGCCGAGCGGGCTGGGTTCATTAAAGACGACAAGCTGCCGCGAGCCAACGAGGCCTTCTTGTCCGACGCCCTGGGAACCGTTGTCGGCGCGGCCTTCGGCACCAGCACCGTCACGAGTTTTATCGAGAGCACCGCCGGCGTGGAGCAAGGCGGACGCACCGGACTGACGGCCTTGACGGCCGCCGTGCTCTTCGTGCTCGCCCTGTTCTTCAGTCCCGTGATTGCCATGGTCGGCAGCTACGCCCCGATCACCGCCCCGGCCCTGGTGATTGTCGGCTCGATGATGATGCAGAGCGTGACCAAGATCCATTGGCCCGACTACACCGAGGCCATGCCGGCGTTCTTGATTATCGTAGGCATCCCGCTCACCTATTCCATCGCCGACGGCCTGGCCTTGGGCTTTATCAGCTACCCGATCATCAAGCTCATCGCCGGCCGCGGGCGCGAGGTGAAATGGCTGATGTACTTGATTGCGGCAGTGCTCGTGGCATACTTTATCCTGATCCGGGCTCAAACCGGTTGAGATATGTAGGGTGGGACAAGCGGAGCGCAGTCCCACCAGAAACTGGGAGAAATCGCCGTTGGTGGGACTGCGCTCCGCTTGTCCCACCCTACGAACTTGAACAGAAAGATTCGAACAGGAGGAAACAGAGGAAACGGAGTTCCTGTTTGCTCCCTCCGTTGCCTCTGTTGCCTCCTGTTCAATAAGTATATGCAACAAAACTCGGCGCTCTCCCAACACCTGAGAGGAGATTCCATGCGAGACAATGGCCAAAAAACCAAGAACGAATCGGAACAATCGGGCATGTCGCGCCGCTTGTTCCTACAAGTCTCCGGCACGGTCGCGGCCGGGGCTACCCTTGGCTACGTCGGCCGCGCCTATCCGGCCGCCGATGGAAAGAAGATCCGCATGGGCGTGGTCGGCGGCGGCTTCGGGGCGGGCTTCTACTGGCACGAGCACCCCAATTGCGTCGTGACCGGCGTGACCGACCTGTATCCCGGCCGCCGGGCCGGGCTCAAGAATCGCTACAAGTGCGACAAGGTCTACGACTCGCTGGAGATCATGCTCAAAGAGGCCAAGGACATCGACGCCGTGGCCGTCTTCTCCGGCGCACCCGATCATGCCCGGCACGTGAAGATGTGCATGGAGCGCGGCTGGCACGCCGTCTCCGCCGTGCCCGCCTGCATGACGCTCGAAGAGGCCGCCACGCTCAAGGAGGTCAAGGAGAAGACCGGACTGAAGTATATGATGGCCGAGTCGAGCTACTACAACCAGGAGTGCATCTACGCCCGGAACCTGTTCCGCGTCGGCGGCTTCGGGGAGCTTTTCTATTCCGAGACGGAGTACTACCACCAGCTCTTCAATCTCGCCACCGTGCTCACGGAGAAAGGGCAACTCTGCTACGACCCGGGCGGGAAGCGGTCGTGGCGGTGGGGACTTCCTCCCATGCTCTATCCCACGCACTCGACCGGGTACCTGGTGGGAGTGACGAAGGAGCGGATCACGAAGGTCTCTTGCCTCGGCTGGCGTGGAAAGAGCAAGGAGATCCGCGAAAACCCGATCGTGGCCGACAACGTCTATCAGAACCCGTTCTGGTGCCAGGCCTCGATCATGGCCACCAACCAAGGACACATGAGCCGCACCAACGTCTTCTGGATCTGCGTGGCCGGCGGCGAGCGGGCCCAGTGGTTCGGCGACCAGGCCACGCTCTACATGTCGAATTGGGGCATCCACGGCCCGGTGGAGCACAGCCGCGCCAAGGGCGCGCATCCGGTCAAAGTGCCCGAGTACTGGAAGACCGACATGCTTCCGGATGCCATGCGTCACGCCTCGGGCCACGGCGGCTCGGCGGTGTTCATCTCGGCCGAGTTTATCAACGCCCTGGTGCAAGACCGCGAGCCGGAGATCGACCTCTACGAGTCGCTGGCCATGACCGTGCCCGGCATCGTGGCCCACCAGTCGGCGTTCAAGGACGGCGAACAACTGAGCGTGCCCCAGTTCGATCGGGCGAAGAAGACATGAAGAGACTGCGCTCGGCGCGGGTCTCCCGACCCCGCCGAGGACGCGACCGCAAGGTCTCCTTTTAAGGCGTTCTGGAGACCTTCGGTCGAGATCTCGGCGAGGTCAGGAGACCTGCGCCGAGCGCGGGTAAGAGACGACAGGAAGATGGGGGGACAGGAAGATTATCTCATGTTTTTGTCACCCATCTTTTTGTCATGACTTCTTCATGATTGACAGAAAGATGGGTGACAAAAAGATGAAGGCACTCTTGGCCAATCTCCGCTTATCTTCCTGTCCCTTCATCTTCCTGTCGAATCCTCGACCTGATGGTTGACGTGTAACGAGAAACGGAAAAGGGAAAACCGATGAACGAAAACGATACATCGCACGATTTCTCTATCGATCTTTCGAGCAAGGCCGCGGCTTGCCTCATGGCGGCCGGGGCCACGCTCGGCGTTGCCGGCCGGGCCTATCCCGCCGAGAACCGCAAGAAAATCCGCATGGCCGTGATCGGCGGCGGGTTCGGGGCGACCTTCCACTGGCACGAGCACCCCAACTGCGTCGTCACCGCCGTCACCGACCTGTATCCCGGCCGCCGGAAGGCCCTCCAGGCCCGCTACAAGTGCGATAACGTGTACGACTCCTTGGAGACCATGCTCAAGCAGGCGAAGGAGGTCGACGCCGTGGCGGTCTTCTCCGGCGCGCCCGACCACGCGCGGCACGTGAAGATGTGCATGGAACGGGGCTGGCACGTGGTCTCCGCCGTCCCGGTCTGCACGGCCTTGGAAGAGGCCGCCATGCTCAAGGAAGTCAAGGAGAAGACCGGCCTGAAATACATGATGGCCGAGTCGAGCTACTACCGGCAGGAGTGCATCTTCGCCCGCAACATGTACCGCGCCGGCGGCTTCGGCGAGCTGTTCTCCTTCGAGGCCGAGTACTACCACGACGTGCGCGACAACACCACGCCCGGCACGCTGGGGTTCAATCCCGACGGCTCCCGCTCGTGGCGCTGGGGCTTTCCGCCGATGTTCTATCCCACGCACTCGCTCGGGTTTGTGACCGGCGTCACCAAGGAGCGGATCGTCAAGGTCTCCTGCCTCGGCTGGGGCGGAACCGGCCCGGAGATCCGCCGGCATCCCTACCGCCGCGAGAACGCCTACAAGAACCCCTTCTTCTGCCAAAGCTCGATGATGCTCACCGACCAGGGCCATCTCTGTCGCGTCAACGAGTTCCGCTACTGCGTGTCCTACGGCGAGCGGGCCCAGTGGTTCGGCGACCAGGCCACGCTCTACATGGCCGTTGGCGGCGTCCACGGCGACGTGGCCAACCGCAAAGGCCAGGGCGCCAAGCCGGTCGTCGTGCCCGAGTATTGGAAGACCGACATGATCCCCGCCTCAATGCGTCACGCCTCCGGCCACGGCGGCTCCGCGGTGTTCATCACCGCCGAGTTCATCAACGCCCTGATCGAGAACCGCGAGCCTGCGATCGACCTCTACGAGTCCCTGGCCATGACCGCCCCCGGCCTGGTTGCCCACGAATCGTCGCTCAAAGGCGGCGAGCAATTGCCGGTGCCGCAGTTCGACCGGGCAAGAGAGGAAAGGAAGAGTTGAACAGGAGGAAACAGAGGCACCGGAGAAAAGAGGAGAAAGCCCATGCGCCAGGGCAGCCCGACATCGGCGCAGGACCAGTTCCTGCGAGTATGCGAAGTTTCGCTTGTTGCTGCGCTGCTTCTTGCCTCCGCGGCACAGTCGCAAGAGAAGCCAAAGTCACAACCGCCAATCGACCAGGTCGGCGTGGTTGAATGGGGCCCCCGCAACGAAGACGGACTGCAATGCCGGCTGCAGTCGCTCCAGCCCGCGTGGCGGCTCGGCCAGACGCCATGTCTTGAGGCCGAGGTCCGCAACGCGGGCACGCGTTCGTGGTCGATCATTCAAGCCGTGAACGAGTTGGAGATCAACGGCGTTTGGTACCGTGGGCGCGGCGCGGGTAGCGGGAAGCACTCACCTTTTTCTCCCGGGAGATCCTACCAGCAAATTCCGATATCCCTGAATCGGTTCTTGGCGGTGACGGAGACCGTTACGCCGCTCCTTTTAGTTCGTGGCAAGTATACGGTGCGGGCCGCGTTTGTCGCCGGGGAGGATCTGGGACACTTCAAGCGGGGCAAGCCATCGCAATTCGTCAGCAATCCGGTGCATTTCACGATCGGCGACGGACCCGTTGGCGAGTCCGAGCCGTTGCCGCTGACGCTCCGACTCGAGGCGCGGATCGTCGCGACCGACGGCAAGCCGTTCACCCACCCGCAAATATCGCTCTGGAAGGCGATGGACCCCACGGCCGTCGTCGTCCCTTCCGAGCATCCGCCTTCCCCGATCGACCCCGGTCCGCGCCGGTGGGAAGACCGTGTCACGGGAAAGACCTGGGATCTGGTCCAACATAGATATGTGGACGGGGACCGGAGCACAATGTCGGGCCTGAGTTTCGGGGACTATCGCGTGACGGCCTGGGTCAGCCTGGGAGCGAAACTTCGGCCATGGGAACCAACGATTGGCGTAAGCGGCGTCATCCACCTCGACGGCCGCCAGCCCAAGACGGTCGAGTTGATTCGCCTCGACGCCGGACCTTCGCTGACCCTCAACTTTGTCGATGTCACAACGAGCCGCAAAGTCGAGATAATCCGGTTCGTCCTGACGCGTCCCGACGGGCTCCCCATGGTCCCGTGGATCGAAGGCCGCTGGTCAACATGGAGCCGCGGCGACCGATTCACCTATCCTCGTCTAGTGCCGGGCCGATACACGCTCCAAGTGGACGGCTCGCCAACGCGTTACGGCGACGCCAATTACATGCCCGAACAGGACCCGATCGCCGTCGAGATCCCGAAGGACCGCGATACCCAATTGACCGTCAAGCTCAAGAGCGTGCCCCTCGCGGAGGCGGAAATCCGGCGGCGCTGGCCCTGGGTCGTGACCGGCAAGGTGACCGACTCGCAAGGCAAACCGCTCGAAGGCGTGACGGTCTATGTGAACCGGAACTTCATGGAGGAATCGAAAACGCAGACGGATAAGGACGGCCGGTACATCGTCCGTTTTACTGTCGACGGCCACATGTTCGACAAGGGCCGCAATTGCTGGCTGACGATCCCTCGGGCCGTGATCGTCTTGCCGTTCAAGCCAGGCATGGCCGAGCGAGACCTTTACGAGCAGGGCGAGGTGATGGTAGCGGAACAAGTCCCGCCCCCCTACGGCTTGCAAGGGAAGAAGCCTGCGGACTTCGTCTTGCCCGACCAGCCGCGGCGGATCGACTTTGTGATGGTCCCCGCGGTGACGTTGGAAGGACGGCTGAGGGATGCATCGGGATCCGCCGTGGCCGATACCTACGTGGGCCTACGGGGCGACACGTTCCCGCCCTCTCGCTCTTTCCGCGGTGATCTGGGAGGCATGCGAACCGACGCCGAAGGGCGGTTCCACATCGATGCAGTCCCCGTGAATCGTGCCTGGTGGCTCACCACCAGGGTTTCCGTCGAGGGCCGTTGGCGCGACGTGCGAACGCCGCCCTTCGTTTTCGCCAGTCCGGGGCGATACAAAATCGATTTGGAGCACTCCAAGGCCGGCCCACCCGGCGGGTTCCTGCAAATCGCGACCTTCACCGACGAGCAGGGAGCCGAAGTCCGCGACACACTGCTGCGGGCCGCCGAAAAGTGACGTTCAGCACACCAGACCAGCGGGCCGCCCGAAACTGACTGTCCGATTGCCATTGACCCCCCGCTCGGCGCGGGTCTCCCGGCCCCGCCGCGGACGCGACCGTAAGGCCTCCTGTGAAGTCGATTTGGAGGCCTTCGGTCGAAATTCGGCGAGGTCAGGAGACCTGCGCCGATCGCTACCTGCGCCGAGCGCGGGGCCAACGGCTACGACTCGCTTCGCTCACTCCTCCGAAATGCGAGCGACGGCGTCTTCGAGAATCTCGGCCGCAAGCTGCATCGGACTCACCTTGCGGCCTGCGCCACTAATGCGTTCCGCCAAGCGAACGAGTCTCCGTTCGGTGGCTTCGGTCATTGGAACCTTAGGGTGACGTTTCCAATTGGCGTCGGTCGGGCGGCCGGGGCGTTTGCCTTGACCTGGGACGAGCCTGTCCTGGAGCTTGGCCACGATAACCGCCAATCGAGCTGCACCGAAGGCCCCGCCGCCGGTCTCCGGAACCTGCGCGACGACCTTCGCGCCTAATACGTCTGCAATCTTCCGCACGTTCTGAGCCATTGAACGTCACCTCCACGCCCCTGCATTGCTTTCGCCGGCTACCCACTCTCGTCCAAGGGGAATCCGATCTCCAAGTAATCACGGTCGATCACCAATCCCACAGCGCCTTGCCGCGCCTCGCGTCCCATTCGGTGCAGGAATTCGCGGAGTGCCAGCGCCTCGCGCTCGATTAGGTCGTCGCTCGTGTAGCACTGAATGACGACCGGTTCGTCGAAAAGCAGTTTTCCGCCCTGCGCGTCATCCCGCCACACGCCCTTTCCTTGCGGAAAGGCCGTGGCTCCCCCGAAAAGTCGCCCCAAGACGGTCAGTGCCTCCTGAACCCAGAACTCCTGGTCAATCAGCGCGCCTTCGCGGTCCTGACTGGGAATGAACAGAACGAGCAGAGTTGAGGCAGCCTTGCTGGCCCCGAGACGTTCGGCAGCGCTGAACATCGTGACGATCTCTCCTACCGTAAGTCATTATCGGACTTATTGCCCAGAAAGTCAAGCGGTTTCGATGGGGGCCCCGGCCGCGCAGTCAACGCGGCTCAACCCCCCAACTTGAACCGTCCCGGCCCGATCCGCAACCCGCCCACATA
>CAYTJV010000027.1:0-26067 GCA_964438165.1 uncultured Planctomycetaceae bacterium | reverse complement strand
ACCGGTACCTCAAGAAAGGCTACAACACGACCGTGGTCGAGTACCTGGGCCGGGGCCACGAGGATTTCTCCGATGAGATTCTCCGCCTGTTCGATTGGATGGCGCGCCTGCGCCGGAATTACTCCCCCAAGCAGTTCACCGTGGCCACCATGCGGCCGTGGGACAATTTCTTCTGGTGGGTCGAGCTGCGCCAACTGCCGCCCCGGACCATAGTGGCGCCGGAGAACTTTCCGCTCCCGCGCGGCACCCAAGCCATGCATACCAAGGCCACCGTGACCAAGGCCAACGGGATTCTGCTCCAGACCGGCGCGCGCCGGACGACGATATGGCTATCGCCCGACGTGCTGGACCTCAGCCGCCGCTTCACCATCACGGTCAACGGCGGCTCGGTGAACACCAGCGCCGCCTCGCTCACCGGCGACCTGGGCGTGATGCTCGAAGACGCGCGCACCCGCGGCGACCGCCAGCACCCGTTCTGGTCCAAATTGGAGACTGGGCGCTGAGCAACCATCCGTGCTGCTTGCTAACATCCTTAACTGGAGCAACAGGCTCTCCCTAAGGCGCTGCTTTCGACGGCGCGTCCTCGCGTCCCTGCGCTTTACTCCTTCGCCTTGCGGGCGGCCGGCTCCACCCCATCTTCCATTTTGCCCAGGCGAATGCCTGCAAGAACAGGACTCGATACGCGCAGTTTACCTGGAATAGTCGTTCCGGTGATCGGAGGATACCTGCCGGACAACGATCCGAGCCGCCGCATACATAACGCCAATCACACTTGAAACAAGGCATCTCCTCGTCCCAAGTGACCTTCCGCAAGTGAAAGGCAAACAGATCCGCAGTTAGTTGTGGCGGCGTCATCTCCACAATATCATCGAGTGATCGCCAAGATTGGGCGAATGCCGGAATATGCCGGAATACCTTGACGGAGCCTTCACCGTCCACAAGCACCTTAATGTGTTGGGGAATCTGAAGGTCGGAGTGCCACGCCCCCCTGGCGAGTGCATCAGCCAACTCGGCCAAAGGAGCGAATACATCGTCGTTGTGGGGATGCGCCTCGTACGTTTGGACCAGAAGTTGCGCGTAGGCGATCCCGTCCGGAAGCTCAGGCTCTCCGGCTCCGAAGCTGTAGTAAGGATTGCAGTAAATGGGCGGGAGAGAGAAACCAGCGTGATAATTCGCGTTCCGACTCTGCGCTATACCGGCCTCCACAGCATTGATGTTTTGTGCATGGACGTACCAGGTGGTCGGGACAAGTAGTCCATACTTCGACAAGTCGCGCAACACCTCAGTCGGAACGCCTGTGTACGCATCCGCTGGGCAGTCCTTCCACCAGCCGCAAGCACAATACAAACGAACCTCCTGGCTGGCGATGGCGTCCTTTACGGTCTCGTCAATACGGTGCAATGGGCCACAGATCGCGATACTGCCCCCCTTCTTCTCTGAAAGGGCTTCTCGGAACTGAGCGGTCGCCTGCGCGATGGCCACCCAATCGGCAGCAGACTCTCGCAAGTGTACCACTATGTCGGTGTTTGCCTGCGTCGCAATCGCGCGAAGCAGACGCGCAACCGCCTCACAGCCGCGACCGGACTGCGCCACCTCACCCAGTACATGGATGGTGACTCGAACGGCGCCGCTGGCTCGTTGGTTGCCTGCGCTCTTAAGAAAGGCCAGGAAACGCTTAGACATCTCGTCGTCGGATCGAGTACGGACCAAATCCGCGCCGGGGAGGTGATACACTGAACGGGCGAATCGATCCAGGACGAGAACGCCGTCCTCGTCTGATTCAACTACGATCCCTTGATGTTGCCGCACTAATTCCGCCAGTGATTGCGTTAGGGTCGCGTTTTCCTCGCTCATTTTCGCTCTTTCGGTAGTAATGTTCCATAAATGGACGATTCTGCTCGGCATACATCGTGTCATGAACCTCTTTACCGATTCGCATCCACACTCGCGTCATCTCGCAAGCGTTAGGGTGTCGAACGAAGGGGGAGCCTGTTGAACAGATATTCTCCGCAAAACAACCACCGCTACAGATCGGCTTGGCCGCACACTCGTTGCACGCTGTGGGCCAGGCGGCCGCGGGCGCGCGACCTTCGTTGAGTCTGCTCAGCACCGATTCGTCAAATCCCTCGTAAATGCTGCCGAGCCGCCATGGTTCATTGAATTCCGTGTTGAAGCGATGACAGGGCCAGAGTCCTCCTGAGACGTCGACTAGCAGCAGCCCGCGGCCAGCCCCGCAGAACTCGGGCCCCGTTTTGTTTCTTGGTGCCGATTTGCAGAACCTGGCGACCTCATCAAAGCCCTTCACGCGGATCCAGGTCCCGGCGCGCAACTCCTCCATGTACGTATTGGCAATTCGCCGCCATTGGTCCTCGTACACGCGGATCGATTCCGCGTCCCATTCGGGAGGGTTGGCCGGAACCATGGCGATGTCTGTATAACCGAGGGATCGGAAATACCTGTAATTGTCCCAGGCATGGGCGCAGGTCTGAGGAGCCACCGTGCATCGTGCGGTTGTTTTGGGGCGGTACGCCAGGATTCCAGGCACGGCGCGCTCGACAAGCGGAGAGGACGCGCCGCCGGCAGCGGTCGGGCGATTCCAGTCCTGCACTTCGGGGATTCCGTCGACGGACGTATGGAACCCCATATCCCACTTCTTCCAAAATGCGATCAGATCGTCCGTTACTAGCGTGCAATTTGTTGTCGCGCCGAAATGTACGTTCTTACCGTGATAGCGGCCTCTTCGCTTTGCGAACGGAACGAGTTTCTTAAGAAGTTCGTAACGCAACAGAGGTTCTCCGCCCATCAGGTTGAAAGTGATCCTCTTTTGCTGCCCAGCAGCGTGGAGCCCCCACACGATCGTGTCAAAGGCCACCCTTTCGTCCATGTGTTCGTCGTGTTTCTCCTTAAAACAGTATCGGCAGCGAAGATTACAGCCAGTCGTGAGGTCAAGGTCTATCGACGACAATCCCTGGCCCGACGGGACGGCTGACAGCTTCAAATCACGTTCGGCCACGCAGCCACCACAAGCCACTCGAGGAGCAGGATAGGCCGCATGGGACTGCGTCTGACAAGCTGGTCGTAAGCCCGATGTGTGAGATTCGTCGGCAATAGTTGGCGGATCTCGTCGCGGCTCTTTGACGCTCGTGTCGGCGCCTCGGTCGTGTACATCGTGGCCACTTGCTATCATCAGTAGCTCCCTGTGTTCCCTAGCGTTTCCTCGCACAGCCGCCGCGTCTCCCAACGCACCGTCAAGACAGGCCCAGCGCATGCGAGCCACAAACGCGGCTTGTAATAGAGATGCAAGCAGGATCTCTCGGACACAGCGATTTCTTCGTCGCGCGGAGGCGCAGCTATTCACGGCGCGGTCCGGAGAACGGAAATCTCGCTGCAGATCTGTCCCTCAATGCACGCAGCGTCGAAACACTCGGCGACGACCCGTTTGGCGGCTTGAGTGCGCGGCGTTCATACCTCCATTACGTTGCAGCCGTCGCATATGTTGCAGGTGTGGCAGGGGTCACATAGCTCGCACGTGGCATCGCAAACCTCGCACGGGTCACACCAAGCGCCGCACTGATCGAAAGGATTCTCACATTGGCTCTGACACGCGGCCTCGCAAGTAAAGTAGCATTGGTCACATTGATAGCAGCCCGCGTCACAGGTACCGTCACAGATTTCGCACGTTTCACAGGCTTCGCACGGGTCGCAGTTCGCGTCACACATATAGCACGTGGTGTCGCAGAACTCGCACGGACAGCATTCTATCTCGCACTGCTCGCAAGGTTCATCGCAGCCGGGATCGCAACATATATGGCCAGGGTCACAAACGACGTCGCACGGCCCACCGCACGCACTCGCCTTGCCTGCCGAGGCGGCGACGGCGCCTGCGCCGGCGGCAGCCACTATTAGCGTTCTCAAGAACCCTCGCCGCGAATCTACGTCTTTCGACACCTCGGGCTTCATAGCGTTGAGAAGACGCTGAAAAAGCCCCGACAAGTTCATAGCGCCCATGACCTGTTCTCCTGATGGAACCCCAGAGACCGCCTCGTTAAACCGCAGGAACAGCTTATCCTACCGCGCACCAACGCGTGAAAACCTACGATACCCGTGGCCCAGATCTTATCCTAACTTGGGGGACTCATACCCACCTCGCAGGTGGCACCGCTGCCCGTAGTACAGCGCTAGATGGGACTTTAAGCGCTAGCGTTGCCAAAAATGAGCGCACAACGCAATTTGAAGAACACCAATATCTCAAAATCAGCCTTAGGCTACCACTGCACAAGAGCATGTCAATAGACGCTCACGTTGAACTTTGCATCGACGTATGGATCGAAGTTTGAGAAGGAATCATGCCAACTTCGCTCGTTGACAGCTCGCAGAATTCCCAGCAGATGGAATCGCTCATGCCGCCGCTGCGGAAATGGATCCGGTGCGGGTGTTGGTGTCGATTTAACGCATAAACCGCATCGTGGAGGCGCTGCTCAGGATCGCTTACCCTGCGTGCAGGGAGAGGATCGTAAATCCATGGGGGCCATCCCTCCAATTCGAATGCCTCGAGGATCGCTATTTGGTTGCGGGCATAACGTCTGAACCGACCAAGCGACATCTCACCAACACGGAGTTCACGATGTCGTGTGTCGAAGCACGGGCGCGACAAAGGCAGGTTTTCCCGCGGTGTGCGTGGGGCTCTGACGCCGGGATCGTTCCGTGAGTGCGCCGAGGCAATGATCGGATGAGATCCCGAAGCATGCTCTATCAATCGCTCCAGCGAATCCGCGAACGCTTCACCAGCCGACGTGATGACAAAGAGGCTTTTTGACGTGTAGGTGAATTCGTTATTGCTCTGGCGAATCCTCCTCCCGCTCCGCGACCCGCGCTCAAAAGGAGCTTTCGGGCGATGAGCTATGTACCCTCGGCACACGAGGCAATCCAGTTCGGCACCCAAGCCGGCATTGCGGAGAGAGTCCAAATCTAGCGCAGACTCCCAAGGGTCACACCCGCATTCTTCAGCTCGACCGCGTGCTTCGCGAAGAAGTCGCAATGCCAGCCGTAGCGACACAACTGTTGAGGCCATCGATGGAAAGTGATAGAGTGATAGGAAATCTGAACCCTCTCGCAGCACTCGATCTAGCATGAGGGAGTGGTGTGTCAACGGCGCATTCCTTTGTCCTTGGCCAGGGCGCCGAAGTCCTTTCCCCATTTTTCCGGCCCCTCCTCCCACGCCACCCAAAGCCTGCCGGCCGGATCGTAGGCCACCGCGGCGTGGACTTCCTGCCGCAGCGAGGCGGCCACCGGCACGACCGGCCCGAACTCCTCGCCCCCCTTGGCCACGCGCAGGCACACGTCGTAGTTCCCGCGGCCGTAGGTGTCCCAAGCCACGGCAACTTCGCCCGAGCGGGATGTCGCGATGGCCGGGTCCCAAGCGTTGCCCGGCCCGGCGGAAACGATCATCTCGGGCGAGAACTGATCGCCCTTCTGAGAAGCGGCCAGGATGCTCGACCGCTCGCCGCGGAACCCTTGCCAAACGATCCATACCCGGCCCTTGGCGTCGCAGGCGGCGGCCGGGCTGATGTCCGGGCCCGGATCGCGGGTCAAGCGAAGCGGGGTGCTCCAGGCGCCGTCCCGCAAGCTGCTGGCGTACAGGTCGAAGTTGCGGCCCTGTTGCGCGCTCCAAAAGACCCGCGGGCGCCCGTTGCCGTCGACCGCCACGGCCGTCTTATAGATATCTTCGCCACCTTTGGTCAGCGGCACGGGCTCGGACCACTGGCCTTGCCGCAGCACGATCACGAAGACCCGGTCGCCGCCGGTCGGCTGGTCGAGGTTGGAGATATCGGGCTCGCCCTCGCCATAGGGTTTTCGCAGGGCGAAGTCTTTGCCGTGGGTGAAGGCGACGTACGCCACGTATACGGTTCCGTCGGGCCCGGCGGCCGCCGACGGATAATCCTCCTCCGTTGCACCCGCCGTGAGCTGGTAACTCACCGGAATCCTCGCCACGTCGGCGGCCCCTTGGAGCCGCATTAACCGCGTGCCGAAAGGGACCTGGGAGAGCTTGAACGAGAACTCGCCCTGCTTGGTCGTGACCTGGACCTCGGCATCTTCGCCGGCGCCGTCCAGGGTCACCAAAACCCCGTTTTCCGCAGGGGGCTGCTGCTTCTTGCCAGCCCCGCCCAAGAACCGGGGGGCCGGCCGGGTGGTCAACTTCCAGGAGTTGCCATCCACGGCATCCTGGGGCCCTTTGCGCCAGATCTCGATGTTTGCCACGCTCCCGGCTGATACCCGGATCGAGCCATCCCAGCGGGTGTTCTCCTGGTCCTTCAGGCCCAGTTGAATCCGCAGGCAAACGCGGCCGGGCGTCATCTTCCCGCCGCCGGCCCCTGGGGCTGCGGCTCCTGCTGCGCCGGTTCCGCTTTGGGCCAAAAGCCAAGCCGCGATGATCGCTACCGCCGCCCAAGTCCTGACAAACTGTCCACGCCTGCCCATCGCAAGTCCTCCGTATAAATGCCTACGCCGTTCCACTGAGAGAACACCCTATCGCGCTCGTCCGGTTGGGTCAATCGGTGGACGGAGAAGCATTTTAACGAGGAAATTCGGGCAATCACGAAAGCCCGAAAGGACGAAAGCTCGAAAAACGAAGGGAACGATGAATGCTCGTCCGTCACCCTTTGCTCGCTCTTTCGGGTTTTCGTGATTCGTTACCGTTTGCTTTATGGCGTGCCGGTCGGTAGGCTGGATGTGCTGGCGGGTCGCTTCCGTGGGGCCCTGCCGGGCAATGCTCCTACCAGCAATCCCGAATGCCGAGCGCGAGGAGGAATCCATGTCGAAGCGGAGTTTGCACCTGCTTTCCTTGGCCGTCGTCGCAGGGTGCTTGCCGGATTGGCCAGTCGCCGAGGCAGCCCCGAAGCTGACCGAGAACCTGGCGCGTAAGGCAAAGATCGCGGCGAGTTCGGAGTTCAGCGATCGGTATCAGGCCGCCAATCTGGCCGACGGCCAGATCCCCACCCCCTTGAGTACGGATGACGTGGACAAGGCATGGTGCGCCAACGGCAACGACCATCCCAAGGGCGTGAGCGTCACGTTCCAGTGGCCGCGGGAGGTCACCGTGGCAAGCGTGGTCTACTACGGGCGCACGGCGTTTCACCTGGGGGAAAACTGGGGGGACTACGAGGTCTACCTGGGCGACGCCACCAAGCCTGCGGCCAAGGGGCGGCTCAAGGCCGGCCATGGTCCGCAGCCGATCCATCTGCCCGCTCCCGCGTCCACGACCCGGCTTACCCTGCGGTTCCTCAATTGCCACGGCGGGCCGAACCCGGGGGCTTCGGAAATTCAGGTGTTCTCCGAGCGTCCGGCGTTGGCCGCATTGGGCAAGTTCCTGACGCCTGCCGACCTGCCCCACCCCGATGCCTACGCGGCGTCGCCTCCGCCGATCCCGGAATCGCCGGAGCTGGCGGCCAAGCTGACCTCCGGTGCGCTGGGCTTTACGAAGCTCGTCGTGGCGCAGCGGCACCACATTCGATCGTCGCACGTCTACACGTATCATTGCGAGGGGCAGCGCGACGGCGGCGGGTTGTTCGTCTACGACGTGACCCAAGCCACGCTCCAGCGGTTGCTCGACTCGCCCGACGGACAGATCCAGAGCTGCGACCTCTCGTATGACGGGCGCTCGATCGTCTTCGGTTGGCGGCGCCGCTCAGAGCACTACCAGGTCTACACGGTCGGCGTCGATGGCTCGAATCTCCGGCAACTCACCAAGGGGGACCATCACAATTACGACGGCGCCTGGCTGCCCGACGGGCGGATCGTGTTCCTCTCCAGCCGGACGCCCCAGGCCGCCTATTGCTTCTTCACGCCGGTCGGCATCCTCTACACGATGAACGCCGACGGCACCAACCAGCGCCGCATCTCGGCCAACTACCTGAACGACTTCACGCCCGCGGTGATGAACGACGGGCGGATCATCTACGGCCGCTGGGAGTACGTGGACCGGCCGGCCATCCCCATCCAGAGCCTCTGGACGATCAATCCCGACGGCACGATGCTCAAGGGGTTCTTCGGCAACCGGGTCCTCAACCCGGCCACGTTCATCGAGCCCCAGGCGATCCCCGGCTCGACGGACGTGATCTGCACGCTCACCGGCCACAACGGGTCGTGCCGCGGCGCGATCGGCCGCATCGACCTCGGCCGCGGCGACAACACTCAAGCGGCCATCCGCAACCTCACGCCCGAGGTGCCGCTGCGGGGCGTGACCATTAGCACGAACGGGCCGGGGGGGCCTTATCAGACTCCCTTCCCGGTCGACGAGCGCTGCTTCCTCGTCTCGCACGACGGCACGATCTATCTTCGCGACTACGACTGCCGGCAGCAGACGAAGGTCCTGGCGCCGCGCGAGCTGGGATTCTACAACCCGCGCCCCTTGCGATCGCGCACGCGGCCGCCGGTGCGCCCCTCGACCTTGCCCACCGCGCGCGAAGCGGACCCCTGGGCAGCCGTCTACCTGCAAGACGTCTACCAGGGCCTCCAGCCCCAGGTGCGGCGGGGCGAAGTCAAACAGATTGCCGTGGTCCAGGAGATCCGCCGCGCGCTGATCACCAGTCCGGGCATTCACCAGCCCGCTTTTGGCTACCAGCGGGTGGTGGTCTCCTGCGGCGCGACCTACGTGCCCAAGAAGGTCTGGGGCTTCGCCGACGTCAAGGCCGACGGCTCGGCCTATTTCAAGGTCCCGGCCGAGCAGCCGATCTACTTCTTGGCCCTGGATGCTCAAGGCCGGGCCGTGCAGCGGATGCGGAGCTTTACCCACCTGATGCGAGGCGAGGTGCAAGGCTGCGTCGGCTGCCATGAGCCGCGCAGCCACACGCCGTCGACTCCGCTGGCCGCCGCGCCGCCGGGCGCCCCGCAATCGCTCCGCGAGCCGGAGTGGGGCCTGCAAGGCTTCTGCTTCTCCCGAATCGTGCAGCCGGTGTTGGACAAGCACTGCGTCGAGTGCCACAACCCGCTCAAGAAGGACAAGGGCATCGACCTGTCGGGCGACCGGACCGACTACTTCAACGTCGCCTACGAGGTGCTCGCCCGGCGAAACCAGGGGCCCGTGGGCAGTCCCTACGTGAACTGGATCCCGACCTACAACGGCCAGGAGTGGAACATTCTGGAGATCACGCCGAAGAAATGGGGCTCTCCGGCAAGCCGCCTGGCCGAGTTGATCCTCACCGGTCACCCCGACGACAAGGGCAAGCCCCAAGTGAATCTCGACGAAGCGGCCCGGCGGCGGGTCCTGATGTGGATCGATCTGAACGTTCCCTACTACGGCACGGCCGAGACGGGCCATCCCGAGCTGCCCGCCTGCCGGCAAATGTATCCCAAGGACTTGACCCGGGTCATGGACGACATCTACACGCGCCGCTGCGAGTCGTGCCATGCGGCCAAGAACGTGTCGCCGCTGTTGACCTGGCGGCCGCCGAAATGGAGCGGCGAGCTGGGGCCGTGGGGGGGCATGGGAGTGCGGATCGAGAACCCGCAGCTCAACGACTTCCTGCTGGCTCCCCTGGCCAAGAAAGCCGGCGGAACCGAGGCCTGCGGCCGGCCGGTCTTCGGCGACAAGAGCGACCCCGATTATCAGGCCGTCCTCAAGACGTTCCAGCCCGTTACGGAGCTGATGCGTGAGCGTCCGCGCATGGACATGCCCAACCCGGCGCCCTCCTGCTGCCCGACATGCCCGTTGCCGTGACCCGCTGTCAGCGACCGAGCATGTGCTTGGAAGTTAATTCTCCTTTCCCCGCCGGCCCCGTGCCGGTGGAAGCGAGGTTTGGCGACTAAAGCCGCCTTGGACGTTGACTTTCCTTTCCCCACCGGCCCCGTGCCGGTGGAAACGAGGTTTGGCGACTAAAGCCGGTTTGGGCGTTGGTTTTCCTTTCCCCGCCGGCCCTGTGCCGGTGGAGACGAGGTTTGGCAACTACTGCTTATCGGCCGGCTCAATCTTGGAGATGCGATACGTGGTCCCGAGATCGGGGTGGTCCGAGCCGAAGAGGCTGAACCCTTCCGCCGTGTCGCCCAGCCACCAACGCACGGTGCACAGGGTGGCTCCCCAGGCGGTTCGATAGGAACTGAGCTCGACGTAAGAACCATCCAGCTTCCACGTGCCGCCGGGACACTGGCTCGGGCCCTCGCGGTTGTGGGTCAAGGTTTGGGTGAATGTGCCGTCCTCGCCGAGCGCGATGTCCACCGTCTGGCCCGCCGCATCCACGTAAAACCGCCACGAGCCCACAACGTCGCGGGCCGTTACGGTTTTAGCCGTCGGCGCCGGCGCGGACGCGAATTCAGACCATACCTTGCGGACCCTCGGGGGCGGCCCGCGATGCCGCGTGAGGTAGCCGTAGTACCCCAGCCCGACGAAGCCGGGGATCCCAAAGGCCAGGGAAATCGGCCCGAATTGCCCCGACAGCGCGACCGTGAAAAGGATCCCCGGCCCGGCGACCAGCACGTAAGCCGCCAAGGCAAACAGCCGCCCGCCGCCGCGAGCGAAGGCGAAGCCCACCGAACCCAGGGCCACCGGGTAGCCGAGAAGCATCACGCTCGACGCGAGCGCACGAACAGGGTGCCCTCACCCAAGTCCGCAGGCCGAGCCGAGCATCCCGATCCCAAAGCCCAGATAAGGCACCAGCGACAAAATGAATGCCACAATGCCCGCCACGGCTCACCTCCTGTCAAGAAACTGCCTACTTGCGCGAATGCCAAATGCTCTCCAAGTCCTCGGAGCACTGCTTGCGGATTCCTTCGTCGGCGAGGATCTCTTCGGTGGCCTTTCTCACCTCTTCGCGGCGGAAGACCAGTGGTGGCGACCGGCCCGCCAAGTCGATCGTAAGATACTCCCCTTTGGCGTCGCGCAGCATCTCGACCAGGTGGGCCAGGTTGCGGACCGCGGTGCCGTTGACGTGGGTCACCACGCTGTAGCCTGTCGGGCGATAGCCCTTCGACGTCCGGTGAGGCAACAGACTGTAACCGGCCGTGACGATCTCTTCGCCGTCGAACGCCCGCTGGTCCATTTGCCGGGCCAAGAGCGGGCTCTGGGCCATCATCAGCAACGCGCCCCAACCGGGCGATGTGATTAACGAAAGGACATGATCCTGCGTGGCCGGCATGAAGACCATCGGCCCGAACACGAAATAGCGTGGGTAGTTTCCCGACAAGAACGGCACGACCAGGTTCGGGTCCGTGCGTACGGGGACGTTCGCCTCGATGCTCTTCCGGTCGCGAAGAATCGTCAGCTTGATGCGGCCGTCTTTGGCCAGCTTGGGCACGAAATACTGATAGTGAAGCTTCAGGTCGTCTTTGATCTTCACATTGCCCAGGTTGTCCAGCGGCTGGCCGCCGATATGCGTGATGACGTCCCATTTTTTGAGCGGATAGTCGGGCGCGGAGCCGAACGGCTGATAGATCATCACCCCGGCCTCCTTGCCAAGTCCCAGCCTGGCGCGAAGGGCCTCATTCTCGGTCGGCTGCGTCAGGTCCCACAGCAAGGGCTTGCCTTGGTAGGCGCCGTCGGCGATGTCCTTGAGAAACATGGCGATCTCCTCGGCAGCGATCAGGTAGCCGATGTTCTCCGCCTTGTCCATCTTGCGGAACACCAGCCCGAGAACCTTGCCGTCGGCGATGGCCGGCCCGCCGCTATTGCCCGGGTTCACGGCGGCATCGATCTGGATCCGCAGTCCGGAAACAATGAGATTGATTTGGCCGTACTCAATCCGCGAGACAATCCCCTGGGTCACCGAGAGCTGCTCGCCGCCGATGGGGTATCCGTACACGCTTACCGTCTGCCTAATCGCCGGAAGTTCCTGGGCCAGCGGCACGGGCGGGCGCCGGTCGAAGAACGAACCGTCTTCGACCTCGACAATGGCCAAATCCAGGCCCGGCGCCGCTGCCTTCACCTTGGCCGGCACCCGTTCGGTCGATTGGCTCCCCTGAACGAAGATTTGGCTTGCGTAGGTGACGACGTGGGCATTAGTGAGGATTCGCTTGCCTTCGAGGATCACTCCCGATCCGCTGGCCTCCCGGGCGTTCCCCTTGTTCCACGGGCGGACGAAATCGGGATCGCGGCAGGTCGCATAGATCTTGACCACCGAATCGGCGATCGGATCCTTGGCGGATGCCCGCGCCGCAAGCGTCAGGCCGAGGGCCACAACCAGCCAGGGGACATATCGCATGGAAAGGCTCCTTAGACCGGGGGACGCTGTGCATCGAGAGCGCAGGATCAGGCGAGCCCGCCGTCATCGTCCTATCCCTTCGACCCCACGCTGTCAAGTACGTGACCGGCGGAACCGGTCGAATCTTCCCATTACGCTTGCCCTCGCGGAATCTCCTGCATCAGGCGGAGGCCGAGAGTCTCGATCAGCCGGTCCACGGCCGCGGACGGCAATTCCGCGTCGCCAGCCCGGAAATCGGATAGCAGCGTCGAGTCGACACCGATCTCGTGGGCCAGCTCGCGGACAGGTCTTCGGGAAAGAGCTATCGCCCGGCGGACGTCACCGAAGAACCCTAGCTGTTCGGCGGCGGCCTTGATCTTCCGAAAATGTGCGATGTTCGCCTCTTTGCCGGCCAACTCTTGTTGGACGGCCGCCTCCCACTCGGCTTTTTGCTGAGGCGTAAAACTTAATGTCACTCGCTTCTCGCCAGCGGCTTTCGCCTGTCTGATTCGTTCCTGCTGTTCAGGCGTCAAGTGCATCATTATACCATAGTCGAGCGTAGCCGGCAGTCCACGGCCTTCCTCAGCGCGCCACGCTGGAATTCCGCTCGTCGGCGCGGAGGATCTCGGCCAGGAAGCGGCCGGTGATGGACGCGGGGGTGTTGGCGACCATCTCGGGCGTGCCTTGGACGATCACTTGGCCGCCTTCGTCGGCGGCGCCGGGGCCGAGGTCGATCACGTAGTCGGCCGCCTTGATGAGCTGGAGGTTGTGCTCCACCACGATCAGCGAGTGGCCCACGGCCAAGAGGGCGTCGAAGCAGTCCAGCAGTTGCACGATGTCGGCGAAGTGGAGGCCCGTGGTCGGCTCGTCCAAGAGGAAAAGGCAGCGGCCCCGCCGGGCGGCTGACATGTAGCCGGCCAGTTTCAACCGCTGGGCCTCGCCGCCGGAGAGCGTGTTGGCCGGCTGGCCCAGACGCACGTAGTCGAGCCCCACGTCGATCAGCCGCTTGAGCCGGGCCTGGACCTTGGGCGAGCCGCGGAAGAAGGTGAACGCCTCGCGGACGGTCATTTCCAGCACTTCGGCGATGTTCCGCCCCCGGTAGGTCACGCTGAGGATCTCGTGCCGGTAACGCGTGCCGCGGCACTGGCTGCACTTCATGTACACGTCGGCCAGGAACTGCATGTCGATCTCGATGTGCCCTTCGCCGCCGCACGCGCTGCACCGTCCCACCGCGGCATTGAAACTGAAATGGCTGGCGGTGTAGCCGCGGGTGCGGGCCTCGACCGTCTCGGCAAACACGCCGCGGATCTCGTCGAAGGCTTTCAGATACGTGACCGGGTTGGATCGCGGCGAGCGGCCGATCGGGCTCTGGTCGACCATGATCGCGTCGTCGATCTGGCCGTCGCCGAAGATGTCGTCGAACTCGTACGGCTTGGGGGCGTCTTTGCGAAGCCGGCGGCAGAGGGCCGGATAGAGCGTGTCTTGCACGAGGGTGCTCTTCCCCGACCCGCTCACGCCGGCCACCACGCACAGCACTCCCAGCGGAAACTCCACCGTAATGTTCTTGAGGTTGTTGCCCCGTGCCCCGGCCAGGCGGATCCAGCCGTGGTCGGGTGTGCGGCGGCGGCCTTGGGTGGTGATGCCGCGCCGCCCGGCAAGGTAATCGCCGGTGAGGCTCTCGGGCGACTGCTCCATTTCGGCGGGCGTGCCTTGGAAGACAATCCTTCCGCCCCGCTCGCCGGCGCCGGGCCCGATCTCGATCACCTGGTCGGCCGCACGCAGGATGGCCTCCTCGTGCTCGACCACGACCACCGTGTTGGCGCGGTCGCGCAAGCCGTGGATGGCGTCGATGAGGCGGCGGATGTCGCGCGGGTGCAGTCCGATGGAGGGCTCGTCCAACACGTAGAGCATGTTGACAAGGCTGGAGCCGAGGGCCGAAGTAAGCGCGACTCGGCGGATCTCGCCGCCGCTTAACGTCCGCAGCGTCCGATCGAGCGTGAGGTATCCCAGCCCCACCGCTTCCAGGTATCCGAGCCGGGCGCGGACCTGGTCGAGCATCATCCGTCCCACCTGGCGCTCCCAGTCGGAGAGCGCCAGGCCGCGGAAGAAGGCGGCCGCGTCGGAGATCTTCATCGCCGCCACGTCGGCGATGCTCTTGCCGCCGATCTTGGCCGCCAGGGCCTCGGGTCGCAATCGCGAGCCGCCGCACGCCGGGCACGGCCGATAGCTCCGCCAGCGGCCCAAGAAAACCCGGATGTGCATTTTGTATTTGCGCCGCTCCAGCCACGCAAAGAAGCCTCGCAGACCGCCGAAGTTCCGCTCCGGCACGCCGTTGGTGATAAGCTCCAAGTGCCGCGGCTCCAGCCGGCGGAACGGGATGTCGACCGGCAGATCGCAGTCGGGCGCCAAAGCGAGCAATTCTTCCAGCTCGTGGGCGTAGGCCGGACTGTTCCACGGGGCAATGGCCCCGTCGCGGATCGTCTTGTTCGCATCGGGGACCACCAACTCCATGTCGATGTCGATCACATTGCCGAATCCCTCGCACTGCGCACAGGCGCCCAGCGGGCTGTTGAAGCTGAAGAGCCGGGGCTCGGGCACGGCGTATTCCAGGCCGCAATCCTCGCACGCCAGCTTGGTGCTGAAGCCCATGCGCCGCCAAGGGCGCCCGTCGACTACATGGCTGCTCCCTGTCCGAGACTGCTGAACAAGCCCCGTGCTGGCGTCACGCGCAGGACTCAGTACTGAGTGCTCATTACCACATTTCGCGGCCGCCTCCACTTTTTCAGCAGTCTCTTCCACGAGCACATAACACCGACCGTGGCCTTTTCCAAACGCCGTCTCCAATGAGTCGCGCACTCGCGCGTCGCCGGCGCCCTGGGCCGTCAAGCGGTCGACGATCCCATAGAGGCCGTTCGCGTCCGACGCTCCCGCGGCGGCAAGATCCGCCCCGGGCTCCTCGGTGAGATTGACGATGCGGTCGCCCGCGACCACGCGCACGAAGCCATCTTCGCGCAAGGCGGCCGCCAGCCGTGCGGGCTCATCCTCCGCGTGGATCACGATCGGGAAGACGATCATATACCGCGTGCCGGGCGGCAACTGTTGGAGCATTTCGGCGGCGCTCTGCGGCGTGTCGCGGCGGACCTCCCGGCCGCACTGGCGGCACACGACCCGCCCGATTTTCGCAAACAGAAGGCGCAGATAATCGCTGGTTTCGGTGGCGGTGCCGACGGTCGACCGGCTGGAGCGCGTGGCGTTCTTGCCCGTCACGGCAATGGCCGGCGGGATGCCGTCGATGCGGTCGGCGTCGGGCCGCTCCAAGCGCTGGAGGAACTGCCGAGTATAGGCCGAAAAGCTCTCGATGTAGCGCCGCTGGCCCTCGGCGTAGAGCGTATCCAAAGCGAGGCTGCTCTTGCCACTCCCGCTCAGTCCGCACAGGACGATCAGCTTGCGATGGGGGATGTCGAGATCGATCCCCTGGAGATTGTTGACCTCGACTCCCCGCAGCGAAATCTGACTCACGGCGCCCATAACGCTCCCCGCCTGCCCCCGGGACACAATGGCGCAAATTGCCATCCTCATCCCTCATCTCTCATCCTTCATCCCTCTCCATACTCCCTGCACTCGCGCCACGTCTCAATCATGGCCATGAAATTCTCCGGCTTGACCGAGGAGTGGATGCTGTTGGAGCTGGAGAGGCAGTATCCGCCGCCCGGCGCGGCGATGCGGATCGTCTCCCGCGTGACGCGGCGGACTTCGTCCACCGGAGCCTGGCTCAACAGGTATCCGCAATCGATGTTCCCGATCAGGGCGATCCGGTTGCCGTAGCGCTCCTTGAGCAGGCCGATATCCATCCCCGCGACCGGTTCCAGCGGGTTGAGGGCGTCGATTCCGGTGCCGACGATCATGTCGAGAATCGACATGATGTTGCCGTCGGTGTGCTTCACCACGTACGCTCCCGCCTCGTGGGCCGCCTCGACGCACCGCTTCAGGCCGGGCAGAATGAACTCCCTGAAGTGCCGCGGCGACATGAGCGGGGAGTTCTTATCGGCGTAATCGTCGCCGAACACGACCACGTCGACCCCCGCGGCGATCATCCGCTGCATGGCCCGGATGTCGTGGCTCTGGGTAACTTCCACCAGCTCGTGCACCAGCTTGGGGTGGTCGATCATGTCCATAAGGTATTGGGTGGTGCCCCGGAGGAAGGCGGGATTGAAGAACGCGTCGCGGCAAATGGCCGTGATCGCCTTTTGGCCCTTGTACCGGGCCGCGATCTCGGGGATCGAGCCCAGCACGTCGTCGGCCTCGGGGTCGGGCGGGGTGTAGGTCTTGAGGTCTTCCGGCCGTTTGATCGGCCCCTCGATCGGCGCCGGCGTGCTCTCCGGCCCGAACGCGCGGATCACGCCCCACTTGTCGCGAAACAGCCCCCGCGCCTCGTCGATGAACTCGACGTTTTCCCGGCTCCACGAGCTGCGGTTCTGGCCCACGTTGTCCATGCCCAGCCAGTCGTTGAACTGATAGTAATCCGAGCCCGGCAAGAGGGCCTGCATCACCCGATGATCGATCACGCACTCGAAATACGGCACCCGATCTGGCTTCCGCCGCTCCAGCGCCGCGATCACACGCTCCCGCGAATTCATGTTATTTCCTCCGGATTTCCTTCTTCAGCGTGCCACGATTATAGCACACCGATGGCAAGCAGTAGGATACGGTCGGGGGAATCGCTATAGTAAACGTATGGTCCCGGAGGGACCTTTGAAAATAGCCCAGCGATTCATCGCTGGGGTTTGGATTCCATCAAAACGTCGTTCGTCCTGGAGGGACGATTGAAACGGTTAGGGGGAGGTCGTTCGAGGATACTCGGGTAATATCTCTTTCGAACGCCTGATTGGAGAACGCCCCATGAGCGCAAAGGTGTCTCTGGCGGTTGCCTTGGTCGCGGTTCTCATCGTGGCCGTGGATCGAGCGTCCTGGGCGGGCGAGCCCGGGGCCGTGAAGCCTACGGGGCCAAAACCCTCGGCCGCCAAGCCTCGCCCCAAGATCACGATCTCCAAGGAGACCACGCTGCTCACCGGGCCGCTGAGGCGCGATGGCTACGTCGATTACGTGGCGGCGCTGAACGAGTACGCGTCCAAGGGCGTGAGGCGGGAAAACAACGCGGCGGTGCCTCTCTGGCAGGCGTTCGGCCCTGCGGAGGTCTTCGAGCCGACGCGCGATCGGTTCTTCAAGATGCTTGGAATCACGCCGCTACCGGCGGAAGGAAAGTACTTTGTGCCTCTGCAGGAGTATGCCAAACGCAAGGTGCTGAAGCCCGCCACACCCGCTTGGGCGTCGGCCAACGCGTCGAAACCCGACGCCGGCGATCTGGCGGATAAAGAGCGGGACGAGGCTATGAAACGGCCCTGGTCCAAAGAGGAGTTCCCGGTGTTGGCCGGTTGGCTGGAGGAGAACGAGAAGCCGCTCCAACTCATCGTCGAGGGAACGCGCCGATCCAAGTTCTACACCCCCGGGATCGGTTCGTGGGTGATTATCATTTGCACAACGAGGCAACCGGAGCGTGAAGCCGCACGGGCGCTCAGCACGCGGGCCATGCTTCGTCTGAAAGGCGGCAAAGTGGATGAGGCATGGCGAGACCTTCAGGCTTGCCACCGCCTGGCGCGACTGTTGAGCCAGGGGCCAACGCTCATTGATCACCTTATGGCCCGTGCCATAGACGAAAGCACTATCCACGGCGACGCGGCCTTGACTTTCTACGGAAATCTCTCTTCCGGCACGGCGAAGCGATTCCGCGAGGATCTGCTCAGTCTGCCGCCGATGGCCGCGCTCCGTGACAAGCTGAACGTCGGTGAGCGATACTGTTACCTGGACAGCGTGGCGGTGATCGCGCGCGAGGAGCCGGGCTCTTTACTGATGGTCGTGGGCCTGCCGGCGCACGACGCGAGGCTCCGAGCGGCAACGCAATTCATCTCCGATAGGCTCGTCGACTGGAATGAACCGTTTCGCATGGGCAACGCCTGGTTCGATCGCCTCAACCAGACGCTCACCAAGCCGACGCGTGCCCAACGTAACGCCGCGATTGAAGAGCTGGAATTCGAACTCAAGCGGATGGAAACGGAAAGTAAAGACCCGAAATGGATCATGGAGAACCTTCTCCGCTCGCGATCTCCCCATGTTGCAGCAGGACGGCACCTGGGGCGCATGTTCATGGGGTTCTGGTTAACCAACGTTGCAGGTCACGCGAAATGGGACGATCGGGCAGCAGCATATCGCAGCATGGATGAATTGTTGTTCGTCCTCGCCGCTTACCGGGCCGAGCACGGCGGGTATCCGGCGGAACTCGCCCAGCTTTGCCCCAAGTATCTCAAACTGCACTTTCTGAAAAAACGACCCATCTTTACTATTTTGACGCACCTTGCAGCCTGTTTTTTCGCTTACTCGACTGCGAACCCTCACATTGCGAAAAATTCGTTCAGCAACGCCTTGTCCCAGCAAGGACTTGCGTCAAGTTGTTTCAAACACGGGTTGTCACTGGCGTCATTCAACTAATTGTGAAAATGGGGTAACTGCGGGTTTTCAGAAAGTGCAGTCTCAAAGCGATCCCCGAAGATCCGTTCGGCGCCGGGCCTTTTCGGTACAAACGCGAACCGAAGGGGTACGTGCTCTACAGCGTCGGTTTCAACGCAAAGGACGACGGCGGACGCAACTGGAATCAGGAGTGCAACGCGGACGTTCCGCCCGAGAAGCAGCCGAAAATCCCGAAAGACGCCGACGATATTTTCCTTCGCGTGCCGCCGCCACTTCCGTGAGCAGTCATAGTTGAAAGAGAATCGGCCATGAGCGAAAAGCGGCGATACGGCGGCCTTTTCCTCGTTCTCTTGGGACTCGGGAAGGGCACCAGGACCGGTTGCTCCCCATGACCCCCGACTTCGCCAAGTTCCTCCTGCAGACGCCCAGAGTGGCAAGGACCGGGCTGGTCTTCAAGATCGTGGGCCATTACACTCACGAGCAGATGACGCCTGCTCGAATCGGCCGGATCGTGTCAGCCATCGGCAAGCGGGCGAAGGTAGTCGTCCGGAAATCCGAGGGCAAGTTCGCTAGCGCCCACGGCCTGCGACGGTCCTTTGGCATCCGGTGGACGCCGAAGGTGAAGCCGGCCACGCTGCAATTGCTCATGTGGCACCGGTCCAGCGAGACCACGCTCAATTACTATGTGGCGCAGGACGCCGACGAAATCGCCGACGAGCTCTGGAAGGGTTTTTCGGCAGAGAATCAGGAGAACGCGCCCCAGGATACCGAGCGGCCAGCCGAGGAATGAGGTTTCGGCAACACTCTTGGCAACACCAGTACCAAAGAGGGGGCGAAAACGCGAAAGGGGTTCCGCCGAGCGATCGCCGGAACCCCTTGGCTTTTGGTAGTTTATGAAAGCGGAGGGCAAGGGATTCGAACCCTCAACCGGTTGCCCGGCACCTGATTTCGAGTCAGGCTGCTAACCATTCGCGTACCCTCCGGGTGGGATGCGTAAGTCTTTATATTTTATGGACTTGTGCCTTTTGTCGAGGCGGGCGGGCGACTGCCGTTTTTCTCTAAGGATCGGCTTTGAGCGGTGGACGCCTAAAGACATCCGCCAACACCCAAGCAGATCCAACAGAACGGATTTTAGCAGGAACTCACGAACTGCAAAGTGGTCCGCTGGATTACTGGTAAACTGTTTCCGGGCGAAGGGCCGGGGGACGATTGCTTTCGTGCAGAACGAAGGAGGCCGGCATCGCGACCCCCAAGCGGAAGCCGTTGACTGGAAAACAAGCAGGCACCGAGCAGGGGATGACCAGAAGAGCGACTTGAATCAGTGGGACGCGCTTGGTATAGTATACGCAAGTTCACATCACGGCGGGATTGCGCGGTGCTCCAACAGAACGGGATCAGCCGGATGTTCGTGGTCGGCGGGCCCTCCGGAGATTATCTGCCGCGGCCTGCGCGGCTGTTTCGGCCCTCCAGGATCGTGCTGGCCAATGGGAGCCATCGCACGCAGGCCCGGCGGCGTTTGGTTGAGAGGATTTGTGCGGCCTACCCGGAGGCGGAAGTCGTCGAGGCGTTTGGCGTGCCGCACAATCGAGTTGACTTGGGCGAGACCGACCGATTGCGGTTGCACGAGCGAGGCAAGCAGACGCTCGTTCTGGGCGAGCACCGCAGCGCGGTGCGCTTTAGCGATGAGGGAGGCAACGCCTGCCCGAACTACTGGCATTTCTCGCCCTACGGGTTCTGCCCCTACGGTTGCCACTACTGCTATCTGGCGGGCACGCCGGGGGTGTGGTTTTCGCCGACCGTGAAGATATTCCTCAACCTGGAGGAGATCCTCGCGCAAGTGAATCGCACTGCGATGCGGCTCGCCCGCCCGACGGCCTTCTATCTCGGGAAGCTCCAGGACGGGCTGGCCCTGGAGCCGCTCAGCGGCTACGCGCGGACGATGGTTCCATTCTTTGCCCGGCATCCGTATGCACGGATGGTGGTGCTGACGAAGAGTGCCGATGTGGAGAACCTGCTGGATCTTGATCACGCGGGGCGAACGATTCTCTCCTGGACGGTCAACGCTCCGGAAGTGGCGCATGATTTCGAGAAGAACACGCCGAAGATCGAGGATCGGATCGAGGCCATGCGGCGATGTGCCCAGGCCGGCTACCCGGTGCGAGCGGTCGTCATGCCGATCATCCCTGTGGCCGACTGGCGGGAGATGTACGCGCGGTTCTTGGCGACGCTGCTCGATAGCGTCCCTTTGTCCCGGATCACGCTCGGTTCCATCTGCTCCTACCCGCAAGCGAAGCGGCTGATGGAACTCAAGCTTGGCAAGGAGAATGCCGTATCCCCGCTGCTTGACCGCGGCCCAGCCAAGTCGGACGACGGGCGGCTTCGATTCAGTCGCTCCACCCGCGAAGAGGTTTACCGATTCCTGGTCGAGTGCATTCGCCGGGATCGCCCCGATCTGGAGATCGGCCTGTGCTTGGAGGACGAGGCGATGTTTGCGTCACTCGACTTGCAAGAGAGCATCGGACGCTGCAACTGCGTGCTGTGATCTGGCAGCGGTTGGCGCGGTGCTCGTAACCTATTAAAATGCCGGGAGTTGCGAGAGGAAAAGCAGCAACCAACAGCGAACGCTATGGCCGTCAACCTCGACAAACCTCACGGGTGGAAGCAGGACACGCAGTCCTCGGTCGACCACTACAACAAGTGGTTTATGAAGTTTGCTCCGAAGGCCTTTCGAGACACCCGGACTCAGGTCACTAAGAGCGTAGAACAGGCGATTCTCGAAAGCAACGATATGCGGGACTTGTCGCCCGAGCTGTTGCTTTCCCGGCCCAATATCCTGCCGACGCTTCGCATGTCATGCTGCCCCCCTCTTGCGGTGGACAGGCTCGTCGGCCTTGCCTACGCAGGCAAGAGCCTCGTTGAGAACATGGAAGAGGGCAAGTTGTCCGTCAGAATGCCCGAGGACACCTTGGCCCTACACCTGGCGAGGATCGTCAAGGTAATCAGCAAGCTACTCGACCCTGATATCTTCGTTTGGATTCCCGAGCGTAGGGCACCCACGGCAGAGGAGAGGCATAGGGCGTCAACGATTGTTGCGGACAGGCTCACCGGAGCGGTTGCCAACCCGATCATCAGGAATGCTCAAGAGAAACGCCAGCTTAGCAGAATAGAGGCATACTTGACCAAAAAGGGCTACACCAAAAAGCCGCATCCGCCTGGCGCTCCGCTGGATACAATGATACCGGGAACCTTCACGTTGCACTATTCCGTGGTGACTGGAAGTGAGACACACAAGGTAAACGTATCGGTCGATGCTCTGATTCAACCGCACGTCTTACGGTCCAACCGGCTCCCCGTCATGGTTGAGGCAAAATCAGCGGGCGACTTCACCAACACGAACAAGAGGCGAAAAGAGGAAGCAAAGAAGATTAGCCAGCTTAAAGCGACCTTCGGGGAGGACGTCTGCTACATCGTTTTCCTTTGCGGATACTTCGATAGCGGGTACTTGGGATATGAAGCCGCCGATGGCATTGACTGGGTTTGGGAGCATCGGATAGAGGACTTTGAGCAGTTGGGAATCTAGCGCATGTCCGCCATACTTGAAGCTGAAGCTACGCGGCTCGCAGAGCAACAGCGGCTCGACCAGCTTAAGACCGCAAGAGAGCGGAACAAGTGGGGGCAGTTTGCCACCCCGCCGGCCTTGTCGCTCGATATTGCTCAGTACGCTTGGAGCACGCTACGGCACCGCAAGGGCGGGTTTAGTTTCCTAGACCCCGCTATGGGTACGGGGTCATTCTTTGGCGCCTTCCTCCAAGCATTTCCGAAAGACCGCATAGAAGTCGCAACCGGGATTGAGCTGGATAAACCGTTTGCCGAAGCCGCAAGAGCAATCTGGCAACAGCATGGCTTGCGCGTGATTCAAGGAGATTTCACCAAGCAGAAGCCGGAAGCCGCCTCCAACGTCATCCTGACCAACCCGCCCTATGTTCGGCATCATCATTTGACGGCAGAGGACAAACAGAGGTTAGGTGAGTTGGCCCAAAGTGCCACCGGGCTGCGGTTGAGCGGCTTGGCTGGCCTATACTGCTACTTCATGCTCATCGGCCATGCTTGGCTTGCAGAGAACGGCCTGGCGACTTGGTTGGTTCCCTCAGAGTTCATGGACGTGAACTATGGGGATCAGGTCAAGCGGTATTTGACGGAGCGGGTCTCCTTGCTCCAGATACATCGGTTCTGCCCTTCGGATGTTCAGTTTGACGACGCCTTAGTATCCTCCGCGATCGTCATTTTCGAGAAGCGTAAGCCCAGGCCCGGCCATGACGTGGTTTTCTCGTTTGGCGGAACACTGACAGAACCGGCCAAGATCGACAGGATCGCACTTGACGAGTTGCGAGCCAGTAGGAAGTGGACTTCGGTAACGCGACAGGGCAGCAACGGACACAACGCCGGCTTGGTAACGCTGGGCGACTTGTTCACAGTGAAACGGGGGCTGGCGACGGGGAATAACGGTTTCTTCATTGTGCCCAGGGCCAAGCTTAGAGAAATGGGAATCCCGCTTGGCTGTCTCCGCCCGATACTTCCAAGCCCCCGTTTTCTCAAGCAAGAGGTTATTGAGGCCGACGCCGACGGTTGGCCGGTGCTTGACCAGCAATTGGCCCTCATTGATTGCGGACTCAGCGAGGAGGAGATACGCAGGAAGTGGCCCCGGTTTGCTGAATATTTGGAGGCCGGAAAGAAGCAAGGCATCCATGAGGGATATTTAACGAGCCGCCGTTCGCCGTGGTACTCACAAGAGAAGCGTGAACCGGCCCCGTTTGTTTGTACCTACATGGGGCGATCCCTGGAAAGGCCATTCCGATTTATTTGGAACCGTTCCAGGGCAACCGCAGCCAATGTCTACCTCTTGCTCTATCCGAAGGCCCACGTTGCCCACAATCTCATGGAGAAGGCCGCAGTGGCATTTGAGGCTTTGCGAGCCATTCACCCCGAACACTTCTTCAGCGAGGGACGGGTTTACGGCGGAGGCTTGCACAAAATCGAACCCGCCGAGTTGATGAGGCTTCCCGCCGATGACCTCGCGAAGATTCTGGGGGCAAAGGTAGAGCAGCAACGGACCCTTTTCTAGGATTGGTGGCGTTCGCATGGCAAACGGACACCCCTTGCTAGCGAGACACGCAAATGAGTCAGCAATCGTTGTTCGGTTGGGAAGAGATGGTCCCGCGGGTCAGGCCGTTCACGTCCCAACTCCTGAAGTGGATCGGCAACAAACAGCGATTCGCCCACGAGATAGCATCCTACTTCCCGGAGCATTTCGGTGCCTACCACGAACTCTTCTTAGGAAGTGGGGCCGTCTTGGCAACCTTAGCGCCCAAGCGGGGCTTCGCATCTGACGTGTTTTCTCCCTTGATGGAAATCTGGCGGACGCTTAGCAAGTCGCCGACAACTCTGAAGCGCTGGTATGCGGAACGATACGCGGACGCCACGAGGGGGGACAAGAAAGAAGGGTATGAGAGGATTAAGGCGTCCTATAATGCAAAGTCGAACGGGGCGGACTTGCTCTTTCTCTGCCGGGCCTGCTACGGTGGCGTGGTGCGGTTTCGTCAAGCAGACGGTTATATGTCAACGCCGTGCGGTATCCACAACCCTATTCCGCCCGAAAGTTTCGCCCGTAGGGTAGACCAGTGGCACAAGCGGACGTCCGGGACCACGTTCTCGCTGATGGATTACGAAGCGGCTATGGATCGAGCAGAGTCAGGCGACGTAGTCTACTGTGATCCGCCATACACCCACAGCCAGACCATCTTGTATGGTGCCCAGTCGTTTGACTTGCGGCGTCTCTTTGAAGTTATCGCCCGCTGCAAGAGACGTGGTGTATTCGTCGCGGTCAGCATCGACGGGACTAAGCGTTCCGGGGAGGTAACGTGCCACCTCCCGATTCCCAAAGGGCTATTCGAGCGTGAGGCGATTGTGAATTGCGGCCGATCCATGCTTCGCCGATTCCAGATGAACGGCAAGACTTTGGAATCGGAGGTTGTGGCAGACCGCCTGTTGCTCACTTACTGACCTTCGTGCGATCGCCAGGGAGCGGCAGCGGAGGTCCTCGCACGCGGCGGCATCAAGGTGATCCGTACTGTCCTTGTCTCTCAATGCCGAATCCGCTCGTTTTTCGCGGCGGTTCCTGGCGCCTGCCGGAGAGCGTCGCCGCGGAGTTCGTCCTCAGGCCGTTCTTGGAGTTGTGCAGCCGGAATTCGGTTCGCGCCAAGCCTTGCAAGGCGAATCTGATGGCGACGCCCTAGGCCGATCAGTCGAGCTTCCACGGCTTGCGGTACTCGTAGTGCAGCAGTTGGTTGGCTTGCGGGCAGTTGGTGAATTGTACCCCGTCCGGGTCCCATTCCAATCGCATCTTGGTGGCCAGGGAGATGTTGGCCAGCAGGCTGAACGTCGTGGAGCGGTGGCCGATTTCCACGTCGCAGTTGGGCAGTTTTCGCGACCGCATGCAATCCAAGAAGTTGCGGGCGTGCTGGGCGGTGATCGAGAGGTTCGCCTTGCGCCGGTCCGGCTGATCGCTCGACTCGGGCTTGAGCTCCATCGGTTTCATTCGCGGGGCGTGGTCCTGGAATTGGCCGCCGCGCTCGGGAATAATACTGACGATCTCCTCGCCCACGTAGGCCGTTCCTTGGGTGCCGCGGAACTCGCAGTAGCCGCTTTGGGGCAGTGCCGGGTTGCCGTTGGCCTCGTACTGGCCGAAGATCACCAGCCGGCCGGAAGGGCATTGGTAGTTGACCTCCATGGTGTCGGGGATGATGCGGTCGTCGTCGACGGCGAACCGCCCGCCCATGGCGCAGATCGACGCAGGCGCCAAGTCGCCGGTCAACCAGCGGATGGCATCAAGGAAATGCACCCCCTGGTTCGCCACCTGCGACGAATACAAGTCCCACCAGCGGAACTTGTACGGGGCGATGGTTGCCTGGAACGGGCGTTTGGGGCGCGGGCCGAGCCATAAGTCCCAATCGAGGTCCTTGGGCGGGTCGCCGGGCGGCGATTTGCCGATCCCCGCCGGATACATGTTGCTCAAGTGGTAGCAGCGGCTCACGGTCACCTTGCCCAGCTTGTTGCCTTGGATCATCTCCGCGGCCCGGGCGTAGACCGCCGAGGAGCGGCGATGGATCCCTACCTGCACGATCCGTTTCGTGCGCCGGGCGGTCTCGACCATGCGCCGCCCCTCGACCACGGTGATCGAAAGGGGTTTTTCCACGTACACGTCCTTGCCGGCGTGGCAGGCGGCGATGGTCTGGATGGCGTGCCAGTGGTCGGGCGTGGCGATCACCACCGCGTCGATGTCCTTCTGGTCGATGAGCTTGCGGAAGTCGCCGTAGCAGGC
>CAYTJV010000026.1:13767-26132 GCA_964438165.1 uncultured Planctomycetaceae bacterium | reverse complement strand
CAGAGGATCCGCCAGGGAATCTTGCCGACCCCGGGGGGTTGCAAGGGCGATTGGAATCAGCCGACAATCGGGAGCGGAGGTTTCTGGCGAGGTGGTTTCTCTGTCCCGTACGTGGAGCGCAGCCGTGAAGACCCGCGTGCAATTTCGGCCCAGTGGTGCCCTGGATGATTTCGTGCTGTATCGCCTCACGTCGACCAAGTGGCTGTGGGCCACGGCGACGGTCTTGGCACTGGCCTGCGGATGCGGGAAATCGCCTCCGCCGGCGCCAGCGCCGGAGTCCAAGGCTCCTCCGCAGCCGCAGGTCCAGGCGCCGACTCCTCCTCCTGCGCCGGCGGCGCCCACGCGGATGACGATGGCTGCCTTGGCCCCGGTGACCTTGGATCCGGCCGGAACGGTGGGCGTCAAGGTGCAACTTGACCGGAAGGGCAACAAGGGGCCGATCTACATCCAGCTCAGTGAGGCATCGGAAGGGATCACGGCCAAGCCTTGCCAGATTCCCGAAGACAAGTCGGAAGGCCAGTTGGAGATCATGGCGTCGGAGACGCTGGGCGATGAGGCATTGAAGACCTCGGTCAAGGTGGTCGCGGATCTGGGCACCGCGCCGGCCGCGGGTCCGGCGCCGGGCGCGATGCCGGCTCCCGTGCCGGGCGCCATGCCGACCCCCGTGCCGGGCTCGATGCCCACCCCCGTGCCGGCCAAAAAGACAGGTGCTGCCCCCGCCGCGGCACCGGGCAAGGCGCCGGGCGCCATGCCGGGAGCGATGCCGGGGATGATGCCCGGCATGATGCCGGGGATGATGCCCGGGGCGCAGCCCAAGGGCCCGCCGCCGGTCCCGGGCGTGGCGGTGGCGGCCCGGGCGCCCGTGAGCCGCGTGCCGACTACTCCGACGCAGGCGGAGCAGACGCTGGAGATTACGGTCAACAAGGTCGTGTTGCCCCGTCTCTTGCCGCCCGCCGAAACGCCGATCCAACCGGGCGCCACCGTGGCGCTCGACCTCTCGGTGGATCGCGGGGAATTCGCGGGACCGATGGAGCTCCAGGTCGAGGAGGTGCCGGGGAAATTCACCGGCAAGCCGGCGCAACTGGCAGCCGATCAAAGGGCCGCCAAGGTCCCGGTCACCGCCTCCAACGACGTCCCGGAAGGAAAGACCACGGTCAAGGTCTTCGCCAAGCTGTTCGGCCGCACGGTCGAGGTCCAGGCGCCGCTGCTGGTCGATCGCACGCCGTTCCGCGTCAATTCGTTCATGGTGGTGAGCCTCCAGCCGGGCGAAACCAAGCGCGTGCAGGTGCCCGTCGAGCGCCGCACGTATAAGGGCCCGCTACGCCTGGAAACGGCGAACTTGCCCGAGGGCGTCTCGGTCAAGACGGTGGAGGTCAGTGCGGACCAGTCGACCGCCACGCTGGAGTTCACGGCCGCGAAGAACGCCAAGGAACGCGTGCGTTCGGCCAAGGTGGTCTCGACCGGCGGAGACAAGAAGCGCGACGATCCGATGATCGTCCGCGTCTCAATGGCGGGCAAGGGCTTCCTGCCCCGCGAGGTGCTGGAGAACCAGAATCTGAAGTCGCTGTTGAAGCGCGGCTCGTTCGGCGGGCGGCTCACCTCGGAGAGCAAGCGCGCCTTGCTGGAAGCCTACGGCGGCACCGCGGAATCGGAGGCGGCCGTGCTCCGCGGGCTGAAGTGGCTGGCGAAGCACCAGCAAGCCGAAGGGCAATGGACGCTCAAAGGCTATAGCGAGGAAATCGAGGGGTGCGACTGCGAGGAGAAGGTTAAGGAAGCCGTCGCCAGCGACGCCGCGGCCACGGCCTTCGGCGTGCTCCCGTTCCTGGGCGCCGGCGTCCACCACCGCGGCGCGCCCGCCGATCCGCCCGAGCTCGGCGAGTACAAGAAGCTCGTTCGGGACGGCTTGTCGTTCCTCTGCAAACAGCAGACCGCCAGCAAGGACACGAAGGTGGACGGCCGGCTCGACGGCAACATGTACGCCCACGCCATCGCGACAATCGCCCTGTGCGAGGGCTTCGGCCTGTCGGGCGACGAACGGCTGCGGCTGCCTGCGCAGCGGGCGATCAAGTTCATCATGCAGTCGCAGCACAAGGAGGGCGGCTGGCGCTACGGTCCGCGCCAGCCGGGCGACATGTCGGCGGTCGGCTGGATGTTCCTGGCGATCCGCAGCGGTCAGCTTGCCGGACTGACCATCGACAAGGACCCCCTGACGCGCGCCGCGCGGTTTGTCGACTCGTGCGCCGCCGGCCCGGACGAATCGAGGATGTCGCGCTACAGCTACATGCCGGAGGGCGACGCGGGGCCGTCGGTCACGGCGGCCGGGCTGCTCACGCGGCAGTATCTGGGCTGGAAGAAGGACATGCCCGCGCTGCTGGCCGGAGTGAAGTACATCATGCAGAACCTGCCGCCGGAATCGGGCGCGAATCTCGGAGCGGCCTACTATTATTACTACGGCACGCAGGTGCTCCATCACATGGAAGGCCCCGATTTCGACCTCTGGAACCACCGCATGCGCGAGCACCTCATTCGCTCGCAGCAACCCGAGGGCCACAAGGCGGGAAGCTGGAACTCCGACGGGGCCGACTGGGGCAAACAAGGCGGCCGCATGTACTCCACCTGCATGGCCATCCTGACCCTCGAAGTCTACTACCGCCACTTGCCGCTCTACCGCACCGTGTTCGAGGAACAGAAGTCGGTGGTGGAATAGCAGGCCGGGATTAGCGAAGGGCCCCATAACACCACCCGATTGGATGTGTTTCCGAAGGTGCTGCCGGTGGCTTCGCTGCCGGTGATTTGCGTCCCGCGTGCGTACGCGTTATTATCAGTTTCTACAGGAACAAACTATGTTCAGCTCTGGGCTGCCGCCAGCGGCGGCGCAGCGGGAAGGCGGAAACGAAATGCCCGAGGTCCTGGTAAGTCCGGCAGGTATGCGTATTGTTCGGCTGTTGGTTGGGAAGCCGCCGCAGACGATCTCCGAGTTGATCCGAGCCGTCGGGGTGACGCGGACCGCTATTTCCGAGCAGCTCAACGAGCTGGTCGCCGGCGGGCTTGTGGTCCGCACCATGGAACGGCTGCCGGGTCGCGGGCGGCCGCGGTACTTGTACGCGGCAACCCAGGACGCGCTCATGCTCTTGTTTGCCCGCGGCCAGGAATTGGTTATTCCTTCGATCTGGAGGGCCATCGATCAGACGGGCGGCCGCGAGCTCACTAAAAAAGTCCTCAAGCGAGCGACTCAGGCGATCGCCGACCACTACCGTCCGCGCATCACCGGACGCTCCACGCGCGAACGCCTCCTCCAGATCGCCGAGGTGTGGTCCGAGGAGGGGCATCTCATCGACGTCGTGGAGAACGAGCAAGGGCGCCTTCTGCTCCGCAAGCGGAGCTGCGGCTTCGTCAGCATGTTTGAAGAAACACGGACGATTTGCGGTCTCGACATGGACGTGATCGCCGCGTTGGTGCAAGCTCCACTCCGGCGCGTCGAGTGCCGGCACGACGGCGCTCCTTGCTGCTCCTTCGAGGTGTGTCCGGTGGGCGGCAAATAAGACAACCGCTCGGGCAGGGGGTTCAGGGTTCAGGGTTCGGGACAGGGAGGGAATTGCAAATTGAGAATTGCAAATATCAAATATCAAATTGACAAGCACCGATGCGAACCCTCCCTGTACCAACGGGAGTCGGTGTCTCAATTTGCAATTTGATATTTGCAATTTTCAATTTGATATTCGCCACCCCCCGAACCCCGAACCCTATGGCCCGACTGCGTCCCAGGCGACTGTTTTCGATTGTGGCGGCGGTGCTGCTGGGGGCCGGACTCTTGGCAGCGGCCGATTGGTGGATCGGCCTGCCTGAAGGGGAGAAGGCCGAGTACGTGGGCCGGCAGGCATGCGCCGGGTGTCATCCCCAGGAAACCGAGCTTTGGACCGGCTCGGACCACGATCGGGCCATGGACCCGGCCACGCCCGAGACCGTGCTGGGCGACTTCAACGATCGCCAACTGGAGCACTTCGGCGTGACGTCGAAGATGTTCCGCCGTCAGGACGGCGCGTTCTGCGTCGCCACCGACAATCGCCAGGGGAAGCTGGAGACGTTTGCGGTCAAGTACGTGCTCGGCTACCGGCCGCTCCAGCAGTACCTGGTGGAATTTCCCGACGGCCGCATCCAGTGCCTGCCGGTCGCGTGGGACACGGCTGGAAAGCGGTGGTATCACCTCTATCCCGACGAGCCGATCCCGCACACCGATCCGCTCCATTGGACGCGGCCGCTGCAAAACTGGAACTACATGTGCGCGGAATGCCATACCACGGATCTCCGCATGAATTACCGCCAGGCCGACAACACGTACCACACGCAGTTCTCGGAGATCGACGTGAGCTGCGAGACGTGCCACGGACCGGGGAGCCTGCACGTGAAGCTGGCGGAGAGCTGGTCGCCGTTTTGGGATCGCCGCTACGGGTACGGGCTGCCGCGTCTGAAAGACCCGGACAATCGCGTGCAGGTCGACACGTGCGCCCCGTGCCACGCGCGGCGCCGCATCGTGTATCCCGACTTTCGGCCGGGCGAAAAATTCCTCGATCACTACCTGCCCGAACTGCTCGACACGAACCTCTACCACGCCGACGGCCAGATCCTCGACGAGGTGTACGAGTACAGCTCGTTCCTTCAGAGCAAGATGTATCACCAGGGCGTTCGCTGCACCGATTGCCACGACCCGCACTCCGCGATGGTCAAGTTCGGCGACCCGAGCACCCACGGCCGGTTCACCGACAACCGGCTCTGCGGCCAGTGCCACCTGCCGACGAAGTACGACGTGCCGAGCCACCACCATCATCCCGATGCGTCGAAGCCGGGCACAGGCTGCGTGGAATGCCACATGCCGGACCGGTTCTACATGGTCGTGGATCCGCGGCGCGACCACAGCCTGCGGATCCCCCGGCCGGAGTTGACCGTGGCCCTGGGTATCCCCAACGCCTGCAACGGGTGCCACCACGACGCCACCAAAGGCGAAACGCCGCAATGGGCCGTCACGCAGGTGGAGCAGTGGTACGGCAAGAAGAAAGAGCCGCCCCACTTCGCCTACGCGCTGGCCGCCGGGCGCCAAGGAAAGCCGGAAGCGGTCGACGCGCTGCTGGCGGTCATCGAGCGCCCCGACACGCGGGCGATCGTCCGCGCCACCGCCGTCGCCCTGCTGGGCGCGTACCACGACGAGGCGGCGCGCAAAGCAATCGTCGCCGCCCTCGACAACCCCGAGGCGATCGTCCGGGCGGCGGCCGTGCGGGCCCTGGAATCCTCGCTGTCCGACGACCTGCAGCAGCATCTTGCGCCGCGGCTGAGCGACCCGCTGCGGGCCGTGCGCACGGAGGCTGCAAGGATGCTCGCGCGCCTGCCCAGCAACCGGTTCAGCGACAAGGACCGCGCCGCGTTTGACAACGCCCTGGCCGAGTACGTGGCCGGGCAGCGGGCCCTGTCCGATCAGCCGGGGGCCCACCTCAACCTGGGCGTCCTCTACGGCAATCTCGCCCGGCTCGACAAGGCCGAGCAGGAATATCATGCGGCCCTGGCGATCGACCGGCACTTCGTTCCGGCGCGGATCAGCCTCGCCATGCTCTACGACCAGAAGCAGGACAAGGCCAAGGCCGAGGAGCAGTTCCGCGCCGCAATTGAGGAGTTGAAGCAGCAACTAGCCGACACCGAGAACCAGGCCAAATCGAGCGCGAGTGCCGCGGGAAGCGCGAAGGACTCGCCGAAACCAGCACCCGCTGGCAAACCGTCGCCGGCGGCGGATTCCGACGCCGCGCCGCAGCACGTTCCCGTCTTCGCCACCAAGCCGGTCGCCGCCGAGCCGCCTTTCGAGCCGCTTCTGGATCAGTTGCGCCAGCAGCTTGGCGAGACGCATTACTCGCTCGGCCTGCTGTTGGCGGAAAACGAGAAGCGGTTGCAGGAGGCGGCCGAGACGCTCCTGTCCGCGGCGAGGCTGATGCCCGGCAATGCCCGCGTGCATTACAATCTCGGCCTGGCCCGCCAGAAACTGGGACAGACCAAGCCGGCTGAAGAGGCGCTGATGGCCGCCTGCCGGCTAGCCCCGAGGGAGCCCGACTACGTCAACGCCCTGGCAGTGTATTACTCCCAGCAGGGCGATTGGCCCAAGGCCCTCGTGTGCGCGGAGCAGTTGGTGCGACTCGAGCCGGGCAACCGCGCGTACCGCTCCCTGCTGGACATGGTCCGCCGCCAAGCCAAGTAGGATCAATCGAGCGGGAAGAGCCGGCGTGCGGGCAGCCCTTCAATTTAGGGTATTTATACCCCCATGCCACCAGCCGGTTCGAAAATCGGACAGCAGGGCAGTGTCCAGTTGCGCGGTAGGACGGCCTGGAAAGGCCGTCCTCCATGATACTGCACGCGGTCGGGAATGGCCGTTCGTAGTCCCGCCTTGAGGCGGTATTCTTCGCCGATTACCGGCTAAAGCCGGGACTACGAACTTGTGTCATTTCGTACCGCGTGCGGTATAATCTGTTTGACGGTTGATTTCCTTCCCGGCTCTTGTTTGAGAAATTGCCATGCGCGTCGAACTCACTCCACGTCACAAACAAGTGATTCGCCTCTTGAGCGTCGGGTGTACGGTCAAAGAGACGGCCAAGATACTCAAGATATCCCCCAGCACCGTCGACAATCACAAGACCGCGGCCATGGCAAGGCTCGGCACCGACAAGCTTGCTCTGGTGACGCGCCTGGCCATCAAGCTCAGAATCTCCACGCTCAACGACCGGCTCACGCCCCGCGAGAAGCGATTGAGCGGCCGCAAGAACGACGGCTGGAACTGAGCAGACAGGCGGCATTCCCCACGACGCCTTTTGGCGCGAGGTGGATGCGGAAAGCCCGCGGGCCGCCGGCAAGGGCAAGCGAGTGGGGCGCCGATCCAAGCGCCGCACCTGACCGAGCGACCCGAATCAGGAGAGCCGTCATGAGAGCCGTGATCCCGGAAATCCCGGACGATATCCTTAACCTCCGGAAGCGGACCGGTGCGGATCGTTGGGACGAGATGTGGGAAGGAGTGCTGCACATGCCGCCCGCGCCGAACCCGGATCATCAAGACCTCGAGGGGCAACTGGAGACCTGGCTGCGAATCCACTGGGCCCGCCCGAACCGCTCGCGCGTGTACCACAACGTCAACGTGGGAATGCCCCCAGTACCGTCCGAGAATTACCGGATTCCGGACCTGATCCTCTTGACTCCCGAGCGCCGCGGCATCCGCCGAGGCGATTACTTCGTAGGCGCGCCCGCGGTGGTCATCGAAATCGCGAGTCCCCGCGACGAGAGCCGGGACAAGATGCCCTTCTACGCGCAACTGGGCGTGCCGGAGGTGTGGATTATCGACCGCGATACACGGGTTCCGGAGATCCACCTCCTCAAAGCTGATGGGTACAGCCGCCACCCGGGCGGGGCTGATGGCTGGGTGCAAAGTCCGGGCACGGGCATTCGGCTCCGCGCAGAGCCGGACGACAAACTCGCCATTCAAATGGCCGACGATGCGAGCACGCGGGGCCTCCTGCCCGAAGACGATCCATTCCTGTAGAAACGGGACGGACTCTCACGTTCTCAATGTAGGGGCGACCGTGACACGACCGGGCTCGCCGGAAATGGGGGAGGCGTTCCCCTTGAAAGGCTTATCGGCATGAGCCGGTTGCAGATGCCCCCGCCCGATCTTGCCGATATTCGGTTGCCAGCGTGGGTGTGAAGAACTAAAATTACTTGCATTGTGGTGAAGAGAGGCAACTGCTCTCGCACCCCGTGTGAGGTGTGCGAGTTGGGCGGGAGGGTTCGTGTCGTTGGCTGCCTCTTTTCCTGAGGCGATGCCGATCGAGGTGAGTAGGAACCGTCTGTGCTTGGTTCCGGCCGCTCCCCGGATTCGGCTTCGGCGGTCGAAGTCCGCTCGCGACGGGCGACTGGTTTTACACTTTTGAGGAGGGATGAGAATGCGACGATTGCTGGTGGCGTCTGGACTGGTGCTGGGGACGGTGATGCTTGTGGCCGGATGCGGAGGCAGCGGCAAAGCGCCGCCGCCACCGAACGCGGAAAAGATCAAGATGGACATGCAGAATCCGGGGGCAAGCTTGCCGCCACCGCCGGGGACACCGGGGGCTCCGGCCACGAAGAAATGATCCACAATTCAACGTGTTCCGCATTGTTTCGGTTCTAATTATGGAGACGCGTATGTATCGTTCCAATTTCGATTCACGCTCACAGCGAGGGAAGCGGCGGGCCTTTACCCTCGTCGAGCTGCTGGTGGTGATCGCCATCATTGGCATTTTGATTGCGCTGTTGTTGCCCGCAGTGCAGGCCGCCCGCGAGGCGGCCCGAAGGTCCCAGTGCACGAACAACCTGAAACAGCTCGGGTTGGCGCTGCAGAACTATCACGATCGGTCCCTGTCTTTCCCGCCGGTGGCGATCTTCGTCAAGGGAAATGTTCCCGCCGGGACCAACCATTACCACCACACCTGGTTGACAGGGCTCTTGCCTTTCATCGAGCAGGCACCCTTGTACCAGAGCATCAACTTTCAGCTTCCCGCCCTCACGGCGCCCTATGTGGCTCCGAACGCGGTAGGCCAGGCGGTGGTGAGCACGGTTGTTAACGCCTTCTTGTGCCCCAGCGACTCTTTTCTCGGCAGAAACGTCAGCCAGACGCACAACCTGGCGATTACCAACTACGTCGGCTCGATGGGCTGGCACTGGTGGGATGGCTGTGTGAACTGCCCGAATGCAACGGTAATGCCCGGCGACAACAGGAACCTCTTCACGCCCCCCAGGGCATCTCGCATGGCCGATATCACCGACGGGACGTCGAATACGGTCGTTGTCAACGAGCGTCTGTCCAAGGGTTGGTCGCCCACGGGCAATGCCGGAGCACCAGGACCGAGACCGGATCCGGTGGTATGCGCGGCGTTCGTGTACATGGGTCCGTCCGGCTATGCCTTCGATGGCGCTGGCACCTACGCCACTAAACCCGACGGAAGCGGGGCCGCCGTGGGCGGGTGGATCATGACTGGGCCCTACGTGATGGGTCCGTTCCACATTACGGCGGGTGGTTGGAACTGGGAGTGGATCGGCCCCACGCAACTCCACCCTGGCGTGATCCAGTCGGCCTTGGCCGACGGCTCCGTCCGCGGGTACTCGGTGACCATCGATTACACCATCTGGCAACGCATCAACGCCATGCAGTCCAACGCAACCAAGGGTGAGTGGTAACGCAAGCCGTGCGGTTGTGGCCGGCCCCTCCTGACCGAGCCACAGCCTGGACCGGAGGTCTCCAATTCGCCGGGGAGACCTTCGGTCGAACGTTCCGGCGACGTCGGAAGACCTGCGCCGAACGCCGACTCTTCGAAGCGTGGCCTGCGGCGACTCCCCGCGGGCCACGAGGTCTTCTTGCGGCTTGTTGTGCGGGCAGGACGTGTTCGTGCGTCGCGGCCGATGGTGGCGCTGCGATTGTTCCACCCTACGGCTCCTTACACGAAACGACAGCGATACGCCGAATCACGTCGGCATTCGCTGGGGGGAACCGATAGAAGTGCAAGTTCCGATCACGACCCAAAAGAAACGTGCAGCAGGCTGTTGTGCGGGGTTGAGCGGTTCGGCAGCGAAGAAGTGCAGGCGCACTCGGCCGTGCGCATACTCATAATCGACCAGCGACAAGAGCGCCCCGACGCGGATCTCTAGGCCCGTCTCTTCGCGGCACTCCCGGGCCGCGGCCTGGTTGGGCGATTCGTTAGCCAGGACCTTGCCGCCGGAAAACTCCCAGTATCCAGCCAACGGCACGCATTGCGGCCGCTGCCCGATCAGCACGCGGTCGGCATGCCGCACCACGGCCAACGCGATCTCGACGGGCGAAGCGCTGCTCATTCGGGTTGCCTTGTCTCGTCCGCCGAACCAGGTTCGCTTTCCTTTCGCTGTGCGCGGGGCTCCTGACCCCGCACGACCCCTGACCGAAGGTCTCCTGCAATCCAGGCGACCTGCGGTCGCCCGTCCGGCGAGGTCGGGAGACCTGCGCCGAGCGCCATCACGTTGTATCCCGGCGGCGCAACTGCTCGCGCAAGCGGGCCACCTCGGCTTCCGCGACCTGCCGCGCTTCGGCTTCCATTCGTCGCGCTTCGGACGGCAATCGACGAGATTTCGAGTGCCACTTTGTTCTTGGGTCGGCGGGGATGCCAATATCAGTTCCGTCGCCGAAAAACACGAGCTTGCAGCACCGGAACGGCCCGGGTGGCGGCATCGATCCGGAACGTCACTGCCAGCGAAACATTACAGCTTCTCCAGGCGGGAAAGCACCTCCGCCGTGGAATAACGCTTTTCGTTCGACCGTATCTCTCCGGTCCAGTTCGTCCTCGGTCACGTCGGGGATCATGGGCTCCCATTCTGACATATCGGCCACGGGAACGAACCGCCCGAGCACGCGCCCGGAAGGATCACACAGCTCCACGGTCTGGCTGATGTCGTACAGCCTGGTTGCCGAATCCGCATCCAGAGTAACTCTCGTCATGTTCCTGTCCCTCGTATTGTAATCCCCAAGCCAGCCGCCTACTGAGTATTCTACCTCTACTTGGAAGCGCCCCGAGCAACGCCCTCGCGATTGCGCGTTGTAGAAGACGTGTACCTGGAAGAGCAAAGGGGACATTCTACTTTTCTCGAAAGGTGGAATGTCTCCTGTAGGGTGGGTCAAGCGGTCGGGTGGCGCGCCCAGAGGCTTTGCGAAGGGCGTGGTTAACTGCTGAACGCACCGAAGCCACGTCGGAGGGTCACGTTGTATCCCCGCGGCGCAACTGCTCGCGCAAACGGGCCACCTCGGCTTCCGCGGCCCGCCGCGCTTGCTCAGCGACCTGCCGCGCGTCGGCTTCCGCCCACAGCGCTTGCTCGGCGGCCTGCCGTGCTTCCGCCTCGGAGAGCAGTCTTTCGTCCGTATCCAGCCGGTACAACATCACGTGCCCGCCTTCTGCGTGCAGGCGCAGGCCGAGTTGTTCGCTCACCAGGGCCCCCTGGGCATCCAGGGGAATCCGCTCATACCGCCCGCCGATCAGCCGATGCCCTTGCAGCACCGGCTCCAGGTACTCGTGTGTGGGGTCAAATAGGAAATACTCCGCCACGCCCAATTGGGCATAGAGCGCCGGCTTGGTGACCATGTCCTTCTTCTTGGTCTTCCGGGACGTGACCTCGACAATCGCGTCGGGCGCCTTCCCCTCGAACCAAATCTTGTAGATCCGCCGATCCCCGGGCTTGATCCCCTTGACCACGAAGACGTCGGGCACGACGAATTTCTTCGGGTTGCCTTGCTCGTAGTAAACCAGCAGGCTCCCCGAAACATACACGGATTGGCCCTCATAAAACCGTTTCAGTATCTGCCTCAGCCGCATCGTCTCTTCGATGTGGACATCCGTCTCGCCCATGGGTTTCCCGTCCGATTCCGGATAGTTGACCGTCGTGACTTGGATTACCGATGCCATGTCTGCCACCTCATATTTGCGATGGTTGTTCCGCCACACCGACGGATATCGGCGCCTTGGAACGATATCCTCACTCCCGCAACACCATCTACAATGATTATAAGGCTTGCACCCCCCCGATGTCCACGCGTGCTCCCCTTACACCAACCCTTGCGAAGCGGTGCTGATTTGCTGAATCAGGCCTGCATTTGCGGGCGGGAAGCGGTACGCGGGCAGGTCCGCGATGGCGATCCAACGAAACGGCCCAGCAGGCGGTCGTGCCGCCTCCAACGGCTCGGCAGCGAAGAAGTGCAGGCGCACTCGGCCGTGCTCGTATTGGTGATCGACCAGCGACAACAGGGCCCCGACGCGGATCTCCAGCCCGGTTTCTTCGCGGCATTCGCGGGCCGCGGCCTCTTGGGGCGTTTCGTCAGGCAGAATCTTTCCGCCGGAAAACTCCCAGTATCCAGCCAACGGCGGCCCCTCCGGCCGCTGCCCGATCAGCACGCGGTCGCCATGCCGCACCACGGCCAACGCGATCTCCACCGGGGCCGCGCCGCTCATTCGGATTGCCTCGTTTTGGTCCGCCGAATCAGGCTCGTCTTCCGAATGATACCACGCGAGCCGATCGAGAGCATCAAGAACGCCCCGCCGACCCCGCGTCGGTGGAAACGAGGTTTGGCAACTACAGCCGATTCGAGAGCGGCCATCAGAGCCCCACCGACCCCGCGTCGGTGGAAAGGGGTTTGGCAACTACAGGCGATTCGAGGGCGACCATCAGAGCCCCACCGACCCCGAGTCGGTGGAAAGGGGTTTGGCAACTACAGGCGATTCGAGGGCGACCATCAGAACCCCACCGACCCCGCGTCGGTGGAAAGGGGTTTGGCAACTACAGGCGATTCGAGG
>CAYTJV010000026.1:0-13667 GCA_964438165.1 uncultured Planctomycetaceae bacterium | reverse complement strand
GACCGAAGCGGGTTAGTTGCCAAACCTGGTTTCCACCGGCACGGGGCCGGCGGGGGACGGATAACCTTGCACGACCGAAGCGGGTTAGTTGCCAAACCTGGTTTCCACCGGCACGGGGCCGGCGGGGAAGAGAATCGCCGGCCCCACGCGCGAAGCAGGCGGCGTGCTCGATGGGAGATGGTCGCGTGGGGCGCGGCGAGTGCGGGCAGGCGGTGTCGAAGCCGAAGGGAGACCTTCGGTCGCCGGTTCGGCGAGGTCGGGAGACCTGTCGCGCTGTGCGACGGTCTCGCGCTGTGCGCGGGTCTCCTGACCCCGCACGGGCTCTGACCGAAGGTCTCCGGCAACGAGGGAGACCTTCGGTCGCCCGTCCGGCGAGGTCGGGAGACCTGCGCCGAGTGCGGGAGGCTCGCAACTTGGCTCCTGCTGGCGCGGCTGCTTGTCGAGGAGTTCGCCGCGGAGCACCTTCATGCCGGAGGGGGCCTGGATGCCGATCTTCATCCTTTGGCCCTCGATGCGGAGAATGGTCACGGTAATGTCGCGACCGATGTGAATCTTCTCTTCCACCTTCCGAGTCAAGACGAGCATGGCTCACTCCTTGATTGCCTTGGCTTGCCCCCTTGCACGCCAAGTCACTTCTGGAGCAAACCGTGTGCCACACCCGCGGAAGTTGAAGTCCAATGAAGCAAGTGCCGATTCGGCACCTACTTAGGGAAACACCCTCGCCGAGCGTCGTCCAGAATGGTGTACGGATTTACAATCCGCTTCCAAGAAGGGGATGTGGAGGAGTAGAGGAGTGGAGGAGTAGAGGAGAACGGGAGAAGGAAAGGGGGAGAGGGAGAGCGGGAAACGTGCAGAGTCACAACTCTCCTCCACTCCTCTACTCCCCCTCTCCTCCTCTCCCTTCTCCCTTCTCCCCTCTTCTTCACTCCGGCACCACGGCTACCAATTCGTCGTGGATCGACCCAAGCTGATCGGCGGAGAGCAATTTGCGCTGCTCGGCATAACCGATCAATAGGGCCAGGTCGCACAGGCGATTGATCCGCCGCGGGATGCCGTGCGTGAGGCGATGGATTTCCGTCAGGGCCTCGCGATCGAAGATGGCCGGCTCGGCCCCGGCCGTTTGCAGCCGATGGGTGACGTACTGGGCGGTCTCGGTCTGTGTAAACGGTCGCAGCAAACACTTCACGCCGAGGCGCTCCTCGAGTTGCGGAATCCGGTCGAGCGTGGGGAGGATCCCCGTCTGGCCGGCAATCAGCAACGTGAGACCCGGCCGGCCGGAGCACTCGAAGTTCATCAGCAGGCGCAAGGCTTCCCAGGTCTGAGCGTCGTCCAGCAGGTGGGCCTCGTCGACGACGAGGACCGCGTGCTGCCCGCGCTCGACGTTGGCGGCCAGGAACTGCTCGATCTGCCGGATGCTATGGTGCAGCTCGGGCGTGCGATGGATCGCGGGGTCGCCGCTCAGCTCGCCCGCCGCATAGGCCAGGAACTGATCGGTGGGCATCTGGGGAAACACCAGGTGGACCACGGGGGTGCATTGGGGACCGAGGACGGTGCGGAGCATGCCGACCAGCAACGTCTTTCCCGAGCCGGAAGGGCCGGCCAGGATCGCGCCGCCGCGTTGATTCTCAACCGCATAGCGCAACTTCAAGAGCGCTGCCTGGTGCGACTCGCCGGGGAAATAGAACCGCGGATCGCAGCAGTTCTCGAAGGGCTTCTGCTTGAGACGCCAGTAGGATTCGTACATGGTTCAGCGGCTGTCCGGAAACGGGGACAGGCACCCTCTGGCTCTGCAAGATGGAACTCCAACACAATATTCGGGAGCCAGTCCCCGTTTCCGGACAGCCTCTCAGACGAAGTTTTCCACAACGGCCAACTCAGCTTTTCCGGCCCGGGACAGCCTCTGGCACGCCCGCTCTAACTCCGACGTCGGGACCTCGCCGACGTTGTGGACTACCAGGACCGCGTCGAGCCGGGATCGCAGGGAGGCGAGCAGGTCGGCGTGCGAGCTGCTGGGACGGCCGCGGCCGAGGTCCACGAGCACCACGTCGTAATTTCGACGGAGCTCTTCCAGCAAGGATGCCGGATCGGAGGCCTCCGCCAAGGCCGTGGTTTCTTCTTCCGCGGCCGAGGCGCACCAGGGCGCCACGCTGACCCCGTCCCGAAGCGATTCCACCACGACCTCGGCCAACGAGAGACGCCCTGCCACCACCTCTTCCCACCCCGCGGTGGGCGTGAGGCCCAAGCGCCGGGCCAGGCCCGGGTGCCGGAAATCGGCGTCGACCATCGCCACGCTGAGGCCTCGCCCGGCCAGACGCCGGGCAACGGCCAACAGCAACGTGGAACAACCATCGCCTGGGCGGCATCCCTGCCATCCGACCACCTTCTGGTTGCGACCGATCCGCTCCAGGATGTTTTCGATGAGTTGTTCCATGGCCTCCTGGGTGGGCGCAGCCAACAAGCCGACGCTCTTGGGCCAGAGATATCCGTCGACTTCGAGCAAGGGACGGAACCTGCCGCCGATCTTGGATGGACTGCCGCCGGCCGATCGGGCCGCGTGCGCCGGGGCCGATTTCTCGCGCGACGCGCGGGCGTGGGTGCGTGCCGGCGATGCCGATCGCGCCGCCGTCCGGCTTGCCGTGCTGGATGGCGTGCTCCTCCGCTCGCGCGACGACCTGGTCCGCGGGGGCCGCGTCTTGATTGCCGCTTCAGGCACGCTCGCCGGCGCTTCGGCCAACGTCGCGGCAACGCTGGCTTCCTTGACGGACTCGGCCGCTTGAGCTGCCGGCTTCGACGACATCGTCAGCAAGGGCGCGTACGTGGAAGAACCCGCCACCGCCGGTGGCTGCTCGTAGGCCTTAACGAAAGCTTGGTCGAGTGTACTCATTGGACATCCTGGTAGTTGGCCTCTCGATACCTCCCTCGAAACGCGCCGCTTGATAGTCGCCCGGCGGCGGGACACCTTGCAGCCCTCCGGCGGAAGCATCGCCGCTTGGCCAGTTCTCGGTAGCCGAGTAGCTTGTCGCCGGATACGATGGCGGACTGTAACCTGCTGGGGGCGCCATTTGCGGTGACCTCGAAACCGGAGGCGATGCCCAATTGGGCGGCGACACCCAGTTGGGCGGCGAAATCCATTCTGGCCCCGTGCCGGCAGCACTTGCCGACAACGGGCCCGCCGGGGGTCTCATCGTCGTCGCAGGACCAGCTTCGTAGCCGGCGGTTTGCTCTCGGCTCGGATACCCGGGCACAGGAACATCGCTGCGGTAGTCCGGATAGCTTACTCGCCGGTCGTCGGGCCGTGAGGGGCCGGCGTCTTGTCCGTAGCGCGGACGCGTGGCAGTGCGGTAATCCGGTCGCGGGTCGATGGGGGCGGCAGCACGGTATTCGGGCCGCGATTCGATAGGAGTACCCGAACGGTAGTCCGGCCGCGGATCGATGGCGGCGGCGCGGTAGTCCGGGCGCGGGTCGATTGGGGCAGCGGCACGGTAGTCCGGCTGCGGATCGATTGGGTAATTGTCGCGATATGTGGGCGGCATGGCGTTGACGAGTCCGCCCCGGGCGGGAGGGTTGTAATAGTCAGGCCCAGGCCTCGCCGGAGTCGTGGGGAGACTGCCCAACGCCCCGACGGGCAGCGACTCGGGACTCCGAGCACCGGGCACCGGCTGCCGAGGTGAAGTCTCCCCCGGCCGGCCTAATAAATTGGAGGGCGCTTGACCGCTCCGGCTTGGGCTTGCATTGGCGACCGACGAATCGGTCGCCGGCACGGCAACGATCGGTGGTTCCATGGGATTCGTGATCGATTGGCTCGCGGCCTGCCAAGTGTCGGAAGCCGGGGTGGCCCCGCTCCAACGCGGGGCAGATGGCGAGTTAGGGGCGGGTACGTCAGGTCGGTGCGCGGTTTCTTGCGTGCCAGGTTCGGAGGTACTCTTGGATTGGAAGGTCTTGGACACCACGTAGGGCAACAGGGCTGCCACAACCAGAAAGCCCACGCCGCCTACCAGCGTCCAAGCAGAAAGCCGAGCGCCCACGAGCCTCCCTTGGCGGCTGCCAGATGACTTCTCCAACGGGGTCTGTTCTTCATGCCGCTCCAGCCGCGGAATCCGCGCGATGACCTGCGGACCGGCGGCCGAGTCCTCAGAATGGTGGGAACCCGCCCGGTGCCTTCGCTTTGACTGCGCGCGGTCGTGCCGGGAGCGTGTCGTCGGTTCGACGCTGTCGATCGGATCTCGGTCTTTCATTTCCAAATCCCTCGCGAGGACGAGCCCCCCGCAGCCGTAGCCCTAAACTGGCCGTGACGCGACCGCGGCATGAGCGAATCTTGTATCGGTTCGCTTTATGCCGATCTTGAGCTTTATCGCGAGATTGACGATTGCGAAAGATGACGCGATGGGGTAGATTGGCGAAAATGCGTCACGCCTTGGTCAAGCTGTAGCCCGGATTATTCATGGGGCAGTAGCCGAATTCGCCAGAATGCGGGAGACCGCAAGCACCTACCCCGAATTCTGGCGAATTCGGCTACGCGCGCTGTCATCCCTCGGCAGGAACGCCGAGTCTTTGCAGCAACTCGAGCGTGTAGATTCCGGTCTCGTGACCGTCGCTGAAGAGGATCCGATAGGCGTAGTTGCCCACCGGATCCATGTGCCGGATGGTCAGGTCCGGCTCGATGGCCGGCAGCGGCGAGGCGGAGGCAGGGTGCGACCTCTGGGCCTGGCAGGTCGCACAAGGGCAATTCGCCCGCAGTTCGTCGATCGCATACCGACGGCATTGGCCGTCGTCCCAATCGATGACTAGTTCGCGATTGGGAGTCAAGGCGAGTCGGGTCGGTTGTGCGGACACGGCGGCTTTCGTCCTCGGCATTCCCAGAACTGCCCCCCTGGCATTCTATACACCCGATGGCGGCAACGACCACGCCTGAATGAACTTGCACGATTCAGGTAATTCCAAGCCGGGCCGACACCGCCCGGTTCGGAGTCTCCGATCTGACCCGGAATCATGCGACGTTATTTCGCAGGCTTCCGCTTTATGCCGATTTAGCCCATTTTGACTAGACCCGAACGGTCCTGGCCGGTATGATCCGCAGCCTCGCTGGCGGCAGGTATCCGTTGCAGGAGCGGCGATGGGGCGCAAAGCGACAGACTGCGAAAACCGGACGAAGCAAGCTGACGGGGCGGATCGCCGGCTCCAGGTTGTCCAAGACGGCCTGGAAAGGCCGTCCTACGTGATTTGCCTTGTCGCCGGGTTCATCGCATGGGTTCTCCTCACATCGTGCGCCGTTTCCGCGGACGGCGAGATTGAGATGGGCCCGGCGATCGATTTGCGCGCCGGCTGCCCGGCCCGTCCGGTCGGCTGGGCTCCGAGTTCGATGCCGACTGAAGCCGAGATTCATTTCTGCAATGAGGGAGTGGATGCGCCGGCGCTATTTGGCACGTTCCAAGTGGGGGCCCTGTTCCTCACGCGGAGTCGTGCCAAGGCCGAGCCCACCGGCAAAATCTTCGGCCAGGCCGACGACAGGCTGCTCTTGGACTCCGGCGACCTGGACCTGGGAACCTCCTACGGACTGGACATCACCGCAATCGTGCGGCTGGGCGGATCGATGGGCGTCGAGACGCGCTACTTTGGGATCACGGATTGGAGCGCCGCGCGCACCGTGACGGACCCGCTTGGCACGGGCGTGCGCTTCGAGGGATTCGGGACGAGCATCCCGGCCGTGTCGGAACAGGTCGACTACACCTCGCAGCTTTACAATTTCGAGGTCAACGTGCTGCCCCTGGTCACCGAAGGCGTGCCGCTGGTCCTCGGATTCCGCAGCCTCCAATTGCACGAACGGTTCGAGCTCTGGCAAGTCGATCCGCTCCCGCGATCGCTCGGCCTGGGAAGCCGCGCCAACAACTACCTCTATGGATTTCAAATCGGCGCCGAGCCTTACTTGGTGGGCGCGGGCGGGGCGCTGCGTCTGGACGGCCTGATCAAGGCGGGCATCTACGGGAACCACGCCTCGCAGGGCGTCTTTTCGCCGCTCTTGGGGACGAGCGTCGAGGCCCGGCGCGATCTCGTGGCCTTTGCGGGAGAACTGGGCGTGGCCATCGTCTACCGCTTCAACCGGTCGTTCGCACTTCGCGGCGGCTACGAGCTGGTCTGGCTCAGCCGGGTCGCCCTGGCGCCCGACCAGGGCCGCAAGACCAATCTCGCCGTCCCTTCCGCCGAGCTCGACTTGGGCACGGCCTTCCTGCACGGCGCCGCTGCAAGCCTGGAGTTCGCGTTTTGAAAGACCCTAACAAAACGGCGACAAGCACTGTGCGCGTTTGGGCGCGGGGAACCTCGCCGGTGGAGCTGACGCTATTGCTTCAGCCCGTGCCCGAGGATTACCCCAGTCGCCTCGCCTCCCCGGTTCCTGAGCGTCAGCCGCTTTCTGTATCGGCTCGTCTCATGGTTGGGTTATTGCTTGTATGTTTGTTGCCGCGGGCCCTGGCGGCCCTATGGATCCCCAGCATAAATCCCGATGGGGCCTACTACATTGATCTCGCCCGCTCGCTGGAGCGAGGGGATCTAGCCGGCGAGTTGCAGGGGATGAACATTTACCCGGCGATCTTGCTGGGCGTGCATTGTGCGGGCCTCGATTGGGAGACGGCGGCCAAGGTTTGGGGCGTGTTGGCCTCCACGCTGGTGGTCTTGCCGCTTTACGGCTGGGTGCGGCGGCAGTTCGACGACCGCGTGGCCCTGACCGCGTGTTTTCTCTATATCGTGCACCCCAAGTTTATCGAATTGAGTCCGGAGGTGATCCGCGACTCGACGTTCTGGCTTTTTCTCATGCTCGCCCTGTACTGGCAGTGGAGAGCAATCGTCGAAGTTCGGCTGGGGATGTTCGTCGTTGCGGGGGCAGCCACGACGGCCGCCTGCCTCACCCGATTTGAGGGCCTCTACCTGTTCCTCCCTCTGGGCCTTTGGTCGGGCTGGCGCTGCTGCGCGCTTCGCAGCGGTCGGGCGCGCCTGGCGGCGGGCGTCGCCATTTCCTTGGCCTCGCTGCCTGCGCTGGTGCTGGCGGCGAACTTGCTCTGGGTGCAAACACGCGGCGAGTGGCTCCTTCCCCGGTTTGAACCGGGGGCCCGGGCGCTGGCTTGGCTTCACGGCATCTACGGTCGACTCACGGACGATCCGGCGTCCGAGATGGCGGCCGCCGACTCCATATCGCTGGGCCGTATGCTCTGCGTCTTTTTCCCGATCATGACGCGGGGACTCTCCCCGTGCTTCGCCCTGCTGATGTTCGGTGGTCTGTGGAAGTGGCGGCGGACATGGGCCCAGCGAGACCATCAGCCCCTGTTCTTCACGGCCATTGTGGTCCTGCTGGGCAATTGGATTCAGCTTTGGTTCGACCGGCAACTGTGTTTCCGCTACGCTTTGCCGATTGTCCTTATGGCTTCTCCGTTCGCCGCGCTGGGACTGTTGGGCGCGACGGCCCGGGCGGCTTCGCTGGCAGGGCGGCTGAGGCCCCGCGGCGGGCTGAGGTGGATCGGAGCCGTGGGACCGAGCGCTTTGGTTGCCGCGGCGGGCGTGACCGCGGCGTGGCTCAGCTTGGAGCAGACGTTCGCGCCGCGAAAGGCGGCGGCGGCGCTGGGCGTGTGGCTCCGCGGACAATGCCCGCCTTGCCCGACCCTTGTCGGGCCGTCCGGGCTGACGGCGGTGGCCGGCTACTATGCCCAAGCCCGATGCCGGACGTACCGGCGCGATACCCAAACAGGGGATGATGTGGCCAGTTTGGTCGAGCGGGTTCGGCCAGATGCCGTCCTCGTTCTGGCTACTCGGCACCTGGGTGTGGACCAATGCGCCGCCCTCGTCGATCGGATGCGGCCTTCGGGGCTGGAGCCGGTCGAGACGCCGCAAACCGTGAGGGACTGCGGCGAGTTGTGCGTCCTCATCCGTCGCGACGGGGCGTGGGCCCAAGCGCGGCCGGCGTCTTCCAAAACGGCGGCGCCCGCCCTCTCCAATCCACCGGCGTCGGCGTCGTCGCCGCAGCAGACTGCGGCTCGCGATTCCCTCTTCTTTCTGCGAAGTCCTGAACCCCGAACCCTGAACCCCTTGAACGATGAGGCCCATCATGCTCCGTCGGTTGCGCCGGGCGGCTTCGCTCGCACGCCTGAGCCGTAGTGCCGGGAGAACCTACCTGAGCGCCTTGCTGCGACGCCGTTGTTCGCACGTGGCGCTGCGCAGCGGGCTGGTGTTCGACGCCCCGCGCAACGCCAACCTCCTGGACCTCGTCGCCGATATCTTCCAGAAGCGCCGCTACGAGCCGGAAGGGATCGCCATCCGGCCGGACGACGTGGTGGTCGATATCGGGGCCAACGTGGGCGTGTTCTCCATCGATGCGGCACAGCGCACTCGCGGCCCAGTCTACGCCTTGGAGCCCTTTCCGGAGAACTTCGAGTTCCTCGTCCGAAACGTGCGTCAAAATCGCGCCTCCGGCGTGGTGCCAATGAACCGGGCGGTTTCGGGTTCGCGTGGCACGACCAAGCTTTTCATCAGTGACTCCAGCGGCGGCCACCTATTGTTCGACCATAACATCCGCGGCAAGCTCGACCGCTCTATCGAAGTTCCCACCCTCGGCTTGGCCGACCTCTTCGATGACTGCGGCATCGGCGAGATTGGTCTGTTGAAACTCGACTGCGAAGGCTCGGAGGGGAGCATCTTGAAGTGCGCCGGCCAGGACCGGCTGCGACGGGTCCGCCAATTGGCGATGGAGTTCCATGACAACGTTTCGGAACTCGATCACAGGCAGATCGCGGCGCTCTTGCAGGACGCCGGTTTCCGCGTCTGGTGCGAGTCGGCCGGACAATCGCCTTTCGGCTATCTGTGGGCGGTCCGGCACTAACGCTTTGTCAAATTTGGTTGGACAGGTAGCCGATCTCGCCAGAGGTCGGGAAGCCTGAATTCCGGCGAATTCAGCTACCCGTCATTCTTGGCGGAGGTGAGGGAGTCTGATGCTGCGTGCCGTCGAACCGATGCGTGAATGCGAGGAAGGCGAAGCCGAATCTACCTGGCAATTTCCCTTGGAGTTGGTTCCGGTAGATCAGGATCCGTTGGGCCCGCGCGAGGTGACGCGATGGGTGTGGTTCTTTCTGATCTTGGGCATCGCCGCTCGCACGGTCCGCTATCTGCTGCGATTTCCGCTTTGGGAGGACGAGTGTTTTCTTTCCGCTAATCTGCTGGACCGCGGCTACGGCGACTTGATGGGCGGGCTGGCGTACCACCAGGTGTGTCCGCTGGGGTTCCTCTGGGTCCAGTTGAGCATGGTCAAGCTGCTGGGGTTCCACGAATGGTCCCTGCGGCTGTTTTCGTGGATCTGCGGAGTGGCGGGGCTGTTCGTGTTTCGGCGCCTGGCGGGCCGCTTCCTGAAGGGCACTCCGCGCGTGGTGGCGATGGCGATTTTCGCCGTGGCCTATCCGGGCATCCGCTATGCGGCCGAGGCCAAACAGTACAGCGCCGACTTGTTCTTCTCGCTCCTGTTGACGGCGATGGCGGTCGCGTGGTGGCGCCGGCCTGAGGAGCGTCGTTGGCTTTGGGGCCTGGCGGGCCTGGCGCCCGTGGCCGTGGGCATCTCGTTCCCGGCGGTGTTTGTCGGCGGCGGGATCAGCCTTTTCGCGGCGTGGCTGCTCTGGACGCGCGGCGACCGCGGCGGCTGGGCGCCGTGGACCGCCTACAACACGGCCCTGGTGGGGAGTTTCGGGATCCTGTTTGCGCTTTCGGCCGCGAACCAGTCGAGCGAGACCCTCGCGTTCATGCAGAACTTCTGGCAGGAGGGCTTTCCTCCGCTGACCAACCCGCTGAAGCTGGCGAAATGGCTCGTGGTCACGCACACCGGCGATTTGCTGGCGTATCCGTTCGGCGGGCGGCGCGGGGGGAGCATTCTCACGGCGATCTGCTGCCTGGTGGGCCTGATCGCGCTGTGCCGGCGGCGGCAATATCCCTTGCTGCTGCTCTGGCTGGCGCCGCTCGGGCTCACCTTGGTGGCCGCCGCGCTGCACCGCTACCCGTATGGGCAGATGGTGAAGTTCCAGATTTACATGGCCCCGGTCTTCTGCATGCTTGCCGGCGCCGGGGCAGCTTTGCTCGCCCTTCTCCACAACGAAAAGAGGAGCCCTCTTTCCCTTTACATCTTGCTGGCGGTCCTGGCGTTGTTTGCGTTCGGCATCATGGCCCGCGACTTCTGGTTTCCGGCCAAGTCGGCGGCCGTGATGCGGGCGAGGGATTTCGCCCGCTGGTTCTGGTGTACCGCCCAATTCGACGGCGAAGTGGTTTGCCTGAAGACCGACTTGGGCCGCAGCTTCGGCCCGGCCGACTTCGAGCGCGGCTTGTCGTCGATGTATTTGTGCAACCAGCGAATCTACTCGCCGCGCCATGCCCGGGGCGACCAGCCGCAATGGGACCGCGTGAGCGAGAACTGGCCGCTGCGCTGCGTGGAGTATCGTTCCGGCTGGTTGCCCTACGACCAGGCCGCCCACGACCGTTGGCTCGTCGAAATGCAGACTCGCTACGATCTGGTCGGGCGCGAGCGCTACCCATTCATGCTCGGCGAGCGCAAGGATCGTCCGCCGCAGGAGATCGACTACCTCGAAGTCTACAAGTTCGTTCCCAGGCAGGCGCCGGCGAGGACATCGGTCGGGGGTGGGGCGTTGGGCGGTCTGGCTCATTAGTCTGGCTCCTAGCCCACCCGAGACGCGGGGGTTGACGCCGATCACGATTCCGCTCTAATAGACCGCAGGCTGGAAGCTCGCAACGCGCCGCCGGCTTGCCGGCCTTCCATATCCTATTCATTCTGCGCCTTCATCCGGCCTTCTGCGATTTTGACGCGGCGCGGTTCGCATGCGATCTTGAGAGAGGTCAGGATGATCACGGTCATCATTCCCGCGCTCAACGAATCGGCGACCATCGTGTCGGTCATCGAGTTGGCTCGGCGCGACCGGCGGGTCAGCGAAGTAATCGTGGTGGACGACGCCTCCGTCGACGGCACGCCGGAGTTGGCGGCGGCCGCCGGCGCGCGGGTGGTCACGAGCACCATGCTGGGCAAGGGCGTGTCGATGGAAGACGGCCTGCTCGCCGCGCGCAACGAGATCCTCGTCTACCTCGACGGCGATCTGACGCACCTCTGCCCGGACCTGGTCGAGCGCCTCACGGCGCCCCTGTTTGCCGGCACGGCGGATTTTGTGAAGGCGGAGTTTTCCCGGACGGCGGGGCGGGTAACGATCCTCACGGCGCGCCCGTTGCTGCGCATCTTTTTTCCCGAGTTGGTCCACTTCCAGCAGCCGCTGGGCGGGATCATTGCCGCCCGCCGCGAGCTCTTGCGCCGCTTGCGATTCGAAAACGATTACGGCGTCGACGTCGGCTTGTTGATCGACGCCTCCGCCATCGGCGCGCGCATCGCCCAGGTCGACATCGGGCACATCGAGCACGACAGCCATCCCTTGGAGGTCCTGGGGGACATGGCCACGCAGGTGGCTCGCACGCTGTTGGATCGGGCCGCACGGTACGGGCGGCTCAAGGCGCGGCAGATCGAGGAAGTCCGCGAGATCGAGCGCCACACCGAGGCCGAGGTCGCCGTGGCCGTGCAGAAGCTGGACAAGGCCGACCAGTTGGCGCTGTTTGCGATGGACGACGTGCTGCTCGGCGGGGACTCCTGGATCGAGTTGGGACAGCACGCGCAGCGGAGCCAGTCGCTCCAGCTTCTGCTGGACGACTCTGCCCTGACCGTCGAAGAGCGGATGAAGGCCATTGGCTCGTTGTTTGCCGGGGTATCGCGGAAGACGCTGGAAGACGCCGCCTGCCGCCTCCCCCTGATGCCCGATGCCCGCCCCGTGGTGACGGCGCTCCGCAAGGCGGGATTCCGCGTGGGCGTGGTGACCCACGGGCTCCACGTTGTCTCGGAGGTGATCCGCCGCCGAGTGTTTGCCGATTTCAGCATCGCCCATCGGATGCGCTTCAAGGCGGGAAAGGCCACCGGACGGGTCGTGCTCTCGCCGGCGATGCTCGCCGCCGGGGGATGTCCCCGGCACCCCTGCTGCAAGGCAAACGCCGTCCGCTACCTCATCGATCGCACCGGCATCGGCATCGACCGGATCCTCGCCGTGGGCGCCGGCGAGGACGATCTGTGCATGATGGAAGCGGCCGGACGCTCGGTGGCGTTCCGCCCAAAATCAACTCGCGTACGCGCCGTCGCGCAGCGTGCAGTGGAAGACGACCTGTCCGAGATCCTCACGCTCCTATTGCCCGACGCATGGCCCGCGGCGTGGATGCCGGTCGGCTCGTCGTCATAGTTCATTCGCGGTCCGGTTCTTGTTGTCGGCCATTGCCCCACGGCGATGGCGAGGCGAGCGGGGCTTGGCGGTGGTCTGGGGATGTGACGCGATGCCGCCGCGCCACGAGCGATGGCGACTCTTCCTGCCCGGCCTCGCGTCGCCCCGCTTGGAACCATCGGCTCAACCAGCCGCTGCGGTCGGAAGCACCCTTGGAGCCTTCACCCCGGTTCTTGGACGTCTTGGCGGCAGACGGCGACTTGGCCGCTGATTGTTTGTCGCGGGCCAGGGGCGTCGATGGGGAGCTCGTGCTCTCGTTCTGGCGGAGCGGGATTCCGGCGGGGTTGGCCCAGGCGGGCTCCGGCCCGGATTCGTCGTCGGCCGCAGCCGCTGCCCATGGTCGAGGCGGTTTGCCCTTCGGCGGGGCGAGCGTGGGCTCGCCCGAAACCCTGCCCTGACTGCCAGGCAATTCGGCCTCGACATCCAGATCCAAGGCCGGCGGGACCTCGTCGAGCCGCGGGCGGGCGTTGCGCCGGGCCCCCTGGTGACTCTCGCTGCGTTGAGAAGGCTTCCGCTTCCCCGCTTCTTTGCCCTCGGCAGCGCTCTTGCCCGGCTCGGGCACCACGATGTCGATGTCCAAATTCTGACCGCGGCACGGCACGGCCCAGACCAGTGCCGCAATCACGACCACCGGCGAGATCATGCGAGCGATGTCGGTTTTCATGGCTCCGGACTCCTCTTACCGTGTTTTGTCTATTGTCTCTCATCGGCGAGCCGCGCACGGCAAGTCCGGCAAAAGCAGAACCCTCGTTAGTCCCGACGGCAGAGTCGCCGTAGACCGGAGAATCCGCGGGGCCGAATAGGACGACAACGCGGGCGAAGAACACGGCGATGAATCGGTTAAGACGGCGTTCCGGCGAACCCGCGCCAATGGGGTGCTGGTCCGCGGCCCGCCTCTGCGGTATCATCATCGGCATGGGCGATCCGCACGCGAAACCGTCGGGGGATGGGTCCGGCCCTCCCAGTGAAGTCCTGATCATCGACAACGACGAGCCCCACGCGCAGGTGGTTGGTGAAAGTCTTCAGCGGGTGGGCTTCTCGTGCCATTTGGCCACTTCCGGCAACCAAGGGGCCAGGATGATCGAGGAGGGACGCTACGATGTCGTTATTACCGACCTGGTGATGAACGACATCGACGGCCTGGGAATCCTCGCCCGGGCCAAGAAGGAACTTCCCGAGGCGGAGGTAATTCTCATCACCGGCCACGGCACGGTCCCCTCGGCCGTGGCGGCGATGCAGCAAGGGGCGTTCAACTACCTGCTCAAGCCGCTGGATCTTGGTCAGCTCCGCGCCGTGACCCAACGGGCCGCCGAGTGTGCCCGGTTGCGG
>CAYTJV010000025.1:8409-26410 GCA_964438165.1 uncultured Planctomycetaceae bacterium | reverse complement strand
GCGCGTTTTCTCGCCTTTCTGGGCCGATTGGCGGTCTCGTTGGTGGCAATCGACGAGGCCCACTGCATCAGTGTCTGGGGGCACGACTTCCGTCCGGAGTATCGGAAACTGGGCATCTTGAAGGACGCCCTGCCGGGCATTGCCGTACACGCCTACACGGCCACGGCCACCGAACAGGTCCGGCGGGACATCGCCCGGGAGCTTCGGCTCAAGGAGCCCTGCTTCCTGGTCGGATCGTTCGACCGGCCGAATCTGGTCTACAAGGTGGCAGGCCGCAGCAACCTCCTGGGCCAGGTTTCCGGCGTGCTCGATCGGCACCGGGACGAGTCGGGCATCGTCTACTGCATTCGCCGCGCGGACGTCGATGAGTTGTGCGCCGCGCTGGGGGCTAAGGGCTATCGCGCCGCGCCCTACCATGCGGGCATGGCCGGCGATGATCGCAAGCAAAACCAGGAAGCGTTCATCGAAGAACGCGTCCAGACCATCGTGGCCACCGTGGCCTTCGGCATGGGGATCGACAAGTCGAACGTCCGCTACGTGGTCCACGCCGGGATGCCCAAGTCGCTCGAACACTACCAGCAGGAGACGGGCCGGGCCGGGCGAGACGGCCTGGAAGCCGAGTGCTGCCTGTTCTATTCCGGCGGCGATTTCGTCGTGTGGAAAAAGATCCTCAAAGACGCATCGCCCGAGGTGCGCGACATCGCGCTGGAAAAACTCAGCGGAATGTACGACTACTGCGCCGGCGTGACCTGCCGGCACAAGGCCCTTTCCCAGTACTTTGGGCAGGAACTCGGCAAGCAGAGCTGCGGGGCGTGCGACGTCTGTCTCGGCAACCTCGACTATGTCGAGGACTCACTGGTCACGGCCCAGAAAATCCTCTCCTGCGTGATGCGGCTCAAAGAGAATTTCGGCGCGGAGTACACGACCGCCGTTCTGATGGGCTCGAAAGAACAGCGGATTCTGAAGAACGGGCACGACCGCCTGAGCACCTACGGGCTGTTGGCCGACCAGGACAAGCGGGTCGTTCGCGACTGGACGGAGCAGCTCGTGGGCCAGGGCTACCTGCAAAAGACGGGCGAGTACAACGTGTTGCGGGTCACGGAAAAGGGCTGGCAAGTGCTGCGCGGCCAGGAAACGCCCCGGTTGCTCAAGCCGGCCAAGCGGCGTCCGGAGCCCTCGCCTTCCACGCCGGGCGTACGCGACTCCTGGGAAGGCGTGGACCGAGAGCTATTCGAGACCCTGCGAGCACTACGGCGGCAGATCGCTCTGGAGAAGAACGTACCGCCGTACGTGGTCTTCAGCGACGTGGCCCTGCGCGACATGGCCCGGCGAAGGCCGTCCACCCTGGAGTCCTTTCTCCGCGTCCACGGCGTAGGCCAAGTGAAGTGCGAGCAGTACGGCGAGGTTTTCCTGACGGCCATCGGAGAGCATTGCCGCGAGAAGTCGCTGACGATGGACGTGGAGCCGTCGGCAGCGGCGATCAGCCTTGAATCGCTTGCGGAAAGTGGCTCCCGAACGGTGCAAGCCGTTTTGGTCCGGGAGCGGGCCCATAGCCTGTTTGCCGAAGGGCGATCCATCGAAGAGATAGCCCAGTCGATCGGCCGCGCGCCGTCCACCACGCTCCAGTACCTTGTGGAACACATTCAGCGGGAGCAGCTCGACACGCCGTACCCCTGGGTGGACGAGAAGACCTTCGCCCACGTGGCCGAGGTGGTCCGGCAAATCGGCGCCGAGCGATTGAAGCCGATCTTCGACCAACTGAACGGCAGCGTGCCGTACGATCTGATTCGCATCTGCACGGCGTGCCTGCGCAACCAGGCGTCCACATCGTCGGAGCCTGAAGGGCTCCCATAGGAAATGCCTCACCGCCGGGCTCGTCCCGGCGGGAGGTTGATTGGCAGCTACAAGCAAGCCCCCCCGCACGCACGTCCTCACCGCCGGGCGAGCCCAGCGGTGAGGTTGAAATGCGCCGAGACAAGGAGCACAATAGGGCCGTATCGAATCCTGTGCCGCCCAAGCAGGACGGGTTTCCAACCCATCCTAGAGACAGGAAGGAGATGACGCCATGGAGATCATCTGCGCTTCGATTTGTTATCGCGGTTTCGCCGACGACGAGGTGGTGGCCACGCTGGAAAATGCCCCGGCGATCGGCTACCGGTCCATGGAAATCCACGGCCCGATCACCTGGACCGTGCCGGCCGTGAAGGTCTTTGACCTGCCGGCGATGCAGGCCCGAGTGAAGGCGTCCGGGATGCGGTGCGCGGGCATCTACACGCCCTGCTGGGGCGGTGCCGACGAGAAGGAAGTGAGCCAGCGGGCCGAGGCCATCGCCGCCTGCGTGCGATTCGCCGAAGCCCTGGGGGCGGATCACGTGACTTCCACGGGGGCTTCGCCGCGAGGCGAGCCGGGGGCGCTGGACCGGGTGATGAGCTGCGTGCGTCAAGTGCTCCGGCAGATCTCGCCCCAGACCCCGGTCAAAATGACCATCGAGCCCCATTTCGGCAACGTGCTCCAGCAGGCCGAAGACTTCGACCGGGTGCTGGAGGCGATCCCCGATCCTCGCCTGGGCGCGTGTGTCGACACGGGCCATTTCCATTCGGCCGGGGTCCACAACGTGGAGTTCATCCGTCGCCATGCCCGGCGGCTCTACTCCGTGCATCTCAAGGACCACCGGGGAACCGTTTCGGTGGGCATCGGGCGCGGCGAGATCGATCTGGCCGTGATCGTTGCGGCGCTTCGCGAGGTGGGCTACGACCGCGGCCTGACGGTCGAGCTCGAAGTGGAGGATCCGCAGAACCTGCCGCGCTATACGCAGGAGGCCTACGTGTATATGAGCGGGTTGCTGGGAGACTCCCTTTGAAAACGACGTCCAACGACTCAGCGTGGAGTGGCTCCAAGAATGGCTGACCGGCGCAAACCTGTAACGAATCGGACAAGACTGCTCTTCGCCACGTTGACCTGGGTCGCCTGGCTGCTCGGCGAACTTTCCGCTGCCGAGAACGTGCGAGCCCCGGCGATTCGAGGCGGCGCGATCGTTCTGAAAAACGAGGCGTGCCGCTACGAAATCGGCACGGATGGCAAGAATCGGACCCTGGTGAGCCTCGCCGACGCGAAGGACTACGGCGAAGCCAACCAGCCCTTCATGCTCGCCGGCCGAGGGCAGAATTCCCGATCTGGGGACACACGGTCTATTGTCCCGACATCCTTCGCCCACTCTGGAAGCGGGCGGGCAGAAGATCCTCTTCCCGCTCTCTCTCAAGCCCGACGTTAGGGTGAACCGTCCTGCTCCCCGTCCCGGAGGGACGTTTGAAAATAGCCCAGCAGTTCACTGCTGGGGTCGCAGACCAAACAACAACGTCTTACGTCCCGGAGGGACGTTTGAACCTGGAATCACCCATATTCAAGTGTCCCTACGGGACACCAAAGCCTGTTGCGACTATCGCACCCAGCGATAAATCGCTGGGCTATTTTCATCTGCCCCTCCGGGGCAAGCGAGTCCCGAGCCGCCCCTCCGTTTCCTCTGTTTCCTCCTGTTCAAGATCCAAGGAGATCTCGCATGCATCGTTCGACATCCCAATCCTCTCGACGCGATTTGCTCGGCGCGGCGGTGGCCGCGGCTGCTGCTTGGGGCATCGCCGACCGTGCCGCCCGCTCGGAACCGGCAAATAGCGACGGACCGGACGACTTGATCGACGCCCACGTCCACGTCTGGTCGCCCGACACAGCGCGCTACCCGCTCGCACACGGCTATACCAAGGAGCAGATGGCAATCCCCAGACTCGATTTCCTCACCCCGACCGATCGCGAGTGGCTGCTCCGCCGCACGGCCGAGCAAACGTTCTTGATCACTGGTCGATTTCCCAGCGAGGTCGGTGGCGGGGAAGCTCGGCCTTAAAATCGCCCAGGCTGCCCCAGTGGGCACGCTGGTCCAGATCGACCTCGGCCACCACCACCGTGTCCCATTTCTGGGCCAAGGCGATCGTGCGGCCTGCGTGGTCCCACACCGCCGTGAGCATCCAGTTGCTGGAAATGTCCTCGTACGTGCTGCTGACGACGTACACGTGGTTCTCCACCGCTCGGGCCTTGGCTAGGTCGGGGTTGCAGCCCCACACCGGCCAGGCGATGATCTCCGCGCCGCGGTTAGTCAACTGACGGGCGACCTCGGGGAAGAAGCCGTCGTAACAGACCATCATGGCGACCTTGCCGAAACGGGTCGGGAACACGGGATACTCGTGGCCCGGGGCAACCCCGCTGACAATCTCGTCGCGCGGCAGCGTGACCTTGCGGTACTTGCCCACCAGGCTGCCCTCCGGGCCGACCAGCGCGGCCGTGTTGTAGATCAGGTGCCCGGACCGCTCGTACAGGCCGACGACGATGTACAGATTGTGCTTCTTCGCCAATTGGCCGAAGTACTCGGTTGACGGGCCGGGAACCGGCTCGGCGGCGTCTTCCAGCTTGCAGCCGTTGGCGACGATCGTCACGCATTCGCCGAGCACCACGAGGTCGGCCTTCTGCCGGGCCACTTCTTCGATGAGCGGGGCGAACTGGCGGCAGTTGTCGGCGGGCGTCTTGCCGCCGCGCGGGCGAAAGTGGACGGCGGCCAGGCGGACCTTGCGGCCCGGCGGGGGAGCGGTTTCTTTGAGCTCCACCTTGCTCCACGCGATCTTGCCGCCCGGGGCCCAAAGCAGACGCAGCTCGACCACCGCCTTGGCAGCCTTGGATGGGGCGCGGTAGGTGTCGGACACCTCCGTCCACCCGCCGGCGTCTGTGGCCTTATCGGTCGGATGCTCGGCCTCGGCCATCGCCTTGGACCCGCGCAAATAGCCCGTCACCACCGACTCGTCGTAGGTAACCCGTTTGCCCTGGGCATCGAGCCAGTTGATCTTGGCCACCGTGCTGCGCCGCGGCAACGCGACGTTTTCGACCCTTCGCACGGCGTGGAACCGATAGCAGCGGCCGCCGTGGACGGGAAACGTCTTGACCCAAGCCCCGTCGAGTCCCTCGCGGCCGTCGGCCTTGATGAGGAAGGCGCCTTGCTCGTTCGGGCCGCCCTGGGGGTCGAAGGCGAACTCGGGCCGGATTTCCTCGCGCGGGGCTGCCACGCTCCAGCCCTCCGGTGCCCCGACCACTTTGCCTTCCCAGCCGGCCACGGCGAGCGGCGTGAGCGACAGACAACAGATTGCGGCAATCAATCCCCATCGAATTGCGTCTTTTCTTGGCATCACAAATACTCCCCGCCAGTCGCCTTATAAGTCCAGGCACGAACGTAGGACGGGTGTTCAATCCGTCCTGCACTGGGCGCCGAATCTGCTTCTCGCCCGAATGCAACTTGAGGATACCACGTGCAAAACCGGGATGGTAGATGCCATGCGCCAACGATTTTTCTCTAGCCCGGGCGTTCACGCCTGGGACAGCGGGCGACAGATGTCGAACCCAGCCCCTTCAGGGGCTTTCAGCGGGAAGCCCCTGAAGGGGCTGGAAAACCGCCTGACTACCACACAACCCAGGCGTTCACGCCCTGGGCTGTCGTATGGGAGCCCTTCAGGCTCCGACTTTGAGTCGGTTTGAGCGTGTATAACGTATTATCGAGAGCCGACGCATGAACCGTTTCGATCGGCGGGGAACGGGCCGTACAACGGGTATTTCGCGGACGAGAGGGCCGGCGGTGGGGAGGGGTGCCGGTCGGCGTGACGTGATCCACGCCGCGGGGAAGGTCGTCCCGGATCGGTTGGCGGCCTCGCGGGTTGATCGGGGCCAAGAAGCACTCGAGATACAGGTCGTCCGACTCGACGAACTCGATCAGGGGGATCTGGATGAACTCGACTTCGGCGGCTATCATGGGGTTGGTTTTCTATGATCTGCGAGCGAAACAAGAGCCCCACCGGTTCATGCGTCGGCTCGTTATTTTACAACGCTCTTTCGACGGAACTGAATTGGTTCGAAACTCGTCTGAATTACTTGAGAGGGCATTTGAATTGCCTCGGTTGGTGTTTGTCCAGGCAGGGCGGATCAAGCACTCGCTCAGCCTGAAAGGCTGAAATACGACAGCCCAGGGCAACGCCCTGCGGCAAGAGTTCCGCAACCTGCGAAAGTCCTGTGATGGCGTGGTAAGTCTTTTCGGCATCATGGTTTATATCGCCCCTTCAGGGCTTCCATGGGGCTGATGCCGAACCTCCCCAGGGCGTTGCCCTGGGCTATCGTATGGGAGCCCTTCAGGCTCCGGCCCTGAGCCCGCTCTGCCGAGCGTAACGTATTATCTAGAAAGCACTTTCTCGCTCTACTTGCGATCGAGATCGCCCTATCGCTAACAACGCCTGCTTCTGGGACCGGTACGAACACGTTGCTAAGGAGGTGTCATGTGCGATGCCATTGTGGACTGATTGCCATCGCGGTCATGGGGTTAACTGTGGGGATGGGTCGGATGGCCTGCGGCGCTGAGGCATCCCACCAGAAAGGCGGCGCAGCACTGGCGTCCGCCGAATCGGCCGATGTCCCGCTTGTGCCGGACAAGATTCGCCAGGCGATGCAGGACCGGAAGTACGCCGAAGCCGTCCAGGCGATCGACGAGGCCGCCAAAGCCCCTGGGGCGGCCGCGGACTACCTCTTATGGCTCAAAGGCCGGGCCCTCTTCCTCGATAACCGCCCCGACGATGCGATTGCCGCATTCGACGGCCTTCAGAAGCAGTTTCCCAAAAGCCCTTGGCTCCGCAGGGCGAGGTTCGCCAAGGCGATGGCCCTGGCCCGCAAGGGGGATTTTCGTGCGGCGGAGACCATTTATCGGGCCGAGGCCGAATGGCTCTTGTCGCCAGACCGAAAGCAGCAGATCGCCCAACTCTACCTGGAGTTCGCCGACGCGTTGTTCAAGCCGCCCAAGGAAGACCAGAGGCCCGACTATGCCAAGGCCCTGGAGTTCTACAAAAAGGCATTGGAGGTCGGCCCCACGCCGGCAAAAGCCACGGAAGTCGAGTTGCTCGTGGCCCAGTGCCAGCAAAAACTGGGCAAACTCGCCGAAGCGGCCACGCTTTATGAGCGATTCATCAAGGAGCACGCCGACAGCCCGCTGGACGTCGAGGCCCGGTTCCACTTGGGCGAAGCGTACCTGGCCCAAGGCAAGTCCAAAGAGGCGCGGCGGACCTGGCAGGATCTGCTGGCCAAATACCCGGATTCCCGTTCGGAGCGGATCGCCGAGGCGGCGTTTCTGATCTCGCGCACATGGGGCGTTCCCATCGTCGCGGCTGGGAGTGGTGCAGCGGCCAACGCCCCGCCTCGACTCGCGGCCCAACAGGCTGAAGCCGCAAACGCCCAGTCGGCGGCTCCGTCGCCCCCGCCCGCACCGGCGAACGTGAATCTCGGCATCGCCGCCTTGGAAGCGTTCATCGAGCGGTTTCCGTCGCACGCTTTGGCCGCTCGGGCCCATTTGGACGTGGCGGAAACCTACGTCCGCGCCGGACGCTATGAAGACGCCGTAACGGCGATCAAGCGGTTTCTTGCCGACGATCGCTACAAGAGTCGCGAGGAGATCCCCGAGGCCCGCAGTCTCCTCGGCCGCTCTTACCTGCTGCAAAAGAAATTCCCCGAGGCGATTGCCGCGTGGCATGAGTACCTGGCCAAGCACCCCGCGCATCGGGCGTGGAGCACGGTGCAGCGGGAGATCGTGGACGCGGAATTCGCCATGGCCCGGCAGAAACAGGAGGACAAGCAGTACGAGGCCGCCACGAAGCTCTACTCCGAGTTCCTCGCCCGCTATCCGCTCGATCCCCGCAACCCCGAAATCCTCTTCGCTTTCGGCGCCATGAGCCATGCCCAAGAGAAATGGGAGGCGGCCTTGGCCGATTGGCGGCGCCTGGTGTTGAAGTACCCGGGCACGGATTGGTCGTCGCGGGCCCAATATCTGATCGCCGAGACCCTGGAGCAAAAACTCGGCAAGCTCGAAGAGGCCGTGGAAGAATATCGCAAAGTGACCTGGGGAAGCCATCAGGGCGCGGCCCAGCAGGCATTGGCGAGGCTCACCGCGAAACGGCTGGCCGTGGCCACCGAGCGCGTGATCCGCTCCGACGAGCGGCCGATGCTTGCCCTCACGACGCGAAACATCGAGAGCGTTTCGGTGCGGGCCTACAAGGTCGATCTGGAGACCTACTTCCGCAAGATGCACCTGGCCCGGGGCGTCGAGGGCCTGGACATCGCCCTGATCAGCCCCGACAAGAGTTTCGAGTTTCCCGTGCCGAAGTACGTGAAGTACCAGGAACTGGAAAGCCCGCTGGAAGTGCCCCTGCCCGGGGCCGGAAAAGGGGACAGTCCCCATTTGCCGGAACGGCCCGATGGGTGCTTCGCACAAAAGGGGACTGTCCCCTTTTCCGGCCCCGGCGATCTGAAGTGCGGCGTGATGGCCGTCACCGTCAACAGCAAGACCTACGAGGCGACCACGCTGGTGATCCAGAGCGACCTGGACATCATCGTCAAGAGCTCCCGCAACGAGGTCTTCGTGTTCGCCGAGAATATGCGAACCGGCAAGCCGTGGGCCGGCGCGCGCCTCTTGATCTCCAACGGCAAGCAGGTGTTCGCCGAGGGTGTTACCGGCAAAGACGGCGTGTTTCGTGGGCAGTACAAGGAATTGAAGGACGCCCAGGACGTGCGCGTGTTCGCCGCGGCCGAAGGGCACGTGGCGTCGAATGTGGTCGGCTTGCAGGGCGTCGGAGTGGCCGAGGGGCTGGCCGACAAGGGCTATCTCTACACCGACCGGCCCGCCTACCGCGCCGGCCAGATCGTTCACCTCCGCGGCTGTATCCGCCGTGCGGCCGACGACTCGTATTGCATTGACAAGGGGAAAAAATACACGCTGGAAGTGTTCGATAGCCGCAACCGCTCCGTGGATCAGCAGAAAGTCGCGCTCGGCGAGTTCGGCACCTTCCGTGCCCATTTCCTGCTGCCGACCACGAGCCCGCAGGGACAATACCGCTTCGTGGTCCACGACGAGTCGGGCCGCAGCTTCACGGGCACGTTCGCGGTCCACGAGTACGCCCTCGAGCCGGTCCGCCTGGTGGTCGACACCCCGCGGCGCGTCTATTACCGCGGAGAAGAGATCGAGGGGACGATCCGCGCGGAGTTTTACTACGGGTCGCCTTTGGCGGGCCGGGAAATCCGCTACCAGTTGGCCGACGATCGCTTGCGCACGGCAACTACCGACGCCAAGGGCTAGGTCCGCTTTAAGCTCCCCACCCGGGAGTTCAGTGAAACCCAGGTATTGCCGCTGGTCGTCACGCTGCCGGAACGGAACCTGCAAACCGCGGTCAACTTCGTGCTCGCCTGCGAGGGCTTTTCGATCGGGGTGACCACTGCCCGGCCGGTCTTCGTGGCCGGCGAGACGTTCGAGGCCACGTTCAAGGTACACGATGCCCAGGGCAAGCCGATCACGCAGAAGCTTACGCTCCAAGTGTTGGAGCGAATCGTCGTCGACGGCAAAGTAGGCGAGCGGCTCGTGGAAAAACACGATCTGGAAACCGCCGCGTCCGACGGCACCGCCCGCAAGACCTTGAAGCTCGACAAAGGCGGCCGCTATGTCCTCCGCGCCGAGGGAATCGACCGCTTCAAGAATCCGATCACCGCTCAGGCGCTCGTGCAGATCTCCGGCGACGAAGACCAGGTCCGGCTCCGCATCCTGGCCGACCGGCACACGTACAAGGTCGGCGACGCGGCCTCGGTGCAGTTGCTTTGGCGCGAAGAGCCGGCACTGGCCCTGGTCACGTTCCAAGGGGCCCGCGTGCTCGATTACCGGCTGGTTCAGCTTCAACAGGGTCCCAATAAGCTGGAAATTCCCATGACCGCCCAGCTCGCGCCGAACTTCGAGCTTGCGGTCGCGGTGATGACCGACGTGGGGCACGTTTCCAACGTGCCCAGAGCCCAAAAGCACGTTGGAAACGTGCTCCACAAGCCGGTGCAGCGATTCCATGCGGCTTCGAGTCCGTTTACGGTCGAGCGCGACTTGCGCGTGATCGTGGCGGCGAAGCGAAAGGCAGCGGCCACTGGTCCGGCCCGGCCGGGCGAAGAGCTTGAAGTGACGGTCACGACCACCGATCCGCAAGGCAAGCCGGTGGCCGCCGAGGTGAGCCTGGCGATGATCGAACAATCGCTCCTGGAGATGTTCGGCTTTCAGGTCCCTGCCATTCAAGATTTCTTCCGCGGGAACCTCCGCGCCACGGCGCTGCGGACCACCTCCAGCATTACGTTCTCCTATCATCCGACGACCAAGCCGATCAACCCGCAGTTGCTGGCCGAGGCCGATCGCCGCGAAGTGGCCGCCGAAGAAGAGAGTAGCCGGCTGCGCGCGGGCGGAGAGGAGGCCGGTCTGCGAATGGCTGTCACTCCAAGAATTGTCATCCAGGAGGAGGACGAGGAGAGGCTTGGAGTGGCCGACTTCGACTCCCTGATGGACCTCCCCTCGAGCGTGCAGGCTGAGATTCTTGACGGCATTGAAGTGCTAGTGGTCCGCGGAAACACGCATGACGTGCAGCAGGCGGCTAAGGCCATGTCCGGTCGCGCTACGCTGCAGCGGCGGGCCTCGCTCGGCGTCGCTGGCGGGACAAGGCTTTCTGAGCGGAGAGTGAAGGCCGGCCAGTTGTTTAACGGATCGGCTCAGACGCTCGCCACCACCGTATCGCCGCAGGCTGACCTGGGAGTACGATCGGACATCGGGTTCATGGACTTCGGCCGAGGAAGTTTCGATACCGCCTACCGTGGTGCCGGCCAGCGATTTCGGGTTGAGCACGGGTACCACGGGTACTACGGCCCGGCCAAGGCCGATGTGCTCCTCGGGCAAGCCGTGGCCTTCAACGATCGTCGAGCGATCACTATGGTCGATGCCCAGGGCCGCATGCAGGAGTTGAACTTCGCTCGGGGTGATCGGCTCGACCGGGCCAAGGCTGAGGCCCTCGCCAATGAGCTCGCCAAGTCGGGCACGATGCTCCTGTCGGGCCTGGGGCCGCAGGAAACCGGCTACTGGAATCCCGCGATCGTTACCGGGGCGGACGGCAAGGCCGCGCTGGCCGTCACCGTGCCCGAGCGGTCCACGGCCTGGCGATTCGTCGCCAAGGGGATCACGGCCGAGACCCTGGCCGGCGAAGCCACCACGGACCTGGTCGTCAAGAAGGATCTCTTCGGCGACCTGAAGCTCCCCATGGCCTTCACCGACGGCGACGAGGCCGAAGTGCTCGCCACGGTCCACAACGATGCCATCGAAAAAGGCACGATCGAGGTCACGCTCAAGACGACTATCGGACCACGCACCAGCGAAGAAAAGAAGACCCTGGAGGTGAAGTCCAAGGGGATGCACGAGCTGACGTTCAAGGCGTCGCTGCGTCGACCGGAGACGGGCAAGGACGACAAGGCCGCGGCCACAACCGCCGAGGTTCATGCGGCGTTCGAACTCACGGTCGTTGCCGGCCCAAGTCGCGACGTGGTCCGCCGCACCGTTCCGTTGCTGCCTTACGGCATGCCGGTGTACGCCACGGCGAGCGGCTCGGCCACCAGCGACACGACGGCCTGGATCGAGCCGCCCAAGGACATGCCGCTGGCCGCCCCCAGCCTTCAGATCCTCATCGGCCCGACGGTCGAGCGGAGCCTAATCGACATCGTGCTCGGCCCTGCCCCGTGGTGCCAGATCGAGGCCAACCGGTTCGCCTCGGGCCTCGACGCGGCGACCAGCGACCTGATGGCGTCGATCGGGCTCCAGAAACTCCTTGGCACGGCGCGCGAGGCGGGCAGCCCGCAAGCCCAGTCGCTCGACGGGCGCGTGCGATCGTCGATCTCACTACTCATCTCCTCGCAGCGCGACGACGGCGGTTGGAGTTGGACCGGACGCGGCGACAAGAGCGACCGCTATTCGAGCGCTCGGGCCGTGTGGGCCTTGAGCCTTGCCCGGGCCGCCGGCTATCCCGTGCGCGACGAAGCGTATCAGAAGGCGATCGCCTACCTAAAGACGCAGGTCGCCACGACCGACAACAGCGATTACGAGAGCAAGGCCATCCTGCTGCACGCCCTGACTGCGGCCGGGCAGGGCGATTTCGCCCTGGCGAACCGGCTCTACCGCGAGCGGCCCTCGTTATCGACCGCCGCGTTGGCGCACCTTGCCTTGGCACTGGCCGGCATGGACCGCAAACCCATGGCCGGCGAGATCCTGGCCCTCATCGCACAGCGCAACCTCGACGATGCCGCGTTGCGGCGCAGTACGGCCCAGGGCAGTCTGCCGTGGAGCCATTCGCCTGCGGAGCTTCGCGCCCTCGTGGCGCTGGCGATTCAGAAGGTCACGCCCCAGGCACCCCAGGCGAAGGAGCTTGTCGATTGGCTCCTCGCGCATCGCGTGGGGCACCGCTGGGCGCCCGACAAGGCCACGGGCCCTGCGGCACTGGCGCTTTGCGAGTGGTTCGCCCAGAGCCGCTTCCAAGGCGAGCATTACCGCCTGGCCGTGTTTGTCAACGACGTGCAAGCCAAGCTGCTGGAGATCGACGAGGCGGCCGGGACCCAAACCGTCGACGTGCCGTCCGGCTTGCTCAAGCCAGGCAAACAGCGGGTCAATTTTCAGATTACCGGGCGCGGGCGCTACACGTACCAGTGCACCCTCGGTGGATTCGTGCCGGCCGACCGCCTCAAGAGCACCAGCGCGGAATGGGAAATCCGCCGGCACCACGAGCCGGCCCCGCTGGAGCTCGACGGCCGCGAAATCCCGCGCGGCTTCGGCGTGCTCGACGGAGGATACACCCCATTCCGCAATCCGCTCACGCAATTGCCGGTGGGCCGCCGCGGGCAGGTTGAACTGGAAGTCTGGCGCCGGCTCCATCAGAACACGCCGGAAGAACAACTCGAATACCTCGTGGTTACCGAGCCCATCCCTTGCGGAGCGTCAGTCATCGAGAAATCGGTCCAGGGGGCGTTCGAGCGGTTCGAGATCGCTCCCGGCGCGATTACGTTCTACGTCGGCAACCGCCGCAGCATCGGCAGCATCCGCTACGACCTGGTCGGCTACCTGCCGGGCGCGTACCGGGCCGGACCGACGGTCTTGCGCAATGCCTACCGGCCCGAGCAATTGGTGGTGGCCGCGCCCAAGTCGCTGGCCGTGCTGCCGGCCGGGCAGCCGTCGGCCGACAAGTACCAGCCCACGCCCCAGGAACTCTACGAGTTGGGCAAGCGGCACATGGAGAAACGCGATGCGAAAGCGGCCATCGGGTATCTCACCGAACTGGTTGAGAAATGGACGCTCCGCCCGGAGATCTACAAAGACGCGGTGCAAAAGCTGTTGAACGCCCACCTGGAATTGGGCCCGGCGGGCAAGGTGGTCCGCTACTTCGAGATCATCAAGGAGAAGTGGCCGGCCGAAGAGATTCCCTTCGCCAAGATCGTGAAGGTCGGGGCGGCCTACCACGAGATGGGCGAGTACGAGCGGAGCTACCTGATCTTCCGCGCCACGGTCGAAAGCAGCTTCGGCCGCGAGAGCGGCGTGGCCGGGTTCTTGGAATCGCAGGGCGAGCTCCTCCGCAGCGTGGACGTGATGGGCCGGCTCTTGCGCGAATACCCGCCCGAGGGCTACGCGGCCGCAGCCAACTATGCCCTGGCCCAGCGGGTCTACGCAAAAGCGCCCGAGGCGGCCGAAGACCCGAAGCTCCGCGAGGCCAAGGTGAACCGCGTGGACCTGATCCGCCGCGCGTGGGGCATGTTGGAAAGCTTCCTCACGGCGCACCCCGACGATCCCGCCGCCGACCAGGCCGCCTTCGCCGCGGCCAACGCCCTGTTGGAGCTCAAACGTTACGAGCAGGCGGCCGCCGCGTGCAACCGCTACGCCGCGCGGTACCCCAAGACCGACCTGGTAGACAGCTATTGGTACATGATCGGCTACTGCCACTTCGCCACGGCCAAGCACGAGGCGGCCGTGGAAATGTGCCGCAAAGTGGCCGAGCACAAGCGGATCGACAAGCAAACCGGCCGGGAAACCGAAAGCCCGAACAAGTGGCGGGCCGTGTATATCCTCGGCCAGATTTACCACAGCCTCGGCAAGGCCGTCGAAGCGATCGGCGAGTACCGGCGCGTGGAAGAACGATTCCCCGACGCCAAGGAGGCCATCGACTACTTCCTCCGCAAGGCGATCGAGCTGCCGGAGGTCACCGTGACCAAGCCGGGTACGCCGGTTTCGGTGGAGTTGAAGTTCCGCAACATCGCCGCCTGCGACGTGAAGGTCTACGCCATTGACCTGATGAAGTTCAGCCTGCTGAAGCGGAATCTCGGCGGGATCACGCAGATCAACCTCGCCGGCATTCGGCCGCACCACGAGGCCCCGGTAAAGCTCGGCGACGGCAAGGACTACCGCGATCGCACCCACGCCATCCCGCTGCCGCTCAAGGCCGAGGGGGCGTACCTGGTCGTTTGCCGCGGCGAAGACCTGCACGCCAGCGGGCTGGTGCTGGTCACGCCGCTGGCCGTGGAGGTGCAGGAGGACGCCCCGTCGGGCCGCATCCGCACCACGGTGAAGGACTCGGCCACCGGCCGCTACATGAGCGAGGTCCATGTGAAAGTGATCGGCACGGGCAACCCGGACTTCGTCTCCGGGGCGACCGACCTGCGAGGCGTGTTCGTGGCCGACGGGATCCGCGGCACGTCGACCGTCATCGCCCAGGCCGACGCGGCCCGCTACGCCTTCTTCCGCGGCCAGACCGAGCTCAGTCGCCACGAAGCCCCGGCGGAGCCGGCGAAACCGGCGTCTGCCGCGGGCGAACAACTTGAAAAGCGGAAAGCCGCGGCCAAAGCGCCCGCCGCCCCGTCGCTTGAAAGGCAGTTGCTCGAAGGACTCGAGAGCACCAACCGGGCCATCCAAGGCAAACAGGTCGAAGACCTGAAGATGCTCTACAAGCGCGAGCAATCGGGCGTGGAGGCCCAGAAGGCGTACTGAGCTTCCCTTGTTGCGGAGTCGCGACTTTCTCTAGCCCAGGCGTTTACGCCTGGGACGTTGGCGCCGTGAAATACGTCCCCAGCCCCTTTAGGGGCTTCGTGTGAAGAAAGCCCCTGAAGGGGCTAATATCTGGTCTTGTTGCCTCGTCGCCCCAGGCGTGAACGCCTGAGCTAGGGAAAAGGGATTATTCCCGCGTTCACTTTGTCAGCAAAATGCTGGTCGGGGCGAAATGCGTAAGCGGGACTTCCAGGAGCCCGTCGCGCATGGCAACATCGCCTTTGATCGGCCCTCCGCGGAGGTCGCAGAACCGCGCTTTGTGCCCGCGAAGGGCTTCGGGCAGCTTGACCTTGCAGACGCCATCCTGCCCGGCCTGCTCCCAGAGACGCAAGAGGATTCCTTCCCCGTCCGGATTCGGCCCGAACGCGGTCACCAGCACGCCCTTGCGCGAAAGCTCGATGCCGGCTTGCGTCGACGGCAGCTTACCGGCCGGACCATCGGCGTACGCGGCGACCAGCGGCGTGCGCGCTTCCCAGGCGGGAGTAATAAGGTCCGTCTCGACACCTTTGCCCTCCACCGACCAGATCCGCACGCGGCAGCTTATCATTTCGCCGGTCCACTGCCGGAAGTTGGTTCCCCAGATGTTGTTGTAGAGATTCACAAAAACCGTCGGCTTGCGCGGAGACCACTCGCGTGAAAATCGGAACGCACCGGGCCGGCCGAGGCTCACGAGAAATGAATCGACCGCGCACAGCCCGACGCCAGTTCCGTCCGGGCCTGCGATCGTGAGGCCCGAGTCGAGGCAGAACATTTCGAAGTTCGCCGAACGCGCGATATCCTTCGCGGGATCAATCACGAAACCCGCGCGTCCCAGCCGGAATGACGGCCGGTCGACAGCAAATGGGAGACAGAGCCAGCTTGCCTGGGGCCACGGGTCGGGCTTCACATTGTCGACGGAGAGGTTGACATCAACGAACGGTTGCCCGCGCTCGAGGATGACCTCAAAATGCATCGGTCCGGGCCCGAGCGGATTCCCGCCCGTCCGGGCTAGGATGCGCGACGACACGTTGTTCGCCCAGCCTCCGGCGGCTATCAACTCAAACGACTCCGGAGATGCAACCCGGTACGGCACTTCCGAGGCGGGCGGAAGGTTGGCACGTCCGAACTCGTCCACCCAACCCGGCTGAGACTTGCAGTAGGAGTTGACGAACTTGGCGTGATAATCCTTGTCGAATCGTTCACATAAACACTGACCGAAACCGTATTCGGAAGTCTGGTCCACGAGTTCCTTTCCGGACCGCTTATCGAGGAGCGAGCGGATCACGCCGCGTCTTACGTCGAGATGAACGCGAAAGAACTCGTTCTCGATGGAGTCCGACGAATTGCCTGCCTTGGGAGGTTCCGTCTTCGAGGGTTGGACGGGAACGTACGTACGATAACCGGCAGGTGGAACATCGTCTGCCCTGATCTCGAGTGTGTAGGAGCCGCCTTTCACGGCGGCCCGTGCGTCGGTAGCGACGCGTTGCCCGCTCGCGGCGTCCTTCCATGCGACCGGAGACCCTTGGGGCCTTTCGACCTGGACAACAGCGCTTTGTTTCCACGGCAGCGGATTGAAGACGACGATCCGAGGGCCATCGAAGTGAATTGCCCTCGCCAATGCGGAAAGGCCTTCCGGAAGCCCCTTAAGAAGGTACGCCGGGTAGACGTAGTCAAAATGTTCTTCCCAGGATTTCTCCGCGTACTCGTATTTTCCTTCGGCTCGCGCCTTTTCCCACGCCTCGCCGTAGAGGCGTGGCGAGTAGTACATCGAGCTCGCTCCCCAGGTGTGCTCGCTGTACAAGAAGCTGCCTTCGTAGGCGGCAGCGATTGGCTCGGCCGCTGCGCGGCCTGCGATTCCCCAAGTGGTCTCAAGCGTATTGAGCAACTCAAGGGCCGTGACGCGCGGCCTCGCATAGCGAATCTTCAAGGCGGCGTCGGGCATCGACATGATGCCGTGGATCCAGGTGTCGGGCATGTCCTTGCGGACGACGGGGAGCTTTGGCGAAAGCTTCTCTTCCGCAAGGATCGCGTCGCCGAAGTCGGAGAGGCGGCCCAGGCGGATCTTCACGCCGGGCAGTTCCCGCTTGGCCCGCTGCAAAAGAGCCTCGGTCTCTTGCGGGGTGGGCGGGCCGTGGTTGTCGCCGGTGTGGATCAGCGCGAGCCAGGTCTTGTGCTTCCAGTCCTTCGGCGGCTTCAGGTCCGTGCCGTAACCCTCGGCCGTGTACATCGTCAAGAGCCGCGAGCCGTCCGGGCCTTCCCACCAGAACAAAGCGGGAATGTCGGGCGAGCCGCTGGCCGAATTGCAGCCGAGGTGCAGGAAATCGACCCCCGCCCGCTTGAGCACGGTGGGCAAGAGCCACGTGTGGCACGGCACGTCGGTCATCTTCGCGTCGCGAGGCAGCGGCTGGCCGAACTGCTTCGCCAGTCGCGACGAGAATCCCAGCGAGCGGACCAGGTCCTCCAGCCCCATTGACTCGGTGTGGGTCGTGCCGGCCAAGGCGTGCCACACCAGCCGGCCTTCGCGAATCGCCTTCTCGATCCGGGCACGCCGCTGGGGCGTTTGGCCCGGCCAGAGGATCTGCGTCATCGGCCAGCCCGAAAGAGTCCACACAAAGCGGTTCTCCGGCGGCAGCTTGTCGGTGTGGTCGCAGACCTCCAACGCCTTGTCGATCATCGACGTGCGGTAGCGCTCGACCACCTCCCGGGCAAGCTGCGTGTAGCCGATGTCGAAGTGGGTCTTGAAGACCACGACCACTTGCTCCACGCCCACGGCGTTTGGCGTCGCCGGTTCCGCAGAGAGGCACGGCGTCGACAAGAGCGCGACGCTCGCGACAAGGGCGCACAGAAACGCGATGGTGACGATGCTGGATTTCATGCTGTCTTCCTTCGCTCTGATGTTCTCGTTCCCACGCCCTGCGTGGGAACGTCCGGCGGGGACGCCCTGCGTCCCCTCCCCCCCCCCCCCCAAGACCGCCGGGCCGGCGGTCCCCCCCGGGGGCGGTGAGCGGTGGGGGCCCCCCACTCGCCTCCTCTCCC
>CAYTJV010000025.1:0-8399 GCA_964438165.1 uncultured Planctomycetaceae bacterium | reverse complement strand
ACTCGCGCCGCAGAGCGGCGGGCCGTGCGTTCCCACGCGGAGCGTGGGAACGAGGGTGTCCCTCATCCTTCATCCTTTCAGATACTCCTCCGGGAATTTCCACGGGGAGCGATACTCGGGCTTGGCCAGTCGGGCGGCTTCCTCGTCGCCGATGATCTTTTCGGTGGCTGGATCGAAATGGATCGTGCGACCCAGCTTGAGCGAGAAGTTGGCCAGTACTAGCGGCACGTCGACCCGCACGTGGTAGTTCACGCAGCAGCTCGGCTCCTTGCGCGACTTGATCGAGTCGAGCCATTCTCGTTCATGCCCGGGCGACGGCGGGATCGACTTCTCCGGCACTTTCTTGCCTTTCATGCGATCGCCCTCCGGCACGATCTTATTCATGCCGTAGTCGCAGTACATAGTGGCGTCGACACCGTGAAGGTAAGTGCCGATTCGCCGCTGCGGGACGGGATTGCCGTGGAAATCGAAGCCGTAGCTGTTGGCCAGCGACGACATCCAAGTCATGGTACACTTGGGGTACTGCCAGAGAACTTCCTGCACATCGGGGGCGTCGCCGTCGTCCTTGATCACGAAGCGTCCGCCGACCGAGCTAATGGCCGTCGGATATCCGAGGTTGAGGGCCCAGATTGGCAGGTCGATGATGTGCGGGGCCATGCCGCAGAGCCAGCCGCCGGCGTAATCCATCCAGGAGCAGTGGTTGTACGAATTCGCGGCGAGGATGGCGTTGTACGGCCGCAAGGGGGCGGGCCCGGTCCAGAGGTTCCAGTCCAATTCCGCTGGCGGCGTGGTGTTCGGATCGTGGCCGACGCCCTGCGGGCCCTGGTTCATCACGTTGAAGGTGCGGACCACGCTGATTTTGCCCAAGTGGTCGGCACGGATCATCTCCACGATGCGGCGATAGTTTTCGCCGGCATGGATCTGCGTGCCGACCTGGCTGATCCGCTGGTGCTTCTTGACCGCGTTGCGCAGGGCGAGGCTTTCGGCCAGGTGCAGCGTCATCGGCTTCTGCACGTAAATGTCCTTGCCCGCCTCGCAGGCGTGGATCGCGATCAGGGCGTGCCAGTGCGGCGGCGGGGCGACGATCACCGCGTCGACGTCCTTGCGCTGGAGCACCTCCCGGTAGTCGTGGTGGGCTTTACAGCTCGACTTGTGCTGGGCGACGACCGAATCGCGGCGCGGCTTCCACGGGTCCCAGGCGGCCGTGACGACCACGTCCTTATGGGCCGCGCACTGTGACAGATTGTGCTGGCCCATGCCCCCGCAGCCGATCAGGCCCACGTGGATCCGCTCGTTGGGCCCAGGCGTGTTCTCCAGTCCCAGCGTGGTCGCCGAGACGACCAGGGGGGCGGCCAATCCGGCTGCTCCGGCAGTCTTTCCCAGAAAACCGCGGCGCGAGAGTTCATTGGATGCGGGCATGAAATGTCTCCTTGTTCGCAAGGGTGAAGACTACTTGGTGAGATTGGCCTTCGGCGGGTCAGCATACGCCGACCAGACGTCCGCCAGCGTCTTTTCGTCGGCCCGGCCCGGATGGATCCAGAGCCGATGCTTCAGGGTCAGTGTTTGTCCCTTGGGGATCGGGGCCTCGCGCTCGCCGGGAAAAGCGGGCATGACGCAGTTGATGCTCGCGTATGCCTGCAACTCGCTGGGGTAGCGAGGATTGGTGGGGTGCTCGAAGATCGCCACTCCGGCCACGTGCTTGCCGCCGGGGAAGAGGCCGGAGTAATCGAGCCAAGAGCGTCGCGATTTCGCCTCCGGCGGATCGACGTGCCGCACGATTGCCTGTTCTTTGGTCGGTGCGGCGCGAAAGGCGAATCCGCCGTAGCCGCCGTGCGGACGCCCGCCGATGGCCACCCCATCGACGAGTCCAGTCAGACGAATGTCGATGTCGATGAAGCGGCCCAAGGTCTCTTGCTTGAAGGAACGAATCAGGACTTCTTCTTTGACGATCGGGTCCTTGTCGCCCCATATCCAGACGTTTTCGGCTTCAAGGACCGCAGACGTCGGGCCCCCTTCGGCGCGACGAATCGCCACGGGCCGGGCCCAAACGCCGACCACGGCCCAAATGTCGCGGACTTCGCTCTTCCACCGCGTCACCGGCCACGACCACCAGACGCCCCGATGGTGCGGATGGTCCTTGGGAAAATCGTCGGTGAGCACCTCGCCGTTTGGGCCATAAAGCGGGCTGATGTAGTCGCCGCGAGCATAGACCGGCTCGATCCCCTTCGGCGCCGGCACCGTCCCGTAATTGTAACGGAGTACGGGTCGCTCGTTCTCTGTGATAATGTAGCAGATCTTGGCCGGGTCGGACGTCACAGCCATCCCTGAGGGTGAATCGGAGAAGGCCGGCTCAACCTGAACTAGCAAGGTTGTGCAAGCGACTAACGCCAACGTAAGAAGACCATTGCACACGAAGCCGCCACGCATGAAAAGCCCTCCACGGTTGCCGAGATCGGGTATCGCGACTCATTATCGTTTCTAGCCGGTGCGGCGTAAAGCATCACTCGGCCAACTCCACGACGCCCCACAATTCCAGATGGGGAATGCGCACGATTGCCGCATCCCTATCGGCGGCAACCTTGAGCTGAACGGGTCCGGACTTGGGTGCGTACATTACCGCCTTGGTGAACTTGCGCCCCTGAAAGAGATCGTGGGCCAATCGCAGGGTGAAGTTCTCCACCGGGACGATCGCGTCCTTCTGCCCGTCGTGGCGGCGGTTCAGCAGATGGACGATTGCAGGCGCGCTCGGGTCTTTAGCATGGGCTCGCGGAACCGCCATGATTTCCTTCGCACCGTCCATGAGGATTGACGCGGGCACGAGCCTGGCCAGCGAGATGTTGTCGGGCCAGATGACCAGCCGCCTGGCTGCTTTGACCTTGTCGATGAGTCGCTTCTGGGCGGCGTCGATGGGCGACTTCGCGAAATCAGCCGCCACGACGACGGCCTGAAATCGTGCGAGCCGATCGGCGTCCATGCGGTAGTCGAGCCAATCGTCGCCCGCGATGACCACCGTGAATGGAATGTTCCGCTCGGCCAGCGCCGCGCAGATTGGCTCGATGTTCCCCATGCCCTTGCGCCGGGCCGCGTTGTCGTAGACCACGGCCACGGGGGCCACGGCGTGGTAGTCGTCGAAAAGCCGGGCATTGCTACGCACGAACTGATACAGATAGGCGTACTCTTCCGTGGGCCCGTGGTACCAGTGCGTTCCCTTTTCTTGCGTGTAGCACCATTGACGGTGCGGGGCCATGAAGTGGTGGCCGAAGGCGTACGAAAGGGCAATCCAGGTGCGGACCAGCCCTGGAAGATTGTGCTCTTTCACATACGCCCAATCCTGTCCGCTGGCGGTGGACGCCACGGGCCGATCCACGCCGTCGGCCAGCTTGTAGGCATAGATCGGGTGCAGGGGGACCTTGCGGCTTGCCGCGGCGTGTCCCACCTCGCAGCAGAAATACGTCACCTGGGGCGCGACGACCAGCCCGTGAGCGTCGGTGATCCCGGAGTTGACGCACAAGGCCAGCGGTTTGCCGCGCAATTGCTCGGCCCGGCGGCGATACTCGTCCACGTAGGCGTTATTGGCCTTGACGTGGAAATCGAGGAACTCGGCGGCCAAAGGCAGGCCGCCCCGCTTCCCGTTGTACTCCTCGGGCTTGACGCCGCGGTCGAGGAGGAACTGGCGGTAATCGAACTTCTCCAGATCGGTAATCCCCAGCGCGATGAGCTTCTCCTTGGGTACCGACTCGGCGAGGTACTTGCGGAACCCCTCCGTGCAATGCCGGCAGAAGCAGGCCGACAGCCAGGTGACCGCCCCGGAGGTGCCGCGGTAGTCGTCGATGTGCAGTCCATCGAGCGGGCCTTTCATGATCCTCTCGATTCGGCTTTCGAGATACTTGCGGTACAGCGGCGAATTGGTACACCACCAGTAGGCCGGATGGCCTTTGTGCTTGTGGTCCCAGAGCCACGGCACCACGAACGGCTTGCCGGCGAAGTTCCGGCAGGCAGTGTCGAGGAAATCGGGCGTGAAATCGATCACGCGGCTGAACTCGGTCAAGAAGCCGACGCTGGAGGAGAACAGGCGGACGCCCTTCTTGTGGGCCGCTTCGACGTGCTTTGGATCGGACGAGCCCGCCCAACCGAGCACCGTGCAGCCGTAGGGCTCGATCATCTTCGGATTGTCATACATGAAGACGACCTCGGAGCGTCGCAGCCCGGGTGGCTCCGCGGCGTTGCACACGCCGGCCAGGAACATCAGACAGACGGTAAATGCAAGTCCAAAGGTTCGCATGGTTATTACTCCCGGTTAGCATCGCCGATCAATTACTGTCGCCTTTCGCGGAGCGAAAGGCGACAAATCGTGAAGTTATCCTTCGGCCGATCCTTAGAGCTTCGGGTCAGTCTACCATGCTGCCGGAGTCGAAACCACCAGTCAGGCGGCGAGCCGTCCTTGCGGCTGCGGCGCATTGGCTCCGGACTCGGAGCCCAGAATGCATCCTCGACGTCACTTGGGCGCATCCAGTCCTTTCACCGTGAGGCGAATGGCTTCCTGCCCGTAGAGTTGACGGACAGTTTCCGTCCTGCTCGCTCTCAGGATAAAACGCTTAATCTCGCCAAACGGCCAAAGGCCTAATCGAAATGGCTGCGGCTGAGTCAGCAGAATGTCCCTGGTCCCGTATCTCGCATCGGGAAAATAGAGGTAGGGCTTGCCAGAGATCTTGTCCTTCAATAGGATCTCGTGCACTTTCAGATCCTCCAGCTTGGCCGGCCACGCCTTCTTCGCGTCATGATAATCGTGGAGCGCCAAGTAAAGGTGATTCATATCGCAACTCACGGCCCCTTCTTCGGCGATCGTTCGGTACTTGACCCAGTAGTGACCGACGCCGTATGCCGCGCTTGCCGTGACGGCAAAGCAGGCGAGAGAGATCGATACGGTTTTCGCCTTCATTTGGGTTGCTCCTCCGGCAATGTGCTGGACCGGTGGCAGAGCGGACAACGGGCGTCGCTGACATAGTCCCGGACCGCAGGTCTCTCGCGCCACGAGGAGACCTTCGGTCGCCGAATCGGCGGGGTCAGGAGACCCGCGCCGAGCGCTCATCTTTCATCTCTCATCCTTCATCTCTCATCCTTCATCTCTCATCCTTCATCTTTCATCCTTCATCCCCCGGTCCCTCACCACGGCGGCAGCGCGAGCGTGCCGCCTTCGACGGGCACGACGCAGTTGTTGACGAATCCGGCCTCATCACTGAGCAGGAAGGCGACCACGTGGGCCACGTCGGCCGGCCGGCCCATGCGGCGCACGGGGATTTTCTTGGCCACCGCGGCATAGAGCACATCTTTAGGTTGGTCCCAGCCTTCGCAGGAGGCGGCCAGCATGGGCGTGTCGATCGTGCCGGGGCTCACGGCCACGAAGCGGACGCCGTTGGGGCTGTGATCGGTGGTCAGCGACCGCATCAGGGCCACCAGCGCGGCCTTCGACGCCCCGTACACGGCGTGCTCCGGGAAGCCGATGTCGGCCGCTACCGACGTAGTGAAGCAGATCACCCCCTTCCCCTGCCGCTCCATGACCGGAATGGCGTGCTTGGCCAAGAGCACCGGGCCGAGGAGATTGACGTTGATCACCGCGTGGAAATCGTCGAGAGCCAGGGCGGTGATTTTCTGGGTCCGCAGCACCCCGGCGTTGGCGCAGGCCGCGTCGAGCCGGCCGAATCGCGAAACGGCCAGGTCGACGGCGGCCTTCACGTCCGGCTCCTTGCTCGCATCGCCGTAGTGAAACACGCAGGAAAAGCCCCGGCCCGTCAAACGTTGCTCCAGGGCCTTGCCTTCCGCCTCCTGAATCGACATGGCAACCACTTTGGCCCCATGCTCGCAAAAAAGCTCGCTACACCCCTCGCCGATCCCCGAGGTGCCGCCCGTGATCAGAATCACCTTGTCCTTCAAGTGGCTCATGGTTCTGCTCCTGGAATACAGTCTTGGTCGCTTTCGGATCTCTCGGACCTGTGCGCCAGATAGTGTATCGCCCAGGTCGCAAGCACCGCAAGCTGTGCGCGGGCCAGCGAAAAGGGGTCGGGAGTGGGCGGGTGAAAGGCCGAGAGTTCGACGGATGCCGGTTCTGTTCCGACGACAAAGAATCATCGAAATTCGCGTGCCGTGGTAGGGGCGTTGCCATTGGATGCCTTCAGCCCCGAAGGGGCGCAATATGATAGCCCAGGGCAACGCCCTGGGGAGAGGAATCGAGCATGAAAGGGAAGCCCTGCAAGGGCGGCATAGGCGCCACGCAGACGCATATTTCGCCCTTACAGGGCTTTGGCGCTCCTGGTGACCCGCTTCCCCAGGGCGTTGCCCTGGGCTGTCATATTCCGCCCCTTCGGGGCTCCGGAAGACAGCCAGACACCGAGTTGCGTGGAACAAAACCGGGATACAGGCGGCGGCTCTCAACGGCCGATTTTTCACCTACCCACTCCCGACACCTTCGCGTTCCCTACAGCGGTCGCGTCGCGGAAAACTGTCCAACTTGTCTTGACGCGACGCCCGTGCCTCAGAGCACTGCCCGCGGGTCCAAGAGTAGCGGGAAGAACTGGCCGTCCATGCGTTGGCCGCTGGGGACCGGCGGCACGCCGTGCAGCAGCGGATGGTCGGACGCCGACCGGGTGCCGTCGAGAAACGCGTTGACCACCGCGGCCCGACGCGGCCGGTCCGTGTTGTTGCCGTACGACCCGTGGACCATCAGCGGATGGTGGAACGTGGCGTAGCCCTTCTTGAGCTCCGCGGGCACGGGCTTGAATTGGGCCTTCTGCTCCTCGGTCAGGACGGTGTGGATTGCCTCCATTCCGCCGGCCAGTCCGGTGATCGGCAACAGCGGCCAGCGGTGGCTGCCAGGCACGTAATGCACGCAGCCGTTGTCCGTGGTGGCGTCGTCCAGGCCAATCCAGCAGGTGAGATGGCCCATGGGCTGGGTGCGGATCCAGTAAGAATAGTCCTGATGCCAAGCCACCACGCCGCCGTGGTGCGGCGGCTTGCAAAACAACTGGTCGTGCCAGAACCGCACCGCGCCGCCCAAGAGCTGCGATGCCGCCACGGTAAACGCCGGATTCCACAGCAAATCGTGGAACCCCGGACCGATCCGCCACGCCCCCAGAGCGTGAAAGAGCACGGTGTTGGGCTCCTTGGACTCGTTCGAGTGGTATTCGTAGAAGAGGCCGTGGCCCGGGTGCTTGGGGTCGAACAGCCCTTCAAGCTCCTCGCGCAAGGCGTCGACTTGGGCGTCGGTGAGGATGCGGATTCCCGGCAAGTATCCCTCGCGGCGATAGAACGTTACCTGCTCGTCGCTCAACCGGTAGCACGCCCACTGCTGCCGAGTTTCCGGAAGAGGAAAGAGCGCGCCGACCGGACGGTGATGGACGGAAAGATCTTCCACCATGATCTTCTCCCTCGTTTCCCTCTGGAGCCTGTCAAGAATTTCCGTGAAATGGTACGGCCTGCCGCCCCAAAGGCAAGGTCTATGGAGTGCGGCGACTCGTCGCCGCTTTCTTTTCTTTGCGAGGCGGCCACTTGCACCGCCAAGAAAAGCGGCGACGAGTCGCCGCACTCCAAAGGGGCCGGTCGCCAATGCGGGCCGATTACGCTACCATAGGCAATATGGAACCGATGCCAACTGAGCTGTCCGCAACCGTTTCGGCGCCCACGCCAGGCGCCCTTCGGTGGGAGAAGCTGCCGATTTGGCTGATTTGCTGCGCTGCACTGGGACTTCTGGTTGCCTGGGCCGCGGTCGTGGCGCGCGGGTATGCGGCGCCGCTGGTGCTGTTCCCTCTGATCGTGGGGGCTGTTTTGGGTGGTTCGGTCGTACTGGTGATGCGCGTCCTCCATGTCGGCCACCGCCCGACCGTCTGGCTTGGCGCCCTCGTGGCCGGTCTGCTGACCGTGGCCGGAGAGCATTACTTCACTTTCTGGAAGGCGCAACAGCGTTTCGCTCATGATCCGGACAAGGTTGCCAAGCTTCATCTGGTCGCACCCGAGAGGATCCCGCCGGCAGACTTCCGCGAGTTCATGGCGTGGAGCGCGGCGCGAGGGCTGCCGATCGGGGGGTACTCGGCGCGCGGCGGGTTGGCCTGGCTTGTCTGGTCGATCGATGGCCTGCTCGTGCTCCTGCCCACCATGGTCTTGGCGGGCGCCACGGCCAGGCTGCCTTACTGCAACCGTTGCGGCCGTTGGTACCACACCATGCGAAGTGGAAGGATCGGCTCCCACACGGCGGCGGAGTTGTGTGCCCTGGTCGAAACCGGTTTGGGCCCTATCCCGAAGACTTCCGAAGTCTCCAAGATTTCGGAAGTCTGCCGCCGATATCGATTGATTGCCTGCCTGGGGGGCTGTGGGCCGACGGGTTTGATCCTCTCCGGCGAGGATGCCGG
>CAYTJV010000024.1:0-26410 GCA_964438165.1 uncultured Planctomycetaceae bacterium | reverse complement strand
CCCCGTCCTGTTTGCATCATCATAAACCATCAGAAAATCTGCGAAAGTTTAGATATGGAACCCCGAGCGTTTCGACGATGGAACGGAAATCATCAATGTGTTGAAGGAGAAGACGAAGCATTGGGCCCTGGACTCTGTGAATGAATTGCACATCCTCTATGATTCCCACCATACGACGCGAGGCATAGCCCTTCGGAATAGCCCCGGGCACCCACTCTCGGACTGGTATCACTTGGACGTTCTCAATCGCCATAAGACGAAGCACGCGTTGTCGTGCCTCGGGTATGTTACGAGAATCTGTGACATTTCGGCAGGCACGGAGTTTGACATTCCAACGAACGAACTCGTGTGGGCGGGGACCGGAGAGATCGCTACGAACGTTATCGGTGGCACGCGTAGGGAGTTGGACGCCTTTTACGCCATTCACGGCGAGAATCAGATCCGCTTTCACCAGAGGGGCGTTACTACTACTACCGGGAGATACCATCTTCCGAATCTCAACCCAGGGCAATACCTTATTGAGTACACGATTATCTCCTCCAATTTCGCCCAGGTATCCAAGGCGTTCCACCTCAAGTTCACTGGGTCGGCGGACGGTGTCGAATTCCAGGAAGCCTCGTCGAGTGAAACGCCCAAAGTTCACTAGGCCGGGAGACGGTACCGAAAACACCCCAGGGGCGCCAAAGGATACGTCACTGATTACTGAGCCTCAAGGAATCGGCGATCTTTCGTTCTTGTCCGTCCTATTTCCTTCGGTGGCGCGTCGGAAATCCGGGGCTACAATAATGAGCGTCGCGAGTGTCCGGATCATCAGCTTGCACTCGTGCCGTGGTGTCGTGGCATGTGCCTACCCATCGCCGCACGGCGGTGGAGTCCGCCAAACATGACGACCATTCACGTCCAGCGGATCGGCGACCAAACCCTCGTTCCGCAGAGCGAGTTCGAGCAGCTTGTGGAACTCGCGCGCCAGCGCGCGGTGATCGCCGTTGAGGTCCAGGAAGACGATGGGCCTACTCTCGCTCTCATGCGTCTTGCGGAGCAGGGTGGTGCATTCGATTTCTGGATGGACCAAAGTGAGGATGTCTACTCGGCCGATGGCGAGGAATCGGTGTGACTGTTCAGGCTCTTGTGCGCGCCGATTCGCCAATGTCAGGCCCGCGACAGAGTGATTGTCGTCACCATCGGCTGGCGACACTGGATCGTCAACGGTTTCGTCAGCGAAATCCTGACATCTTCTCCTTCGACTTTGAAATTGATCGGGACGTTCTGTCCTTGTTGTTGCAGGGTGACACGGACCGGTCTAGCACCTTTGGGAAGCTGCAAGACTAGCGTGGTCAAGTTCAGTTTGCCCGCGCGGATGTCGATCTGCGCGGTTTGCGAGTCGGCACTGCGGCGCTGGGTGAACAGCCCGTAGCCTTCCGCGGCGGTGAAGAACGAGACGTGGTCCTCGGGCTTCCAAACGGGCCGGAAGCCGAGGGTGCCGGCAGGGCCGTCGTACACGAATCCTTGGCAGGCTAACAGGAGCGACCACACGCTCATCGCCCGGGCGTAGTACTTGCCGCACTCGTCGTCACCGAACGGATTGCCGTTGAACCCGCCCACGGCAACGCCCTGGCGCGATCGTCCGTCGTAGCGGGTCCACACGCCGCGGGTCACGGCGAAGCCTTCGCGCAGGAGACCCGCCTGCACCATGGCGGCGGCCGCGGCGTACTCGAAGCCGGTCATCGCCTCGTCGGCGTAGAGGATGTGCTTGGCCGGGCGCGGGCCCTTGGGCCAAGTGATCATCTGCGTGGCCGGGTCGTCGTCGGCCACGAACTTGCGCGGGATCTGCACCAGCCCGTGCATGTTGCCGCGGAAATTGTAGCGGAAAAGCGACCCGAGCGCGGTGCGCGCGTTTTCCGCCGGATAGAGCCAGCCCAAATCGACCTGATGGGCCCACCACTGGCCCAAGAGTTGGTCGATGGCGCAGCCGTTCCCATAGTCCTCGCGGGCATCGGGATCGGGAAGCTGGATGTAGTAATCGCCGTTGAAGAGCGTCTTATCTTGGAGCTTGGCGCCCGAGACGCGAATCGCGGCATATCGCTTGGCTGCCTGCGGATCGTTCTCCAGGACTGCCATCTTTTCCGCGGCCGCCAGGGCAGCGAGATACATGGTGCCGAGCCATGACGTACTGCCGCCGAGGGCCCCGTCGAGCGTATTCCACTGCGGACCGGCCAAGACGCCGTCTTCGTTCTTGTCCCATGTGGCGATCACGTACTCCATGGCCCGCTTGATGCTCGGCCAGTTGGCCTCCAGCCACTTGCGGTCGGGGCTCATGAGATGCTCGCGGTAGGAGTTCAACACCGCGCCACACTGGCCGTCGCAGGCGGGGAATTCCTTGAACTGGCGGTGCGGGATCGCCCCGTTGGCGGCCTGGTAGCGGAACTCCTGGGCCCGCATCTGCCGGGCGATCTCGGGAAAGAGCCGCGCGTGGGCCTGGGCATAGTGCCAAACGTGGTTGCAGTTGCCGTGGCAGCAGCCGCCATCCAGGTTGCACCCTTCCCAGCCGCCGAAATAGCCGTCCTTGCCCCAGAAGCACGTCTGACTCCGCAGGATCGCCACCTGAGAGGTGATTCGGTCCAAGAGCCAGTGCGGCAGGTTCGAGGCATAGAGCGAGTCGTGAAAGAGCCGCGTCTTTTCGGTCAACTCGGCGAGGCGATCGGTCAGGTCACGGGCCACGCCCAAGGCGCTCGGCCAGTGGTTCGCGTACATGTTGCCCTGGCAATTCCACTGGTCGATTCCGTGCTTGACGTTCGGGAAGTGCCACGTGAGCACGAAAGGGATCGTGCGTTTTTCGCCGGGCTGGAGAGTTAGCGAAACCGCAAGCGCTCCGTCGAGCGTTTGGGCGAGGGGCGAGGGGTCGGCGGCCTCCGGCCCCGACAGCCGCCCGCTGGAGGAAAACTCCACGGCCAGCGATTCCAGCGTATCCCAGGCCGCGGCGCCGGAAGCGTTTGGCGCCATCGCGACAAGCGCCATATCGCCCCAGCCGGGTGTTGTCTTCGGCTTGCCCGAAGTCATGGAAAGGATCGTGGCCTTGGGATCGCGCAAGATCTGGTTCTTGTTCTCGCCGTAGCCGGAGTACGCGCGACCCTCGACCGGCGCGATGCCGAGATAGCCCACCGCGTTCTGCTGGGTCGCGAGAAAACTGACTTCCACCGGCCGATCGGTCGGGTTTTCCGCCGTCAGGTTGAAGATCGCGCAGGGGATCGACGAGTCCTTGGCGTTGAGCGGGATGAGGGGATTCAACGTCTCCATGCTCACCTTGACCGGCACGCCCGGATCCTCGAACGAGTACCAGCCGAACGGATATTCCCCGCGGAAGCTTAGTTCGCGCATGCCCTGGAATGGGCCGACCGAGACCGTTTGCAGGGCGCGGATCACCGGAGTCCGGTCGGGCAGCTTCACGCGCACGGCGAAGAAGCTGTGCGGCAGGGCCGCTTGGGTGTAGTTGTTGAAGATTTGCCAGATCTCGCGCTGGGCCCGACCGTTGATTTGGATCGAGCCGGTGCCGATGCCGCCCAGTGTGAGGCGGATCGCGCCCAGGGAGTCGCCGCGATAGATCGTCGGCTGGCCGCGGCTCAAGAGGGCCGGATCGGACATCAGTTCCAAGCGGCGCTGCTCGCGCTGGGCGTCGAGCTGGGCACGGCGTTTCTTTTCACGCTCGGCACGGGTTTTCTGGAGCTCGACGAACTGGAGCCGCTGGGCGCGCCAGCCCATCGCGTCGACGTGGTCGGCAATCGTCGCCTGCGAAAGCGCCCGTCGGTAGACGGCCACGCCGGCCACCGAGCCGGCAAGCACCTCCGCCCCGCGCGGCTGCGAGGAGCCCACGGAAAGCGGCAGGCCGGTCCGCTCGAAGCTGAATACCCCGGGCTGGTTGATCAACTCGACGGCAACGCCGTTCACGTAGAGTTGCATCTTCTCTTGGGTGCAGGTCAGCGCCAGATGATACCACTGCCCGCGGGCCAGCGGTCCATCGCCCACCCGGTACTCCATCACGGCCTTGCCGTTCCATACGGCGAGCCTCGAGTAATCGCCCATGATGTGCAGGCTGAACCGCGTGATCGTGTGGTCGCCATCGGCCCGCTTGGCGATGATGCACGGATTGTAGCCGGGCCCGGGGTTGAAATCCGGCCGGAACCACAATTCCACGGTGGTCTGCGGAAGATCGAGTTGCGGCGTGTTGCCCATGGTGACGTAGCGTCCCGCACTGAGGACCAGGGCCTTGCCGCCGCCGGGCCCTTGGCCGAACTGGGGCGCGCCGCCTTTGCCCTCTACCGCAATCGTGCCCTTGACGGGCTGAAGATTCCCATCCAACGGCCAAAAGGCCACCAGGTCCGGCTCGGCGGCAACCAGCTTGCCGTACCCGGCCATGCCCGATTCGGCGGCCGCTGTCACTCCAGCGCACATGCCCAGCAGCCACCCGCTCCAAAGTGCGACAAGACCACAGGCAACGCATCGTCGGACTGACATAACGATATCTCCTTCAATCGGGCATGGAAGCAGCTTCATGGCACGATGACTTTCACGCAAAGGCGCGAAGACGCAAAGATAAAGCGCCAGGAAATCACCACGGAGGCACGGAGAACACGGAGGAAGAAGGAAGGAACACTCCGCGTTCTCCGTGCCTCTGTGGCGAAGTCACTATTCCTTGGCGTCTTCGCGCCTTTGCGTGAGCCGTTCTCTTCTTTCCTGTTCAGCCCATCCTGGTCCCCCGCATTCTAAACCATCGACGAAGGCCCTGCCAGAAGAGCATCCCCATGGGCGATTCGGTGCCGGCTGCCTATTTCCCCGGCCCCGCAGCTTTTGCGTGGCGGAAGCGGTCGGCGCCGACGCCGGGCGCGCCGGGACCGCCGAAGTAAAGGTCCAGCGTGGCCTTCTCAGCACCGCGGCCCTTGATCGAAAGCCGGTGCGTCCCAGCGGCGAGGGATACGGGAAAGTACTGAAGCGGCCGGTTCGAGTCGGATGACGGGAACACGCGGCCATCGACCGACAGCTCGACCGCCATCGACGCGCGGAGTTGGAACTGGTACACGTCGTCGGCCGGCACGTCGAAGTACCCCTCCAGCAAGAAGTCCTGGCCCGGTTTGACCGCTTTGGCGAGCCAGTCGCCGTCCTTGGCCCGCTCGATCACGACCGATCGGCCGGCGGACCGGAGTTCCAGGCCGGGCACAAGCTGGGGCGGCCGCTGCTTGATCGCGGGCAATGGAGTTGGCGGCGTGACGGTGACTTCGAGCGGCTTGCCGAGATATTCCCTCACCCCCTGCCCCTCTCCCGTTTCACGGGCGAGGGGAGCTTTGTCAGGACCTTTCAGCACGGCCACGGGCTGGAGTCGAACGCGGCCCAGCCCCAATCGTACGGCCGGGATGCTCGCCGCCCCTTCCGGCCCGACGATTGCCGCTACTTCGCGCCGATTGTGCATGACGAGGATCTTCTTCGCCTGGGGCATTTTCGCCCGCAGTGTAATCACCTGGTCGAGGGCGACGGTCTTCGGCGGAGGCACGATCTCCATCGACAGGCCGCGGTTGTCGACCGCGATCGGCAGAACCGTGCTCGCACGTGTCTCGACGGGGTCACCGACCACGGCGGCTACGCGGATTTCATGGTAGCCATCGCAGAGCGACGCGATCGGAACCTCCAGCTCCTCCGCCGGGGAGACGGCTGCGACGCGGCGCCCGTCAACGTAGATCTCGTAGCGTCCGATTCTCAACGAGCCCTCCACTCTCGGCCGGAGTCGCAAGCGGCCTTTCACGGTCGCTCCGGAAGTGACCCCTTCGATCTTGACCTTGGGGATCTTGGCCCAGGGTTGGCAGAGCGGGTCGCCGACAATCAAGAGTTGATACGGTCCGTGGACCGACTGGTAGAATGCCTCGGCCAGATTGCACCCGCTGGCGTAGAAGACGTGGAGAAAGGGCGTGGGAAACTTGGCCTGGACGGCATAAGGCTCGGTGACCGTGCCGCACGCGCCGGCCGCTCCGTGACGCAAGAGCTCCGAAAGCGGAGTTTGTCCATACGCGTCGCGCATCACGCCGCCGAAGCTGGTCAGGTGCTCGCAGACGGCGCCGGGCAGGATCGTGCTGCCGCACGATTTCCAGTCGAAGCCCGCCGCGCCGATCATCGCTCCGGCAACGTCGCGCCGATCCTTGGGCAGCACGCCCTCGATCAACTCGGCCCGCACGCCCATGGCTTTGAGCTTCTCGGCAGCGGAGGTGAAGCCCCATTGGCGGGTAGTGGAGCGGATATCGCCGTTCCGCAGATAGTAGACGGTTCCCGCGGGCCGCGTGCCGTCGGCGGCGGCACTTCGGCGCAGGCCCTCGATCGCCTCGCGCACGGAGTTGCCCCGACCACTGGTCACGGCAAGCATCGTGGAAAGCAGATAGCGAATGCCTTCGCTCGCCGTGGTCGGCTCTCCGCTGGGCGACCAGGCGATGGCATTACGGAACGCGCGGGGCGGCTGGGTGTCGAAGCGGGTGGCCTCGATTTTGCCCAAGAGCGTCTTGACCTCCGGCCTCGCCCGCAGGCTGGCCAGGTCCGGATCGCGCTGGACATGCCGGACGTCGAGCCAACCCGCCTCCACCGCCCGATTCAGCGCGGCTACTGCCTCATCGGTCTTGCCCAATCGCGCCAGGCAGCAGGCCAAATCGTACTGGATAAGGCTCGACTTGGGCTGTACGGCCGCCAGCTTTCGCAGCTCGGGCTCCGCCTCGGCCCACTTCTTCTCGCGCAGCAATCGGCCCACCTTGCCGAGCTGCTCTTGTTCCTCGGGCGCGAGGCGCGCCGGTTCAGGCTCCCCCAGGCGCCGGCGATAGTAGGCGTTGGCGTCCATCGACAAGTACCGCACGTCCTTGGCGAGCACGAACTGATAGAGGTACGTGAGCCCGTTGATCGACGCCTCGGGCGTGGCCACACGGTGCAGCTTCTGTTGGCCCACGTCGGGCTGGACATGGATCGAGTAGGGTAGATCGGCAGAATACGCGATGCAGTCGATCTGATCGGTCAGCCCCCGCGTCCTGAGCGTATCGAGCATCGGCCTGAGGACGAGATCGCGGAACTGGTTGACGTCGACCGAGAGGTTCGACGGCAGCCCGGCCAAGTAGACGACGTTGCTCTCCGGGATCTGCCGCAGCGCGACGTACTCGTTGGCCACGGCGAGCGAGGCCCAACTCTCGGCGTTGACCACCACGGCCACGCTCTCCGGTCCGCCGCCGGCCAGCGAGCGCTCGGGAAAAGCGGAAAGGAGGATCGCGGCTATCAACCCGACGGATAAGTAACTCACGTAGGACGGCCTTTCCGGCCCGTTCTGGACGGCCTGGAAAGGCCGTCCTACTGCGTTTTTTGCTCTCATGCTCGACTCCCTGGGAAACGGCCGCCGCGAGCGCGAAAAGCTACTCGCACGTCCCACCATTGTAGCGGCTCATTGCCCGGAGGCGAGCCGGTCGCCGTTGCAGGGATCTGCGGTTTCGGCGAAGATGACTCACGCAAAGACGCCAAGGAAAGGATGAAGGATGAGAGATGAAAAGACACGGAGATGGGGAGACACGCAGCCCAAGCCAGCTCCATCGTTTCCCTCACTCCGCCGCTGTGGGCTCTCATCCTTCTTCCTTTGCGTCTTTGCGCCTTTGCGTGAGACCCATTTCTTCCTCACGCAAAGGCGCAAAGGCGCCAAGGAGACGATGAAGGATGAAGGCTCATTCTGCGTCCATCAGTTCCCTTCGCGTCTTTGCGCCTTTGCGTGAGACCCATTTCTTCCTCACGCAAAGGCGCAAAGGCGCCAAGGAGACGATGAAGGATCATTCTGCGTCCATCAGTTCCCTTTGCGCCTTTGCGTGAGACCCACACCCCGTAGCCGGAGGAATCAAGCATGGAGACCATCGACTTCGCCAAGACGTTGAAGCACCTTTACACGGCCAATCGCCGAATTGAGGAGGTCAACGCCGAGCCGGGCACGTTCTTCGCCGTGGATGCGCAGGGTCGGCCGGGCGGAGAAGCGTTTCAGAAGGCGATTCAGTGTCTCTTTGGGGCGGTGTACACGGTCAAGTTCACGATGAAATACGAAGGCATCGTGGACTTCAAGGTGGGGAAGCCGGAGTGCCTCTATTTGTCCGATCCGCAGAAGACGCCGATCTCCGAGTGGCAATGGCGACTGCTGATCCGCGTGCCGGACGCGGTCACGAGCAAGCACCTTGCTGACGCGAAGAAAGTGCTCAAAGAGCGCAAAGGCCTCGATACGGCGGCGGTTCGGCGAATCCGCTGGAAAGAGGGCCGCGCCGTGCAGGTGCTCCACGTGGGACCTTACGACCAGGTCGGCGCGACCTACTGCCAGCTTGACGCCTTCGCCCGAGAGCAGGGCATGGTCCCCCAGTGCCCTGCCCACGAAATTTATCTCAGCGATCCTCGGCGCGTGGCGCCCGAGAAGCTGAAAACCATCGTCCGTCTGCCCGTATCGTAGCAGGCATACTCCGTGTGCCGTCCGCGCGTTACGGCACACGGAGTGTGCCTACTACCTTGTCACCTATTGGCCGGCGCCGCCGTGCCAGTGGTTCGTTTGGAACGGCGAGGCGGGCAGGCCCTCGGCGTTCATGAGGTTCGGATTAGCGGTGTTGTGCCAGCCGAAACGGACGTGCTGGGGCGCGGCCACGTCCTTGCTCTGGACGATCACGCCGCCAGCCACAATCGCCGCCTCGGCGGGCGCGAACTTGCCGTCCGCCCCGGCGATCTCGAATTCCGAGAGCGGCTTGCCGTCGCGCGACTTCAACCCCCCGCCCACGTGCGCGAAGCTCAGCCGCACCTTGTTCCCCTCGATGGCCATCGACTGGTACAGCGGGCCCGAGTAGACGAGGTCTTTCTTGCCGTACGTCTTGGCCAGGGCCCAGAAGGCCAGCCGGTTGCCCACGTCGAGCTTGTTTTGCGGATGGATGTCCTTGATGTCATCCACCAGGTCCGTCACCACCGCCATACCGGTTGCCGGAATCTTGAGGCTCTCCACCTGGGATTCCCAAAGCGGGGGCAGGGCCCCGGGCGCGTAACCGGACCAGGGGGCGAGCTGCACGAAGAGGAAGGGGAACTCGTATCCCCAGACCTTGCGCCAGCCCTCGATCAGGGCCCTCATCTTGCCGAAATAGGCCAGGCCGTTGGTCACGTTGGACTCGCCCTGATACCAGATCACGCCCCGCATCGCAAACGGCTTCACTGGGGCGATCATCCCGTTGTACATCTGGCCCGACTGCCGGGCGGCCGGAATCCACGCCTCGATCGGCGAGCCGCCCCAGGAGTCGTTGATCAGTCCCACGGGCACGTTCAGATCCTTGTGCAACCGCAGTCCGAAGTAGTACAGCGCGGCCGAAAAGCCCGGAATCGCCTGGGGAGTGCAGGACTTCCATTCGGCCTTCACGTCCTTGGCGGGCTCCGGGGTTTGGACCTTGGGCACGTGGAACAAGCGGATCCGAGGATGACCGGCCGCGGCAATTGCCTCCTGGGGCTTCTGCGTGGCCACGAGCGGCCACTCCATGTTCGACTGGCCGGAGCCGAGCCAGACCTCGCCGACTAGGATATCGTCCAGCTCGATCTTGTTCTTACCGCTGACGGTGATGCGGTGCGGCTTGCCGTCGGCCTCGAGCGCCGAAAGGGTCACTTTCCAGTCCCCCTTGTCGTCGGCCGTGCTCTGGGCGGTTTGCTGGTCGAGGGTCACGGTGACGGATTCCCCCGGATCGGCCCAGCCCCAGAGCACGACCGGACGCTGCTGCTGCAAAACCATGTGGCTGCCGATCACGGCGGGCAGCTTGACGTCGGCCCGAACGGCCGATTCCAGGGCGCCGCTCAGCCAGATTAGCCCGAATGCTGCAACTCCTGCGATGTTCCTCTTCATTGGGGGTCCTTTCTGCTAGGGCCGTTGAAAAACAAGCGTCACCACCGACCCTGTGTCGGTGGGACGATGATTGGCAGCTACAAACGACACCTCAAAGTGTAAGCGTCACCACCGACCCTGTGTCGGTGGGACGATGATTGGCGGCTACGGCACCTGCCCCAAAGCGTCGATTCTTACCTGGTGCCGCGCGACCGAGGCGTGCGGCGCCCGCGAAAATCACAAGGTCTTATGGAAGTTGCGTTAGCTGCCAATCATCGCTCCGCCGGGATAAACCCGGCGGTGGCGTTTCCGGTTTCGGAGGTTAGCTGCCAATCATCGCCCCGCCGGGATAAACCCGGCGGTGGCGTTTACAGTTTTGAGTCAATGATAACGTACCAGATAGTAAGGGCTTCTGTCCCGGGCGCCGTCGATCGTGAGCGTTCCGTTTTCGATCGGGATCTCCCGATCGGTCAGCTTCCCGTCGTGGTCCAGGGCGAAGACCTTCGGCGAGCCGTCTTTGCGGATCGTGATGGCGGCCTTGACGGGCTCCATAAGGATCGGCGGTTTGCCGGGCGCGAGCATCCGATCGCCGCTGGGAGAGAACTTCATACCGGTGTTCCTCGTCCGGGCGATCGCCACGATCAACAGCTCTCGCGACGACTCGATCGTCTTGTCCCGCTCGCGTGCCGTGACGTACACGGCGGCGAACTTGCTCTGCGGCTCGATGGTAACACGATCCAGCTTCACGGTCCTGCCCGAGGCGAAGCCGACGACGGCCTTGGTGCCGGGCGTATCCAGGGTAAACATCCCGCCCGATTGTCCGTCGGCTTCCTTCCATCGAAGCTGGCCCGTGGACGACACAAGCTGGCCCTCCTGCTCGAACGGCTTGATGTCGAAAGCCGGCGTATCGGTGTACTGGTCGGTGAAGGCAATCACGCTCCGCGCGACGGCCAGGGTCCGCGCTGAGACTTTGCTGCTATCCAGCTCTTTGTCGTCGTAGCCCTGGGCCACGGTGTCCTCGTAGCTCAGTCTTCCCTGGAACAGCGACGGGACATGGACGTTTCGCACGGCGACGGCTTCCGATTGCCGCACGTCGCCGCGGTGGATGTGGCGGGCCACGGCGGGGAAGACGCCAAGAATCTGCGGGGCGGTCACGTCCCACGCCTGGCGCCCGAGCCGGTCGCTGAAGGTCGCGTTGTCGCCGTTCTGAAACATGAAGGAGACGTCCCAGCCTTGCAGACCCAGCCCGTACGCGCCGAGGATCGCCGGGCCTTCGACGCCGAATTCGCTGGGGAAAACGTGGATCCATTCGGAGAGCATGAAGGGGCGGTCGGCCACCTGCTGCATGCCGCTGCTGAGCATCCCGGACCCGGCCCTCGCCAGCATCGAGGCGTTGGCCCGCTCGCCACCGAAGTAATTGTGCCGGTCGATCGTTCCTACCAGGTAATCGGCGTGCAGGTTAGCACAATGACTGAAGGCCCGCCCGGCCTGCCAGTTGGAGCTGATGAGCTCGCCCTGATATCCGGCCTCGCGCATGGCCCGCCCGTAGTCGCGGAAGAACTCGACTTGAAGCTCGTAAAGGAATTGCAGCGAATCCAACAGCCGGCGTTTCCGGAAGGCTTGGGAGCCCTTGAGTTGCTCCGGATCCCAGTACCAAGGGTTGCCCAGGGGGAGGATGTTGTTCTTGTCGAGGTGTTCGCCGCCCATGTTGAACCCGTCGCTCTCGAAACTGTCGAAGGCCCGTCGGCCAGCCCAGGCTTTTTCCAGCTTCGCATGGCTGCCGTACTTCTCGCGGAGCCACTTGCAGAAACGCGCCGCGACCTGTTTGCGGAGCGTGGGGCTGGCCTTCAGTGGGGCCATCGACGTGTAGAAAAAGATGCTCTGCTCGTTGACAATTTCGATATAGGCGATGGCCGGATCGTCGGCGTACGTGAGGCCCGTGTAGCGATTCTTGTGCTTCAGCAGGTTGACCATTTGCAGGGCCTGGACTCGCTGAAGCTCCGGCGAGTAGTGAATCGCGCTATGGGGCGTTTCGATGCGCCGGTTTCCGCCTCGGAAGGCGCCGAACTCTTCGGCGTAGGGCACGTATTGCTTGTCGGCGGGACCGAGCTTGAGCGTGCCGAAGTGGGCCGAGAGCTTGATGAAGATGCCCGCCGCTTTGAGCTTGGCGACCTGGTAGTCCATGCGGTCCAGGGCCTGCGGATCGAACTCGACGCAACTTTCCTTGGCCTGGATCCCGGCCCAGCCGGGCCCGTCGGCGAACTTGTGGAGCCGCACCGCGTTGATGCCATACTTGCGATATAGCGCCGCTCGCTTGTCGGCCAGCGGCTTCTCCGGCGCGCAGGCGCCGTAGCAGAGGTTGAGGCCCCAAAGCTTGATCGGCCGGTTGTTGTAAGTCAGCGCGTCCTCGCGGCGCTCGATGCGCCCGTGCTTGCCGGCCGGCCGGTCCGCCCAGTCCTCCATGCCGATAGCGCTTGGGCCGATGTCGCCGGCGGCCTGCCACGGGTACCAGGCGTCGAGGCCGGGCTCGTCGGGCAGCTCGGCGGCGCTGGGGAAGAAGTCCGTGGCGGCCGGCAGTTCCACGGTGATCGTCACTCGCCGGGCCTCACCCCCGGGCAGCTTGTCCTTGGCCAAGACGAACCGCGCCGGACCGTCGGAGGTAATATCGCAGGGAGGATCGAAGCGAAGGACGGTCGCCGCGCCTCGGGCATCGATCATCCGCACAGCCTCGACTTGGCTCCCCAGCCCGCGCCTGTCGAACGGGCACCGCACCGGCGTTTCGCGGCCCTGCGACTGGACGATCACATCGCGGCCCTGGAAGGTCTTGCCGGGCGTCAACTCCACGACCACGTAAGTGAGGTCCGTGGCGGCCTCGGCCTGAAGCTGGTAGTCGAGCTTGAGTCGCTTGGGATCGGGCCGCGCGGCGCGGAAGTCGATTCGCACGGGCACGCCCGTGCCGCTAATCTTGGCCGTCAGCGTGCCGGCGGTGGCGCCTTGGTCGTTCTTGGTGGCGCCCTCGATCCCGGTCCAAGCCCAGCTCGGCCCCCAGGCGATGATGCTCAGTCGCAAGTAATCTCCGTCCCGGTGGCTTACGACCACGTTGGCCTGTCCGGCGGAGAAGGCCGTCAAGGCGGACTTCCCTTCTGCCGCGGCCGCCGGACGGAGCAAAAGCCCGACAAGGAAGCCGAGTGCCAAAGTCGCCGACTTGGATGACATCGGAGAGTGTCTCGTAAGCGGAAGAAAGCCCCTGGAAGGGGCTCGTAAGGATCTCGTTGTCTCCCCGACCCAGGCGTAAACGCCTGGGCTAGGGAAAAACGGTCCGGCATTTCCAGCCAGAGTTATACTCCGTGAATCGCCTGGAAGGCAATACTTGATCCGCTGAAGTCCATCGCCTGAGACAAGAACATCTCGAAATCGCAGCACTTCTACCGCGCCGGCTTGGGGGCGTCAGGGGGCGTTTTCGGCCATTGCATGTCGAGTTGGATGTGAGCCTCGAGCGCGGTATCGGTGACGGCGGCGTCGAGATCCAGGCCGCGGAACCAGTTCAAAGGCGGGGCCTGATAGCCTTCGGGCACTTGCGGCGTCAACAGAGATTGGCGGCGAGTCCCTTCCAGAGCGGTGGAAGTCCAATAGCCGATCCCCTCGGGCGTTTGCCGGTAGACGTACTGGCCGCCCAAGGGGCAGACGAGCTTCGCGTTTAAGAGCACCTCGGCAGCCGTCCGCGCCGCATCGCCGGGGATGTGGAGCTGCTCGACGATCTGGTGCACGAGCTCGATGTTGCCCAGCGCGGTCTGCCGCGTGCGGGCATATCCCCACGCGTTGACCAGCGGCGCCAGCGTCGACTTCGATAGGTCGCTCGCGCGGAGGCGGAATTGCGCCTCTCGCTCGGCGTCTTCCAGGCGGAGTTGCGACGCGACCCGCTGGAGCACGTCGCGATGGAACGAGAAGACGACGAACGGCTCAAGCTTGCGTTGCCACAAGCCGCCTTCTCTTCGGGTGTAGCCGTCGGCGTCGGGCGGACCGACCGGCCGAAAGGGAATCCAGCCCAGGATTCCCGCCTCGTCGGTCGTGCCCAGGTAACCGATCACGAGGTTGCGCAGCCGGCCGAGCGGCAGCGCCATTCCACCGATAATGTCCACGCCGGGCCCGACGCGCTCCAGGCCGCCGAACACCCGCTGTTGCGGAAGAACCACCTCGAAGGCCAACGTGTCCTCGGCGATCGGCGTCACGCGCCGTTTGTCGGCCGGACCGACGAACCGGCTGGCCATGTCGAGGTGCCGCTTGGCCAGCGGAGTCATGCGCAGATCGATGGTCACGCGGTCGCGATCCTTGTCGAGCGACTCCCGCTGGATGCCGACCAGCACCGGATCGAGCTGTGCCCACTGCGCCCGATAGACGTCGGCAAGTTGTTGATAGGCCGCGGCCTCGGCCCGGGTCACCCGCGCCGTCTCGACGTCCGGGATGGGCACGAACGCTCCCCGGTTGCCTCGCAACGAGTCGCGGACCTCGCCGTCGGCGAGCACCGTGCGGCTGCCGTCGGGCCGGGTGCCGAATCCCGGCGGCAGAAAACCGCCGGCCACAAGGTCTTCGATCGTCGCGCCCGGCTTTCCTTCCGTGGCCGACGCCAGAACGGCCATCTGAGCCAGGTCGATGTCGGCAAGGGATTCCAGCCGGCGCATCATCTCCACGCGGTACTGCGGCGAAAGGAGATTGCGGAAGAACGCGCTCGAAAGGCAGACGAACACCGTATCGTTCCGGCCCGCCGGCATGAGGGTGCGGGCATGGCGGAATTCCGGGGAATCGCCCAGGCTGCCCTTGCCGGAGCGAACCTCGAGGAACCGGCGGACCAGGGCCTTCGACGTGGTGAGGAAATGATAGTCCCCGTCGACCACGTAGTACGATCGCACTCGGCCGTCGGACGACGCGAGCAGGGACACATTGCGGTCGCCGATCTTCACCTGCGTTTCCGTGGTGCCGGGGATCTTTTTCTTCCACTCCTGCCGCTGCTGGGTGAAGCTGGTGCCCAGGACCACGTTGCTTCGGGCCTGGAACAACAGCCCGTACGCCCCGCCCTCTTGCAGAAAGAGGTCCGTCCCGACGATGGCCACGTCGGCAATGATCGTATCGCCCAGCAGTCGCGCGAGTACGGTCGTTTGGCTGGCCAATTGCATCTCGAACCGCTCCCGCGTATTCCCATCCAGCCCTCGGGAAGCGACCAGATTCTGGAAGTCGCCGCCGATTCGCGCGAGCGTGTCCTGGAACCACAGGAAATTGGCAAAGCTGCCGAAGCGGACGTAAAACCACTCGGCAGGCACGCGAAGCGCCAGCGGCTCGACCGCCACGTTGGCGGCCGGCTCGGGCACCGGCGAGGGCTCGCTCTCGATCGGCGGCGGCAGCGGCTGGTCGGCCGACTCGTTGGCCGCGGGCGGATGGAAGAACCGCTGGCGCCCGACCTCCAATCGCAGCGATTCGGTGCCCGCAACCAGGCTCAGCTCGCGGGCCACGTCCTCTTGCCACGACTGACCTCGGCGCCGCTCGGCAAGCTCCAGGCCGAGCCGCTTGGCCAGCATGGCGCGGAGGTAGTTCTCCACCAACGGCGGATAAGCGGGCTTCCCGCCGAGGAGTCCGGGACCGGCGGTGTACTGACGCCACCAGGCATCCAACAGCCGCTTCCATCCGGCCCGGTCGTCGACCGGCGCAACGCTGACGGCGTGCGGGATCTGCGACCGGATCGTCAGCTCCAACGGCTCTCGACCCAGGAAAAGGAAGTAAACCTTGGCTTTGCCGCGGTCTTCGATCATCCCGCCGAGAATGCGGGCGGCCGGACGCCGCGAATCGCGCAACACATCCTTGACGATCCCGACGAACGACTGGCTGTGGACCGCCGGATACAGCGCGCGATGCCGCTTCTCCGCGATTCCAAGCCCGCGCCACCCCAACGGTTCCGGCGCCTCCGACGGCGGCAGCTCGACCTCAACGCAGCCGACGCCGAAAGGCTCTCCGTGGTAGGCCTCGCTACGAGCCTTGATCGCGTCGGCGCGTGTGAGGCTCGCAGCCGCCAAGAGTGAAAAAATCGCGGCCAGGATCGTGCACGTCTTCCGTATGCTCCGGAGCATAGTCGAGTCCCCCGTCCCACACGCTTCAGCGTCCGAACGGCTTCACGTTGGTCTTCTTGGTCGGCTTCAGTTTCTGGCAGGGGACGTTGGGCACGTCGACGCCCAGGGCCCTCAGCCCGCAGGCGAGGCTCGGCTTGAAGTCGTCGGGCACGGTTTCCAGCCCGGCCTTCAGGGCGGCGATCGCGTTGGGGCCTCCGATCCGCTGCAACGCCGCGCGCACGTCCTCGCGCAGATCGGGGTCGCCGAGGAACTTGGCGGCGCTAGGCGGATCGATTGCCTCGTCGTCGAGGATCTCCGAGAACATCCAGGCCACGTCGCGCCGCAGTTGAACCGGCTGCTGCTCGTCTTGGAATACTTCGATCAATGCCTCGATGGCGGTCTTCTTCTCCTCCGCGGCGCCGGGCCGGCCGCTATGGCGAACGATCTGCCATATTGCCCGGTTGGCGGCACGGGAAACCTCCAGTTCGCTGTCCTTGACCACGCCGGCCAGCGGGCGAATCGCCGCTGCGCCGACGGGTCCGGCGGCTTGCCAAGCGGCCGCGCGGACCTTGTCGTCCTTGTCCTTGATCTTGGCGATCAGCGTATCAAGTGTCAGTTCTTCCATTGTCAAATCCTTCTTCGTGTCTTCGGTGGTGGATGGCTTAATCGTAGGGCAAGCTGCTAGCTTGCCCCGGTACTTACCTCGGGCAAGCTAGCAGCTTGCCCTACGTTGACTTACAGGTGATACGGGAATCGCTGCGGCCGGCTCATCATGCGGCGGGCCAGATCGTCGCCGACGATCTCCTGCTTGACCGGGTCCCATTGGATTTTCCTGCCGAGGATATAGGCAATGTTGCCGAGGATCGTCAAGTTCGCCGTGGCCGCGCCGGCCTCGACGTTCATGATCGTCTTCTTGCCGGTCTTGATCCCCTCGAACCAGTCTTCCTTGTGGCCCGGGCTCTTATAGACTTCCTTGGCGTTGGGTGGCGGGACCCATTGACGGACCTTCTTCTCGACCCAGGTTCCCCCGTCGCCGCCCCAGTGGTGCATGGTACCCTGGTCGCCGTGATACACTGCCCCGTAACCGGGCCGCGAGATCTTGCCGCCCGGCTCGCTGCCGTCGCGCTCTTCCGGGGGCACCGGCTTGCCTGGCTGGTTCCACGTGAGTACCCAGTCCGGATTCTTAAACGTATACGTGACGTTCATGTCCACGCAACTGTCCCACAATCCCTTGGTCGGCTGAGTTCCGGTGGCCTCGATGGAGACCGGGCCCGTGGCATCGGCGCCCATCCACCACAGCGCGCAGCTCATCACATGGGCCCCGCGGTCGCGGATCTGCCCCCCACCCGACTCCATCAGCCACCGGAACACTCCATGGAGGTAGCGTGGGTTGTACGGACGCCAACGCATGGGGCCAAGCCAGAGATCCCAATCGAGTTCCGGGGGAGGATCGCAATCCGCAGCGGGGTTATCGTCGCCCGGGCTCGCGTAGTGCCAGCACTCGACCCGGCCGACCTTCCCAATCACCCCGTTGGCAAGATAGCGATGCGCCAGATAGGCCTCCGGCTCCGAGCGGCCCTGCGAGCCGATCTGAATCGACACCTTGTATTTCTTGCCGGCCGCCACCATGGCTTTGCCTTCCTCAATGGTGCAGCAGGCCGGCTTTTCCACGTAGACGTGCTTGCCGCACTCCGCCGCGTGGACCATCTGGACGCCGTGCCAGTGGTCGGGCGTGGCAATGACCACCCCGTCGAGGTCCTTGCGCTCAATCACGTAGCGGTAGTCGCGATACACGTCGGCCTGGGGACCGGCGACCTTGGACGCGGCAGCCAGGCGATTCTCGTCCACGTCGCAGACCGCGGCGATGTTGACTTCGCCCCGGTTGGCCCGGGCCTTCATATCGTTGAGATGGTAACCGCCCATACCGCCGACGCCGATGTTCCCGAAGGTGAGCTTCTCGTTGGCCCCCTTCTTCTCCGCCTTGGCAAGGACCCCGGAGGGAACGAGATACGGCAGGCTCACGGCGGCGGTGGCGGTGGTTAAGAAATCACGTCGCTTCATGGTTTTCGTGCCTTTGGAGTGTGCGGTGCGTACTTCCTCGGTCAGCCGACCGCGGCCGCTGCAGCGGACCGGACGTCCCCACCAAGCTATCGACCCCGGATACCGGATTCAAGTCACCCCGGAGGATTCGCCTCGCTTCGGGTTTAGAGCCTCAAAATGCGCGATATGAGCAAAATAGGGGATTTGGTTGCCGGTTTCCCAGAGGCGCATCGTGCAATATGATGCAGAGTAGTAGGCACACTCCGTGTGCCGTAACCGGCGGAGGGCACACGGAGCGTGCCTGCTACGGAACTCGGGAACTTGTTTTTCGGTCGCTCCTAACCCCACATGGCCACGCAAGCTTACACGCCGCTCAGTGCCCTTGCCGACTGGGTCCGGGCAACCGACGAACATGCCCGGCAGAGCCTCGATTTGGTCGAGCAGGTCGAGTCGGTCCTGGCGAATCGAGAGTCGGTCGCGTCGGTCCAGCGTCGGCGACTGGCGGAGCGTCTGGAGCGATGGCGCTATCGCCATCTTGCGCGCCGGGCCGGAGCGTTGACGCCGCACGATCGCCGGCTCGTGGATGCCCTCGATTTGGCGGCCAATGAGCTTGCCGATGGTACACCCCGTCCGCCTCGGGCCGCGCGGGCGGCCATCGAGGATGCCTCGCTGGACAACGCGCTGGCGGCCGAGGCCGAATTGTGCCTGGACCGGAAAACGGACTTGACGACGATTATTGAGCGCGCTGTCATCCTCACGCAGGAGCATTTCGGCGCCGAGCCCGTTGGCGCCTCGTCGGCGCCGACGCGGTGGCGCATGCTCTTATACGCCCCGCTCTATCTCTCCAATTACTGCATCAACCACTGTGTGTATTGCGGGTTCCGGCACCCGAATCCGGTCCAGCGGAAACATCTGAGCGTTGCCCAGGCCGTGCGGGATGCCGAGATCCTCATGGATCGCGGCTTCCGGCACATCCTCCTGGTCGCAGGCGATTTCCCGCGGTTGACGGCCACGGACTATTATGTCGAGATCCTCCGCGAGTTGCGGGCCCGGGGCGTTTCGCCCGCCATTGAGATCGCTCCGCAAAGCACCGTAGCATACACCGCACTAATTGAAGCGGGGGCGTGCGGCCTGACGTTGTATCAAGAGACCTACAACGAGGACCTGTACGCGGTCTATCATCCGCGGGGGAGCAAGGTGTCGTTCGATTGGCGTCTGGAAGGGCCCGAGCGGGCCGCCGAGGCGGGCATGCGGCGGATCGGCTTGGGAATTCTTCTTGGTCTGGCCGATCCCCGGGAGGATCTGCTGGCGATGATGCGGCACGCCTGCTATCTCAAGGCGAGATTTCCCGACCGAAGGCTGGCCTTCAGCCTGCCGCGGATCCACGACGCCCCGACCGGCTTCCGCGTGCCGTTCACCGTGGACGACGGCATGTTCCTCCGCATGTACTGCGCCTTGCGGATCGCATTTCCCGAGGCGGAGCTTGTGCTCTCGACGCGCGAGCCTGCCGCGCTGCGGAACCGGCTCGCGGAGATTTGCATCACGCAGATGAGCGCAGGGAGCTGCACGGCGCCGGGCGGTTACGAGGAATCGGAAGGCGAGGCCCGCGCAGGCGAGCAGTTCCCCGTCTGCGACCAGCGCTCGCCGGCCGAGGTCGCCTCCTGGCTGACCCGTGCCGGCTTCGAGGTCGTATGGCGGTTAGCGTAGACGAGGCTATCCAGCCTGACAGGACGTTCGTGGCTATCCTCTACGTAGCCCCGTCTCTCATCCTGCATTACATCGATGCACACGGATACGCACCGCCCGACCAGTTTCAGCGTGCGGTGATGGAATGCCCGCCGATGAAATCCATGCCCTACTTGAGGGCACTGCTTGCCAACGGTGGGCGAGGGATCGTGAAAGCGATTGGCAATGCCAGGGAGTAATATGGGCTGGCACACAAGAAGAAGTCTTGCCCAGCAGGGGTGCCCGCGAGTCCCAACTCGGAGAGTTGCGTCGCGTCAAGGTTGGGACTAGAATTGGCTGGTCTATCAAGGAACGCGCCATGATAACTTCCACGATTGCCGAAGCACAGTCTCAACTCGCCGAGCTGATTATCGCGGCCGAACAAGGCGAAGAAGTGGTCATTGCCCGGGCGGGAAAGCCCGTGGCCCGGTTGCTTCCCTACGAGCGGCAGGACGGCCCGCGGCAAGGAGGGCAGTGGCGCGGATGTGTTCGTATTGCCCCAGACTTCGACGAACTGCCGCCAGATATTGGCGAGGCTTTTGGCGTAGATGAACCTCTTGCTTGACACCCACGTTCTGCTGTGGTGGCTCGACGACCCTGGGCAGCTCTCCGAAGCGGCCAGGGTGGCAATTCAGGACGGAGTGAACGTCGTCTCTGTGAGCGCGGCGACGGTGTGGGAGATCGTTATCAAGAAGACCCTTGGGAAACTCGACGCCCCCGACAACCTGGACGAGGTTCTGCGCGAGTGCCGCTTCGCGCCGCTCCCCATAACCGCCGCGCACGCGCTGGCGGTTCGGTCGCTCCCGATGCACCATCGCGATCCGTTCGATCGAATGCTCGTTGCGCAGGCGCGTACCGAAGGAATGACGGTCGTTACGCGCGATCAGAAGGTTCTACAATACGCCGTGCCGAACATCGTGGCGTGAGGGACCGATGGAGCATCCGAAGTCTTCAATACTTCGGAAGTTCGCGGCCGCGCAGGGAGTTTCGGGATCGGCACTTAGCGGCGGGGCTTCTTGCGGCGCGGCTTGACTTTCTTGGCCGTCTTCTTCCCGGCCAGCTCCAACTTCGCCCGGGCTTCGCGCCGGCCGAGCGAACGGGCCACGACCAGGGCGGCAAACTGCGAGGCCTTGGGACGCACCTTGCCCCGCTCCCAGAGATAGACCGTCTGGGGCGAGACGCCGACCAGCCGGGCGTACTCGTCCGCCGTCAGCTTCAAACGCTTGCGCTGGGCACGCACCGAGCGCGCCGAAAAACGCGATCCCGGAGCAACGTCCTCCGGGGCCGCATCGGTCTTGGGCTGCTTGGCCTGCTGCGATTCCAAAAAGGCGAGCTTCCGCTCTTGGAGCTTCAGCAGCCGCTTCAGTTTCGCGATGTCGCTGCGATAACGCACCGTGGCCCGATGCGTTTTCCCCAAGTGACTCTTGACTTCCTTCCGCGCCAAACGCTGGATTTCGTCTTTCAAGACAGCCGCGATATTAGCCATTCGACTGTGTCCCTCCCGTTGATTGAGAACCTTGCTTATGCCGACATCGCCCTGTATTGTGCTTAAGGGCCGCAAGGAAATCCAGTAGGCAAAACGATAATGTCGTCACATTGTTGCAGTATGGACGATCCCCGCTATTGGGGTAGAATCCGTGGAAGCATAGGAGCAAACGAACCACGAAAACCCGAAAAAGACGAAAACGCGAAAGAGCGAGCCGAGAGCGACGGGCGCGCACACGACATTCCTTCTGCTTTTGGGGCTTCCCGCGATCCACCGCGCCCATCGAAGACTCCGGGCTGCCATCTCGACCCGGGTGAATCACCCCCGGGACGGAACCAGACGGGCAATCGCGTCCTCCAGCCAAGCCGTGCGCGTCTCCTCGCCCTCTGCCACGGCCGACCATTCCCGGTGGATAAGATCCAGGTCGATCTCGTTGCGGTTGGCGATCAGTAGGGTTTCGATGTCCTGCTGATCCTGTGGCCGAAACGCCACCAGCTTGGTCAAAATCAGTCCCTCGACCCTGGCGACGCGGAGTTGATGGCCTTCGGTCCAAGTCAGCAAGGAGGCTTCGGCCAGCGTATGCGCGTACAGCGGCAGCACCGGTTTCAGCCAGTCAATCCGCACGGGGCCATACCGTAAGGCGGTGAGGTGCTCGCGGACATACTCGCGAATCACCGTGGCCGCGTCGAAGGTGAAGCCCATCTCGGCCAGCTCGTTCAGGAGCCCCGGCAACGCCAACTGCGGCACGTCGAGCAGCAGGTCCACATCCTGGGTGAAGCGAGGCCGACCCCGCATCACAGTCGCCAGTCCCCCCACCAGAGCGTAGCGGATCGAGCGGGCCGCGAAAACCTCCCCCAGGAGTTCGACGGCCCGAATCAACTCGTCCGCCAACCGATCGTGTTCAGCAGCCATGGCGTGCGAGAAACTCCTTAACGGCCTGCCGCGCCCGGTTCTCCTGTTCCAGGGTATAATCGCGCAGGAACGCCGCCCTGGGTGATCGCTGCATCATCAGCGCGCCAGCGGCAAGCAGCCCGCGAATCGACCGCATACGCGCTTCTGGTGACAGGGCCCGAAACCGGGCGACCTCCTCGGTGATGACCTCCACATCGCTTGGGAATGTAATCGGCAGCTTCATGGTGTCCTTGGCTGGTCAAGGCGCGGGTGGAGCCTTGGGCATTCTCCTTCGTCATTGTACCCCGGTTCCTCTGCGCGCCTATGGCGTCAGGACGCTCACTTGTCGAAACTAGCTGCGTCCGCGTTCCGTGCTCCTAACCAGGCGTGGATTTCATCGGCGGCCTTCATGCCCTCAGCAACGCCCTGGACGACGGTCGTTCCGCCGTTGACCAGGTCGCCGGCGGCGAAAACGCCTTCCAGCGAGGTGGCCTGGGAGTCGGGCCGCGTCGCCACCAGGCCGTGCCGCGTGAAGTCGATCCCCTCCAGGACGTTTTGCAGATGGTCGGGCACGCCCTGGCCGATCGCTTCGACGACCCTATCGACCGGCAAGACGTGTTCGCTTCCAGGAATGACGCGGGGGGCGCGGCGGCCCGACGCGTCGGGCTCGCCCAGCTCGGTCCTGGCCACGCGCAGACCCATGACTTGCCCCTTCCCGTCGGTTTCGTAGGAGAGCGGCTGGGTGAGGATCAGGAGGTGGCAATTCGCCTGACGCAGGCGCTGTTGCTCCTCGGGCCAGGCGGGCATTTCGGCCAGCGAGCGGCGATAGACGACGAAGACGTCCTCCGCCCCGAGTTGCCGGGCCGTGACCGCGGCATCAACGGCCGTATTCCCGCCGCCCAGCACGGCCACGCGGCCGGCCAGCGACGCGATCTTCCCGCGTTTCACGTCGCGGAGGAAGCCCAGGGCGTCGACAACCCCGTCGGCCGTGGCCAGCGATTCCGACTTGTCGAGTCCCAGGCCCAGCAGCACGGCGTCGTATTGCGACCGCGCATGGCGGAGCGAAAAGTCGCGGCCGAGGGCGCAATTGAGGCGGATCTCGACTCGGCCCACAGTCTGCGCCGGCTTGAGAATCGCGTCGATCTCCTCGGCAATGCTCTCGTAGCGCTCGCAGGGGATGAGCGAGTCCGGCGCGCCGCCGAGGCGATCGCCGCGCTCGAAGATCGTGACCTGATGCCCATGCTCCAGGAGCCGGATCGCGCAGGCCAGCCCGGCCGGTCCGCCGCCGACCACCGCGATGCGGAATCCGCCGGCCTGCGCCGGCAAACGCACGCCGATCATGCCGGCTTGCCGGGCCAGGCGGCAGACGGCCAACTGGATGTCGCGAATCGGCAGGGCGCGCTCCGCGAAGATCCGCTCCAGGCAGCCGCCTTCGCACTGCACTTCGGACGGGCACACGCGGGCGCACAACTCGGGCAGGACGTTCGAGCGTCGCAGCACGTCGTACGCCTCCTGAATGCGGCCGTCGGCAAACGCGCGGATGAACGCGGGCACATCGACCCGGGCCGGACAGTTGGCCGTGCAGGTGGGAAACTCGCAATCGCGGCACCGCCGGGCGAGCTCCTGGAGCCGGTCGATGGCGTAGCGCCGGCCGAGCTTGTATTGCTCCCCATAAATCCCGCTGTCGCGGACCACGCAGCCGGTCATGGTGCCGTCGCGCATGATCTGCGAGCACCCGGAACAGGCGATACACGTTTTTGCCGGGTCCATGCGGCCATGGCGGAGGATGTCGCGGGCCGCGTCGGGATAGGCGAAGGCGCTGCGCCCCTGCCCGACCAAGGCGGCCCCACCCGACTGCACCACGCCGGCCGCCACGTAGGGCATCAAGTGACGCAGCCAACTGTAGCCCGTGGCCACCACCGGCAGATCGGGCATCGCCTGCTGCACCTGCCGGGTCAAGTCCACCAGCCGCGCCACGCCTTCCAGCGGATGCTCGTCGGGCACGTTCACCCCGGCAATCGGCCGATCGAAGGGGCGGCCGAAGTGCGGATTGTAATAGGGGTTGCCGACCGTGACGTTCACCAGCGCGATGCCTAGCGCGCGGAGTACACGGATCACCTCGATCGGTTCGCTGAGATCCGCTCTGCACGGTTCCTCGCGGCTGACGCCGAATCCGTAAGGATACGGAATCGCGTCGTACACGTTGATCCGCGTGGTGACGAAAATCCCGGGCACGCCATCGCGGATTCTCTCCACGGTTTCCCGCAAGAGCCGCGAGCGGTTCTCCAGGGTTGTGCCGTACTTGCCCTCGCGGGTGTGCGAGGCCAGCAGCTCCGAAACCAGATACCGGTGGCAAGCCTTCACGTCGACGCCGTCGAATCCGGCCTCTCGCGCCAGCTTGGCTGTCTCCACGTAGGTATCCTGGAGGCGGTCGAGGTATTCGTCGGAAACCAAGGGATAGTCGGGCGGCAGCCGGTGCTTGGGATCGAGCACCGCGCTGTGATGGGCGATCATCGGCCGAGGGATTCCGCCGGGCTTGCTGTACCGGCCGGAATGCGTCAATTGAAGGATGGCGGTGATCTCGTGGCCAAATGCCTCGCGCGCCGCCTGCCGCGTGACAGCCACGAGCCGTGCGAAACTCGCCACGCTTCCCGCGTGCAGGACGAGCTGCCGGGGATTGGAGCGGGCCTCGTGGAGCACCGCCGTGGCCTCGAACCAAATCAGGCCCGAACCCCCTTCGGCATAGCGCACGTAGCGGCGAAAACACAGCGCGCCCGGCGAGCCGTCCGGCGTGGAGTCGAATCCCTCCATCGGCTGGACGAGGAGCCGATTCGGCGCGCTCCGGTCGCCGATGGCAACGGGCTGGCCGAGGATGGCGAGATCCTCGGCAATGGGCAGCGAGAGTCCCGATGCGGCAAGCTCCGCCCGCAGCGCATCCAAGTCGCGAAGATGGAACCGCTTGTGCATCAGAGCGTATCAGGCAGCGTGATCTGGGGAGTGTGCCACTGCTTGACCGCTGCCGGTCCAAGGCTCATCCAGTAGCGGAAAACCGCGATGCCGGCAGCGGTCAAGCAGTGCCACACCGCAAGGGACCGGTCCCAGAATCACGCAACACCGTCCAGGCCGTCACGTCAGTTCGGCCTGTCGCCGCCGCGATCGCCGCCGCGCCGGTCGTGCCCGCCGCGCGGACGGTTCGCCGACTTCCGATCGGGGTTCTTGGCGCGGGACTCCAGGTTGGCGGATACCACCAGGTTGACCGCTTCAAACCAGGAGGGAATGGCGCGGTGCAACGATTTCTCGGATCGCGCTTCCGACTCCGCAGCTTCGTCATCCGCAATAAAGTCCTCGTCGGCGATGTCGTAGTCGTCCGGGGCCTCCGACTCCTCTCGATCCGACAGTGGCACCGCAGGAGCCGCTGCGCCCGCGTCGCTTTCCGCGTATACCTCGGCTTCCTCGCCGAGGGGCGGGGACTCGCGTCGCGGGGGTAATCCCTTGCGACGGCGGCGCCGCTTGCCTCGGACTCGCCCACCTTCCTCGCCTCGCTTCGAAGGTGACGGCAGGGTCGCCGGGGCAGCCGGCAACTCGACGTCGTCGCCGACGTCATCCGCGCCAACTACGTCCTCCCGGGGGGACGCAGGCTGCGACGATGGCTCGGCCACCCCCGCGCCTTCTTTCTCCCCACCCTCAAAGGGCCGCCTCCTTCGCCGCCTACGTCCACGGTGATCTTCATCCCGATCCCGGCTCGGATCCGCCGCTGAACGTCGCGGTTCTTCGCGCCGGCGTTCGGGGCGCGACTCGGGCGGTCGCGGAGGCGATGGCTCCCTCCAAGCGAGGTCGGGCTCTGCGGGGACGGCAGGGACGGCGGCCACCTCCTCGGGAACGGTCGGTTCGGGCTCCGGCTCCGACGGCACCTCGACTCCCAGTTCCTCTGCCAGCCGGTTCCAGTCGCTGGCTATCCGTCGCGGCGGCGCTGGCCGGGGCGGCGAGACGGCCTGGGCCACCGGAGGGCTCGGCGCCGCGCTCGGCACATCCACCTCAGAAAGTGGGGTTGCGCCCAGAGCGGCTTCTGTCTTCTGCGTTTCCTGTGGCGCCGCCTTCTCAGCGGGCAGTTCCGCTCCCAATTCTTCTGCTAAAAGGTTCCAGTGATCCAAGGCATCTCCAACCATGTTCGGACAAGACGATTCAGGAGAGGGTGACAGTGGTCGCGGCCGCCGCACGCACTGGGTGGGCGAGCGACCCTAAGGGCCTATCCCAAAACTTCCGAAGTCTCCAAGACTTCGGAAGTTTGCGACT
>CAYTJV010000023.1:0-26752 GCA_964438165.1 uncultured Planctomycetaceae bacterium | reverse complement strand
AGAGGCTCCAGAGCACATCATGGATCGGGGCACGCCGTGTGGGCGATTGTACTCGGCCCGAGCTGCCGTTGACAGCGGGTCCAAAACCGTCGGCGACATAACGGACCACGTTCAACTGCACGCGCGCATAGAGACTTCCTCCCGCCGGCATTCTCCCCAACCGTTCTTGGAGATCGGCGATACGCCGGCCGGTTGACGCAATCCGCTCTCGCGCCGCGGCGAACGCCTCCTCGCCGGCCGCCATGACAAGCGGCGAGTTCCTTCCCGCGGAGGTCGCAACGATCCAGGCAAGGAGCATGCGGTAAGCCACGACGCTCATGATCGCCTCCTTCCGAGTTGCCGAATTCCGGGCTTGCCTCGCATTGCCTCAGTCACCGCAGTCCGGTGAGATAGACTGGAGCCTCGGTCAGCCGGACGGACTTGCCCCCCTCCCACCGCTGCGGATTGCCAAATCGGTCTGCCAGTTGCCCCTGCGGGCCAAAGCTGACCGTCAGATCCGCTTCCCCCTCCACCGCCCAGGCGATCATCGCCGGGCCGCTGGGCGTCTTCACGTTGACCACCCGTACGTTTGGCTCGGGAATCTGGACGCCGACGAGCTTTGCTTTCGACAGAAAGCGCGCCAGTGCCGCGATCTGTACGAAGGAGACCTTTGGCGAAGTAACCCCGCCTCTCGTTCGGCACAGGCCCCACTGCTCCTCGACGAACCCGCCTTCTCCATCGGGGCCGAGTTGGTAGATGAACGCGCGTTCAATGCCGTAAGCGAGCTGCAACAGCGTCTGCCGGACCAGGTAATTCCCTTGCTGCTCTTCCGTCACGTGCCAGGGGGCCAGGACGGGCATGTTGCGGGCTGACTCCCTCGTGCGAGGATCGTTCGGATCGCACGTACTGAAGCCATATTCGGTAACCCATACCTGCCCGCCCTTGACCAGCTTGCGGATCTCGGGGAGCGTCTGAGACAAACCGTCCACCGAACTGACGCGCTCGCTCCGCTCCGGCCGGCGATTGCGCGGCGCCGGATAGGTGTGAAAGTCCCATGCATCGAAGTATCGGCCCATCGACCGCGGCGGCTTCATAAGAGCGTCGGTCCAGCAGTCGCCGCCGGGGTTCACGCTGACGGATGGGCCGACAACGGTAATCGCCGGGTCCACGGACTTGATGGCCTGGTACGCGCCCTTTGCCGCCTCCACCCAAAAATCCTGCTGCGCCGGGGTGGCCATCATGCTTTCGGGCTCGTTCCAGATGTCCATGGAGTGGACACGACCCTTGAATCTCGCCGCGACCCGTCCCACGTAGGCTGCATGGGCCTCGCGGTTGAACAAGCCGTCGTTTGTCTTGGCCCAGTCCGGTGCGTAGGGCAGGGACGGCAGAGCCTTGAGACCCGCCTTCTCGACCGGCGTGAGCCAAGACTCCATCGACGCGAAGTCAATCTTGCCGGGGCCGGCCTGCTCGAAGATGCTCCAGTTCCAGTCAATGCGCACCCATCCCAGGCCAAGCAGCCGCACGAGTTGGGCGGCGGCGTCGGTGCCGACGTGGATGTTGATCCCGAGCCGGTCGTAGCCGGTCTCGGGCGGAGGTTGGATTCTGCCGAAGCGTCCATCGGGACGGAACTCCTGACCCGATTCGTCGCGCACCATAACCTCCAGCGCATAAACACCCAACTGGTCGGCGCCTTCGGGCGTGATTGGAACGGACGTAGCGTCCTGTGGCGGAACCTGACAGTGCCCCTGGTGATACCCGGTCGGGAAGGATCGCCGTCCCATTCCCCCGGCGTCGCCAACCAGAGCGCGGCATCTCCAGTCGTACTCGAAAGACCGCCGCTGCGTCGCGTAGTTTTCGACTTCCAATGTGAAGCGGACCTCGTCCCCCGGAAAGAACAAGCTGGCGAAGCGAGCGGGAACTAATCTCACATCCGCGGACGGCCCTTCAAACTTCGTCGCCACGTCACCCGCCTCCAATTGGACAGCGTCAACGTCGAGCCGCTCGGTCGCGTCTTCGATGAGAATCATCACCGGCCAAGTGCCATCGCCCTTTGCCGCGAACGAAGTGCTGACGCGCACCCACTTTCCGCCGGTGTCCTGTGGGAGCCGATGGCGCAGGCCCCAGTCGGGTCCACCGCCGATCCAGGCGTACCCGCATTGCGAGGCTCGGACGCAGGCCGAGAGAGTGTAGCGTGTGCCGGCCTTGAGCTTGGGATTTGTCATCAGCAACAGGAAACGGCCGGGCTGCCTTGCACTCCGGCACACGATACGAACGAACCGCAGGCCATGCACTGCTTCGCCCATCACGAGTTTCGCCGTGGCGTCGCACCCCCCCTCGATGCGCGTCTCCCATCCGGAGAGATCGGGATCGAAGGACGGGTTGGCCAGGACATTCCTGGCCTGCGCCACGTCGGCCAATGGCAAGAGAAGCAGTGCGACGGCGACCCCCGCAAGGCATCGAAGCCCGCAACACAGGCGAGTTGAAGTCCGCTGACTTACGTCCGTCATCGTCTGACTCCGTTGGTTTCATGCACGGTTGCTCCACCTTCTACCATTTGAGGACGATTGGAGTCACGAACCGCTTCACCTTAATCATGGCCGCTTTGTCAGCCCGGTACTTGTTGGCGCGGGATTGAAACAGCGGATTTCCCGGCAGGATTGGCTGGGAGACGCCGACGATGGTATTGCCTCTCAGCTTGAAGGTAATCGGGGCTTTCGCGGCGGGTTGGGGGAACCAACAACCGAGAACGGGCTTCCAGCCTTCGCCCGACGGGCCCGTCCATTGCTCGGTCCTTTCCTTGATGGGAAACTCGATTGTAACCACGTCCCCCTGTTTCAAATGATCGAGTCGCAGGTACCTTCCAAACCACCCCGGCTGCACTTTTCGGTCGCCGATCCGGCAGCCCACCGTATCCTTCTCCACCCAGAGGGGAATGCGCACGAAGGCTTCTTTGCAGGCCTTGTTTTTGAGCACCACCTTGCCCTCGTAAGGAAGGTAGCTGTCGATGTCCAGCCAAGGCGAGGCCCGGTTGAGCAGCAGGTTCACTTGGGCTACGCCCTCCGTATATCGCAGGATCCCATCCCAGGCATAGAACAGCCCCATGTTGCCGTGCGGCGAACAGCACAGATACCACTGTTCCGTAAACTCCTTCCCCCCGAACATCGTGCCCCTAAAGCCACCGATCATGGCCTCTTTGGGCCCGACTTTTCCCGAAGTCGCCGTTACCTGCCAATCCTTGGCCAGGTCTGGAAAATCTTCCGGTGTGAACTGCATCTCGGCGTGGATGTTGCGGACGTAGGTATCCACGTCCTCCCAGTAGTCGCCCACGCCGGCGTAGCTCAGTTTGACCGCCAAGCCGATCAGCCGTCCGCAGCCGCAACCCTGGCAGTCGCCCACAAAGCCAAATCGCGCCAGCGTAGGCTGGCGGGTCCACTCGTAGCCATCCCGCACAAACGCCTTCAGCCGCGGGTCGTTGGCGGCGATGGCATACTCCAAAATGGCTCGAAGGGTGTCGAGGTATCCGTGAACGTGGCCGTGCCAGTGCGCATGCTCCGCCCCGACCACGCCGGGGTACTCCCCGCCTTTCCAGTCCGCCCAGAACTTCGGCTGGGTATAGAAACGGGCCGTTTCGCCGGACAACCTCAGCGCCTGCTTATTCCCAGAAATCAGGTACCAGTTGGCCAGAGCGCCGGGAAACAGACCAATGTGGTTGAGCAAGGAACCCTCTGTGCCAGGAGGATTTTTCTCATCCATCGGTTCGACAAAACCTTTCCAGCCGCGATCTCTTACATAGCATGAGGCTGGCAAATGGAGAAGATCGCTCTTCCGTGAGCCATAAAAGTGGGGTTGCCAGTCCAGCGCATCTGATAGTCGAAGTCTTCATCCATAATGGAAACGAAATGGTGAACCCCCAGTTTGCCGCGCTCTGCCAGGTCGAGCGTGTCGGGAACAACGGCGTCGTAGTACTCGCCCAACCGGGCGGGCAACACGGCCGCTGCCCCATCTTTCTTGTCTAGGGGTCCGGCGACTTGGGCAACGGCGCTTGGGGAAACTAGCGTCAGCAGCCCACCCAACAACAACGAAACAGAAATACCTTTCATCATGGTCTCCCCTGTGTTGCTCACGGAATCCTCCTCGTTCAGGGGTCGATTGTAAACCGAACTACCGATGATTTCCACTTCCGACCGGGGCAAGACGCTCCGCGGCTTCTTCGCGCAGAAGCATCACATCGTTGATTGCGAGGTTGATATTACTGCCCTTGACTTTCTTTCCGGTAATCAGATTCGTGCCATCCATCAAACCATGGCTATGTTGGCGCAGTGCCAACTGGACGGGGTTCTGATTGGTATTTGCGAGAAACACCAACCGGCGGCCGTCCGGCTCCGTGGCAGACCGTATCTCGACCCCCCAGGCACATTTTCCGTCTCTTCCGACCGCCGCAAACGGAGGCTTCAACCCAGCCAAAGCGAATTGCTGAGGCCAAATCTCCGCATACTCCTTTGCAGAAGCGAGCACGGGGCTTCGGCCGACGCGGTCGGATTTTGAGAACTCCGTCAGTAGCGCAGGCGGTCGTGCGGCGCCATAATGGTCGGAGTGCAGATTGTCACCGAGCCAGAGGAGCCTGCCTCCCTTCGCGAGGTATTCCTTTAGCGCTCCCACGGTCTGGTCGGATACAAACCGGGCGCCTGCGAGAACGATCAACGGGGCTTTGGGCAGTCGCGCTGCCAGCATAGATTCTGTTACAAAGCTCACTTTCACATCCTCGTAGAGCAAGCTTTCGTAAACGTGGAGGGCACGGTCGGCATATTGTCCCGGCGGCGTGCTGCTCTGCGGAACTCCGAAATCCGCCGCGTTGTCATAGAAGATCAGCACGTCCGGCTGCCGTTGCCCAAAAAAGCTCAATGAGGCTGTCAAACGGCGCAAGTCCGCAGAGGTCAGCGCAACGGATTCCAACGTTTCAGGCGACGTGCAAACGTTCCAGCAACTCACCGTGGTGTCTTCAAAGTCATCTCCCCACGTATCATTCCGCGCCAGACTTCCATAAAGAAACATCAGGTTGAGGCGTTCGCCATGGATGAAGCGCTGGAAAAGGCCGCGGCGAATCTCGCCGGGCGCCATGCCGTCGTCGTAGGGCACGGCATGCGTTTCGGTGCAGACGATGGGCTTGTTCGGGCAGATGGATTTCATGTAGTCGTAGGCGAAAAGCGTGCCTTTCCACGTGCCTCCGCGAAGGTAGCTCGCGTCGGTCCCTATCAGATCGGTAATGGGGTCAATCTGCTGCGGATCGATGCCCACGATGAAGTTCACCGCGAGCGTACGGTATTCTCGGGCGGACAAGACGCACTTGACTTGGGTCAACAGATTGGGGAAGTACTTGTGAAAGGTGGCATTCATCCACCGAACAACCCCTGCCGCCCGCTGACTGTTGTAACTACACCAATCCCAGTATGGGCCTCGATGCTGATAGATGCCTTCCGGGTGTAGTGGTTGACTGATGTCGTGCATGGCCGATGAAAGAGGCGAGGGCACTCCATCAAAGCCGTGGAAATCGGTCTGCCATCGCTGGTTCAGCTTCTCCACCGAACCGTGACGTTGCTTCAACCACCGGCGAAAGCCGGCCATCGCTTCGCTGGACGTGGACCAAAAGGTAAACTCGTTGGCCAGGTCAGCCGTCTTGATCGCGTGGACGTCCTTGAACGCCTCTGCCTGTCCCCTGTAGGTCAGTTCCAGCAAACGTTGACCGTCCGGCGTGTCAAGCCATGCGTTGTGGTTGTCGGGCTTGAACCAGGAGGGGACATAGTGAGGCGAAGTGTGCAGTTCAAAAACTTCGCCCCAGTTCTGTCCCTCCAAGCCGATGCGCCGGTAAAACTGGACGAGATCGTGTCTTTCCGGTCTTGAACCCGTTGGAAATGTAAATCCTTCGCCTACAAAAGCATTCGGCCCGACGTCCATGGTCTGCATGTTCATGCCCAGGTCGTAAAGGCTATAGCTGCTGTCCTTGAAGCCCCACAGCCAGACAACCCCGTGAAGGGTAATCGGCTCGGAACCGGAATACAGGTCCCCGTTGCGGACAGACCAGGCTTGGTATAGGTCGGGCCTCGGGATCGCTAATCCGGGATTGCCGGAATCATCAACAAACGCCCGCACGTCGGCCAATAGTCTCGCAGCGGCCGCGCTGACGTACCGAACCGCGTCATGATATATCTTTTCATATCTGGGTGTCGTCCGGTTCGGCTTGCCTTGTGCCCGCTGCCGGGCGAGATCGGCTACGCGAAGACTATGACTGATGCAAAAGGCTCGCACGCGGAAATAATCCACAACGCGTCCTTTCGCTTGTTCCTCCTGGATCAAGGCATTGACTCGATTCACACTGTCCCGCGCTTGGGCAAGTTTAAGGGCATCGGGAACCTGAGCGCGATGCAACTCCTGAGCGCTCACCGTTGCTTGACCTTGCACGGCGGAAAAAAGCATAAAAAAGACGAATGCAGGTACTGGACTCGAAACTGGCATTGTATTGGTTCCTTTGTGTAACACGTCGACGACAGCATGCCAAAGCCGACCTCTACGCTCAAAACTGCACGACCTCTCTTGCCGCCGCGACGATGCGGGGCACGTCGGGGCGGTAGGCGTTTTCAAGGACCGGCGTGAAGGGCACGGGCACGTCGGCCGAGGCCACGCGGCGGATCGGACAGCGGAGGTATTCGCCAAAGCGTTCCATGATCCCCGCGGCGATCTCCGCGCTGACGGACCCGGTCTTGGGGCCTTCCTCGACGATGACCACGCGGCCGGTCTTCGCGACCGACGCGCCGATCGTCTCGTAGTCAATCGGCGAAAGGCTCCTCACGTCGATCACCTCGGCGCTCGTGCCGTCGGCCGCGAGCTGCCCGGCGGCCTGGAGCGAGTAGTGGAGCATCAGGAGCCAGCCGAGGATTGTGACGTCGGCGCCTTCGCGGCGCACGGCCGCCTTGTCCAAGGGCACGGTGTAGTCGCCCTCCGGAATATCGCTGGTGGCATCGACCGCGCCGCTTTCGGCCCGCACGCCCTTGGAGCCGTACAACAGCTTGTGCTCGAAGATCATTACGGGGTTGTCGTCGCGCACGGCGGCCTTGAGCATACCTTTGGCGTCGTAGGCATTCGACACGGCGACCACCTTAAGGCCCGGCACTCCGGTGTAGTAGCGCTCCAGGCTCTGCGCGTGCTGGCTGCCGCGGCCGGTGGCGCCGACGGGGGCCCGCATCACCAGCGGCATCTTGATCTGCCCGCCCGACATATAGCGCATCTTGGCGATGTTATTGACGATCTGATCGGTGGCCAAGAGCAGAAAGTCGCCGTACTGCACGTCGGCGATGGGCCGCATGCCCATCATCGCCGCACCGCAAGCGACGCCGAAGAAGCCGAGCTCCGCAATCGGCGTGTTGATCATGCGATCGGGGAATTTCTGTTCGAGATTGAGGGTTACGGTGAAGGCGCCCCCCCATCCGCCCGGCACCGCAATGTCTTCCCCGATGCAGAACACGCGCGGATCGCGCTCCATTTCCTCGCCGATAGCCTCGCGCAGGGCCTCGGCGATCCCGAGACGTTTCGTCATCATCACTCCTAACACGGTTAACGGGGAATGCCTTTTCCTTAGCCCAGGCGTTCACGCCTGGGACTCTTGGGCCATGACTACGATATCCAGCCCCTTCAAGGGGCTTTTCGCTTCAGGCGAACGGGCAGGCGATTTCCATTGGGTCGCCGAGAAAGCCCCTTGAAGGGGCTGGTGTTGAGGCCTGCAATCTCGGCGACCCAGGCGTGAACGCCTGGGCTAGGGAAAAGCCCCGGTGATGGCAACTGTGTTTGTCCGTCTCTATACGCTTAGCGTTTCTCCATTCTGTTGTATGCCGCAGATCGGCCCAGAAAACCCGGTCTGCGTTATGCGAACACGTCGGTCGTCAGCTCCTCAATGCCCGGCGGCGGTGCCTGCCGCGCGATTTCGACCGCCGTGTTGAACTGATGGAGGATCCTCGCCTTGACCGCCTCCAACGCCGCATCATCGACGACACCTCGGCTCTTGAGCACCTGGGCGAATCGCTCGATGGGGTCTTTGGCGGCCCATGCCTCGCGCTCCTCCTTCGGCTGGTAATGGCAAGGGTCGCGTCGGGAGTGGCCGGTCCGGCGGTAGGTCAGCAGTTCCAAGAGGACCGGCCCCGTCCCAGCCCGACACTCCTCGGCCGCGGCCTTGGCCGTCTCGTAGACGGCCAGCACGTCGTTCCCGTCCACCTGCTGCGTGTGAATGCCGTAGCAGGCGGCAGCGCGGCGGGCGATATTCGTGTCCCGCATCACCTTCGACACGTGGGTGCTAGCCCCATAAAGGTTGTTCTCGCAGACGAAGATCACCGGCAGCTTCCAGATGGCGGCCATGTTCACGCCCTCGTGGAACGCCCCCTCCGACACCGCGCCGTCGCCGAAGAAACAGGCGGCGATCTGGCCGCTCTTCTGCATCTTGAACGCCAGGGCCATGCCGGCGGCCACGGGGATGCCGCCGCCGACGATGGCGATCCCCGGGATCATGCCCTTGGCCATGTTGCCCACGTGCATGCTGCCGCCCTTGCCCTTGCAGCAGCCGGTGACGGCGCCAAACAACTCGTCGAGCAGTTCTTGCACGCAGAGCCCTTTGGCCAGCGCGTGACCGTGGCCACGGAAGGTGGAGGTGATGAAATCGTTCTTGCGGAGCGACGCGCACACGCCCACCGCCGTCGCCTCCTGGCCCTGGCACTGGTGGATCGTGCCCGGCATGATGCCTTCCAGGAAGAGAAACTTGATGCCGTCCTCGAACTGTCGAATGACCGTCATTCGCTCGTACAGCCCGAGCAGGAAATCCCGTCCGTACGGAACCGACGGCTCGGTGGGAAGTCGAATGGGTTCTTGCGCTACACTCACCTGTTTTCCTTTCACGTCACAGTTACCGACACGCGTGTGGAATGTTTGCCATGGACAGGCATTCAATTCCCTCGTCCGTGCGGCCACTCCGCCCGCAGTGTGACAATGCCGAACGCCGGCACTTCGACGGGCCCAGTCACGACTTGACCCTGCTCTTCGGCCAGATTGCTGATCCACACAGCCTTCGGTGCGGATTGTCCCCAATGAAGCGTAACGTGCGCGGTCTTGCCCCCGGCGCCGAAGAGACGCACGATCCGAGCCCTGCGATCATCGCTCGGCTTGATCGAGGCGACGATCACCTCCAGCCGATCGAGTTCCAGGAAAGGCCGGGCATCGGGCATTGCACCGCGTGCCGGCGCGGCCACCAGCGGCTGGCTGCGCTCGATGCCGAACCGTTGCGCCGCCACCGGATCGTACTGTCTGTGTGGCGACAAGCTATAGCGGAACGTCGTCGGGCCGTCCTGGTCGGCCTTGAAGCAGAGTTCCCAATAGTTGTTCATCACCCAGGAGTAGAGGGTTTGCGACGGCTCCAGCTTGTCGCGCCACACCGCTGGATTGCTTTGCGGCCCGATCCCGATCCCTTCGGCCGTGAGGCCGCCGACTTCCACCATCGGAGCGTCTAGCGTCGCCCAGGTGACGCCGTACTCCTGGTTCGACACGTCCACCCAGCGTCCCACGGGAAACCAGTTCTTGCACGCGCCCGGGATCTGGTCGATCTCGGGACGCACAACCGCCCAGGCGATATCCATCCGCATCGCGCCGTTGGGCACGTTGAAGGCGAAGCCCAGGTGCACACTCTCCTTCTGGCGCACTGCTTTCTTGTCGAGCACGTTCGTGATGTCGACTCGCTCGAGGCCGTCGATGACGCGAATCTCGCGGCTGAGCCTGAAGCAGCCGGGTGCATCGGACTCGACCAAGAGCGATGCCACCAGCGGTCCGGATTCCTTGACGACGATCTTCGCGGGTCCAGCCTGCCGGGCCTCCTTGGCCCGCGCGTCCAACACGTAATAGTAGCGATTCATTCCCACGCCCGACTTCATGTCGCACAGTTCGGCGCTCACGGCTGCACTCCGCACGCTCACAATGGCGCCGGAGGCCGGATCGACCCGGACCGAAACCTTCGGGCTGCTGACGGCGGTCGCTTCGGCCTTGGCATTGCCGTGCGTCGTGCTCTTGCCTGGGCCAATCGCGTATCGTTTGCCGGCCAGTGCGGGCACGTCTTGGGCCAAGAAGGCCAGCTCGCCCGTGGAAAGCCGTTGCGAGGCAGTCGCTTTGCCGTCGGAGCCGGTGACGACGTCGCCTGCGGCGCTCGTCTCCTTCGACAGCACAACAAGATCGGTCCGCGGCCAGCACGCCGTGTTGAACACGTCCACGGCGCCGACCGCGTGGCCGTTCTCACGCCCGCCGAGCGCGGTCGACAGCAACTTCCGCGATTGCGCATCGGCATCGAGCGCGAAGGCCTGATGGATCTTCCAGGAATCCTTGACGTTCTGCTTGTCCGGCTCGGTAATGCTGTTGCCCGCGCCCCAGGTGTGTTCGTCGTAGAGGATGACGTTGCGCCAGGCGTCGGCGAACTCGACCGCCGGATATTGCCGCGGGTTGAACATGGCCCAGAGGGTTTCGGCTTGCACGAGCCGCTCGGCGGCGGTGCGGTTAGTCGCCGTTTCCCGGGCCGTCGAGCTGCCGCCGTCGTCCCAATACGGCGTGAAATCGCCGCGAATCAGGGGAATCTTCGAGGCGTAGCGTTTCTCAAACTCGCGGAACAGCTCGCTCGTCGTGGCGATGACCAGCTTGGGATAGGCGTGCTTCGCGTTCCAGTTTTTCACCACCTCGGGCAGAGTAGCATCGGGCGGGCCGTTGTCGCTGCCGATGCACCACTGCAATTGGACGATGTCGTAAGGATACCCCTTCCGCTGCAACTGCGCGAGGTGCTCCGGCAATTGTTGGTCCAGCTTGTATCCCAACATCCCGAGCGCATAGCCCTTAAAAGGCATCCAGCACAAGACTTTCTGTTGTCCATCCGGTGCGAGCCAGTAGAAGGGCTTGTCCTCCCAAACGCTCATCGCGCGGCCGATGCGATGGCAATAGTTCATACCAAGGGCGCAGTACTTCACTCCGGCCTGTGCCATGGCGGGCACCATGCCCCAGGGGCAGCCCGGTGTGTCGGTGATCATTGCCGCTTCGACCGTCACCCCGCAGCGCCGACCCAACGCAATGCCGCACTGCATCAGGCGCAGCAATTCCTCCGGCCGGCACAGGCCGGTCAACTCATTGGCGTAAAGGGCGTGCAGCTCCACTTGTCCGGCGCGGATGGCGGCGACCAGTTGTTGCTGCTTTTCCGGCGTGGCCTGCCGAAGATAGCTATCCACGGCCCACACAACCTCCGGATTCCACTTGAACCGCGCCCCGGGCGGATAATCGGCCGTCTTGCGGCACAGCTCCAGGGCCCGGTCGAGGTGTCGCCAGTGAACGCGTTCCACTTCGGGCTGAATGTCCGTGTAGCCGATATCGACGTGCGAGTGAGGGAGCAGATAGACCACCCATTTGCGCACCGGCTCCGTCGCTGCCGCAGGAGCCGGTTTCACGGCATCCTCCGCAGCCAACGACTGGGCAACGCTCGGTAGCGCTACCAGTGAAAGGCCGCAGAGCATGGCGAAACGGTACGTTCGTGTCATGGTGATTCTCCCACGAAGATGGGTTGTTCTTGTCACTTTATGCGATGCCTTGCGAAAGCTTCCCATTGCCCATGCCGTACTCCTCGGCGGCGTCCATGATCGCCTGAAAACTCGAAAGCGGGGTGCCGGGGCAGACGTTAGCCCCGTCGCCGAGCAGCAGACCGCCGCACGGCCCCATGGCCTCAAGGCACTCCCGCGCCGCCTGCTTGACCTCCTGATAGCCGCCGTCCTTCATGAGCATCGGGTTGATGTTGCCCCACAACAGCGTCGTGCCACCGAGGTTGGCCGCCGCGACTTTCGGGGGCACGGGATAGCCGAAGAGCCAAAAACTGTTCATTTTCAAGTCTTCCTTGAGCGCCTTGTGCAGATGCGTGCTGTTGCCGCACATGTGGATCGTGCGCCCGAACGGAATGTCGTCGCCGAACCGCTCGAAAAGGATATTGTCGTACGGGACGCAGAATTGCTTGAACAGCTCCGCCGACATGATCTGGGCGGAATCCTCCGCGATCGCGAAGAATGTTCGCGGTCGCGGATCGATCCGCCGGGTATTCTCCTCCGAGGCGATCTCGGCCAGCGTGATTTTTTCGAGGAACCGATGGCACGCCTCGGGATACTCCAGCAGCCACCAGTAGAAATCCTCGCCGACCAAGTCGATCGCGATCATGTGGGGGCTCAGAAAACCCAGCGCGAGCGGCTCCACGTCGACGCGGCCCTCGTGGCCGTTGAACGTCACTTTGGTCCGGGCCGCCAACTCCTTCATCGTGTGCCACCACTCGATCGCTTTTCGCCGCAACCCGGCGTCGGGCGCGGCCGGCTCGTATCGCTCCATTTGCTCGACGGTCTTGATGACCGGGATGGCCCGCGGCGGACCGTGATCCACCCATCCCACCTTGCCGCCGTGGGCACTGGGCGGGATGACGTTGTCGAAAAACGGATGGACCCAGATCGTCGGTTCTACACAGAAGTCCTCTGGGATGTTCTCGATTCGGTACTTGGCGAACTGCAACAGCCAGGAGTACTGGGTCTCGACGTCCTTGAAGAAATCGATGTAGCGCAGGTTGAACAGCGGAGTGAAATACCGCCCCCACAGGCCGTACTGGATCGGTACGCGATCCACGTAGCGGAACTCGGCTCGCGCCTCGATCCGCCGCCGGCTCAATTCCATCTTCTCGATGGGATAATCGACACTGAGATTGAAGCGTGTCATATCGATTTCTCCGTTGGCGCTTGGCCGTGTGGCACTGCTTGACCGCTGCCGGAATGGGGCTTTCCCTGTAGAAGTCGCTTGGATCGGCAGCGGTCAAGCAGTGGCACACTCCCGAGATCGTGCAACTTCATTTAGATCGACTCCAATTCCTCGACAATCGCTCCGAGGAAGTCGCCGGCGTACTTCCCGCTCACGATGCGGTGATCCACGCTCAACGTGATCGTGCACCGCTGCTCGACACCGATCGAACCATCCCTTCTAGCCACGGGCACGGGCATCACGCGGCCGACGCCCAGGATCGCGGCCTCGGGCGGATTGATGATGGGGATAAAGCCCTCGACGTTGCAGACGCCGAGGTTCGTGACCGTCATGAGGGCCGGGCGGATCCGCCGAACCTCCGGGTCGCCGCCGCGAAGCCGCTCGACGCCCCGGCGAATCTCGCCGGCGATCTGCTCCACCGTCTTGGCAGCCGGCGAAGCGATCGGAATGACGTACAGCTCGCCTTCCTCGTCCACGGCCACGCCGATCGCATCGCTTTCGACCGGAACCAGTCGTTCGCCGTCGAGCCGGCAGCGAAACCGGTCGAAGTTGGCAATGGCCCGGGCAACGGCCAGGACGAAGAACGCGTCCCAGGCCAGCTTGGCCGGCTCGGCGGCTTTGCGGTGGGCCACGATGGCCGAAGCGTTGACGCTGGTCTGAAGGTAGAAGTGCGGGACCGTCTGCTTGCTCTCCTGCAACCGCCTGGCCGCGGTGCGTTGGGCGATGCTGAGCGGAATGCCCGCGGTCTGCGCCGCCGGGGCGGCGGCCGCAGCCCGGTTCCGCGCGAACATGCCAGCCGGACCGCCGACGGCTCGGGCAGCCGGACCGGTGGAGACGGGCGATGCGGCCGCCGACGCCGCCACCTTCGAATCTTGTGCGACTCCGGCGGCAAGGACTCCCGGCGTGGCCTCCGCGACCTCCAGCACGGCGATCACCTGGCCCACGGATACCTCCTCTTCCACCCGGGATCGCACCTCGGCCAGCACGCCGCTGACGGCGGATTCGACTTCCATCGTGGCCTTGTCGGTCTCGACCTCCAAGAGCGGCTGGCCGCGCTCGATCTTCTGGCCCGGCTCGATGAGCCATCGGACGATGCGGATCTCCGACTCGGTCGTCGCCAGATCCGGCATTTTCATTTCGTAACGCATGTCATGTTTCCTATTTGGCGTCACACTTTAGTCAAGTGGTAAGGTCGGATGAGGAACGAGTCCCACCTTCTGTTGTCGCCCCGGAACGGTTGCCTCGCCAATGGTGGGACTCGTTCCTCGTCCCACTCCACTAGCCCCCGACTCCTTAATCGTCAGCGAGTTGATCCTGTGGGAGCAATGGACGTTTTCTTAACCACGTCATCGCACTCGATGCACCACATGGCCCAGCGTTGAGTTATATAGAAACCCGAATGGGCGGCCTGGAAGTACATGTACCACCTATTGTTGATGTTGTAGATCGCCGGCGTGGCGACGTGGAACATGGTTTCATCCGAGTAGTTTGGCCATTTCGTCTGATCGAACAGATTCACGGGAGCTTTTTTCCAACCCGTCGTCAGGCTCGAACTCGTCGCCACGTCCGCGCCCCACCGGGTGCCGCCATTGTAACCTTCGTAGAACATGACGTAGCGGTTGCCGATCTTGTAGACTTGGTGCCATTCGATAAAGACCTGCTCCGGGGCTGCCGTGAGGAGGTCGGGACCGCGCATTTTCGTCCACTGCTTCCCGTCGCTGGAGGTGGCCAGCCGGATTCCCGGAAGGGTTTGAGTCGCGGTCCGGTACGAATAGAGCGAATACCACAGACCGTTTTCGCGGAAGACGGCACCCTGTGACACGAAGGTTTCATCTACCCGGCCCTGCCCTTTCGGAGACAAAATCGGATTGCCCGCATGTCTTTTGATATTTTTGGTCACCACCTCGCTGTAACCATCTTTGCCTGCGGGGCAGGTCGCCAGACCGATGGCGTCAGTGTGTGTTTTTGCGCCGTTGCCGGTGTAGTAAATCCAGTATTCGTCAAGCACTTCGTTATAGATCACCGAATCAAGGCGAATGTATGCGGACTCGTCGAACGCGAGTCCGGGCTTGCCTGTGAGGAAAGGATTGTTCGCATCTTCATGCCAAGTGAAAGGGTCGGCGACGTCGGCCCACGCCTTTCCGATCGATCCTGCGCCGCCGCCAAGCGTCATTCCAGCGTAGAACATGATCAGCTTGCTGGAATCCTTCGGATTGACCAAGATACACGGCTCTTGGACTTGGTTGTCTTTCCAGCCACCACCACCACGATGGATAATCATTCGTGGTTTTGCTGGGGCCGGAGGCGCGGCGTTCTGCGCCAGCGCCGGGAGCGTGAGCATCCCGAGGATGCAGGTGAGGTGGGCGATGGTGCGCATGAGGTTTGAATGAAGGGCGTTGCGTTTCATTGTTTGGCGTCCTTTCTTTCATTTCAGGTCAGCAATACTTTCCGGCTTCGCACATTGCTTGCCCTTGTCCAGCCAGCTTCGGCCGATGCGGCGGACTTCGTCCCAGTCGCGGGCCGTGCCGAGCAATACATAGAACACCCGGCGCGCCGTCCAGCGGTTGAGCTCCATGTCCTTGCAGTACTCCGAGTAGTCCTTCCAAAACGACCTGATCCGTTTCCCCTCCGGGACGAAGAACTGCCCGACCGATCCGAAGCCGTAGGCGTACGGCGACCCCGGTTTCCACAAGGACGTCTGCGAATTCAGCCAACCGATCGGCCAATGGTCCCAGAGTCCGGTCCCCCAGCCGGCGCCGCCTTCGGCCCCCGGTGTGGAGTGATCGATCCATTGGTTTTTCCCCACCGGAAACCCGCTGGCGTCGCCGAGCACGGCGAAGAGGAGTCCCTGCCGGAACGGCAGCACCAAGGCACAACCCGGGGACCGCGAGATCGCCGCAAGCGTGGCGTCGTCGCCGCGGCGTCGGACCGCCCCCTTTTCGTCCCAGTAAATGTCGTAGCGACGATCGCTGTGGAGGTCGAGCACGGCATGGGTGTGGTAATCTCCTCGCTGGGCGTCGCGCGGGAAGAGATCCTTGATGAGCGACCCGACCGGCGCCGCGCCGAAGAGCTCGACGGGTTGCGTGCTGAAGCCGACGACGTCGCTGGGCATGAGACTCTCGTAGGTCATCCGGCGGAGGACCAGCCCGTTGGGATAGGCGAAGTAGTCCTCCGTGCCGCGCAATCGGGGTTTCGTGTCGTCGTTCATGTTGACCGCGAAATAGGTCCACCGCAGCCAAACCCGCTCGGGCCCGCTCTGGATGACGTCGACAAAACTATTCTTCTCCTTCCGCCCCATGTTGTTGAACAGTTCGGCCTCACCCAGGTTGCCTTCAAAGAACTGATTGCACATGGCGGCGCCGTTGGGCAACTCCAGCAGCGGACAGTAACTGGCTTCATGGCTGAAGACGAACCGATGGGGATGGTCTTTCCAGAAGACGACAACCGCCTTCTTGGCGTTCATGTCGGCGTGCGGCGGACTGGGGGTCAGTGCGCCCGTGTAGTGGCCGGGAGCATAGTCGTTGACCTCCAAGGCAGAGACTCCTTGCGTGGTTCGCCTGGCCAGCTCGGCCATGGTCACGGGTTGCGGTTTCTCGAAGATGGGATCGGGGCCGTCGCCGCCCCTCACTCCTGCGGCGTCAAAGAGTCCCCATGCCGCCATGGCCAGCATCGCCAACGATTTAATTCCAGCCGACGCCGCTCTCTCGCTATTCATCACCAAGCCCTCCCGCAGCAACCCAGGGTCTCGATCCGCTCCAGCACCGCATCGCGCACGGCAAGCCGACCGGCGACCATCACGTCGCTCGGGCCGCCCAGCCCCAGAAGCTCGTGCGGATTGATCTGCTCTTGCGCGAATGCCGATCGCACTGCCGCGAGATAGCGCTGCTTGAGATACGTTCCGTAGTTTACCTTGGCGACACCGAGACGGATCGCCTGTTGGAGCGAGCCGGCCGTGATGCTTGTTCCACCGTGCAGCACCAAAGGGATTTTGACCCGCTCGCGAATCGCGGCCAATCGCTCCAGGTTCAAGTCCTGCCCGCCACTCATCTGGATGTGGACGTTTCCGACGCTGACGGCCAGCAGGTCCACGCGCGTCTCTTGGACGAACCGCTCGGCAAGAGCCGGGTCCGTGAGTTCTCCTTCGCCTTCCACGCGTCCCGACGCGCCGCACGGCAGCTCGCCCAACTCGGCCTCGACCGCCACGCGGCGCTGGTGGCAGTGCCGGACAATTTGTGCCACTCGGCGCGTGTAGTCGTCGTACGACGCATTCGGGTCCGCGGGCATCACCAGGTTGAAACCGGCCTCCGCCGCGTCCAGGGTCCACGGATCGTTGGAGCACTCGTTGAAAATCAAGCTGCACGGCACTCGCGACGATTCCGCCGCGGCCTTCCCCATCGCCGCGTAGAGAGCCAATCGCTCGGCGGCGTGCCGGCCATCGCGGCAAAGGAACTCGCCGTTGAAGCCGAGGATGACGGGCGAGCGTGTCTGTTCGGCGGCGTCCAACACGCCTTGGAGCGACTCCAGGTTCCAGCTCTCGAAGTAGCCAACGGCGTATCCCCCCTCGCGGCAGCCGCGCATCAGGCGATCGATCGACTCAAGCGGCATGATGATTGTTCGGTCACGATGTTGTTGGGTAGACGCACTTCCGGGCCTCGTCGGCGAATGCCTTCACCAGTTCCGGCTCGGCGTCAAAGAAATTGTCGGAAGGGCAGAGAATGTACGCGCCGTTTCGGCCGGCCGCCTCGAAGCAGCGGCGCACTTCGGCACGGGTCTCGTCTGCGGTGCAGTCCTTGAAGAAGTGGAATTGGTCGAATCCGCCGATCATGCAGATGTTCGGTGGGATCCGCTCCCGGGCTCCGGCGAGATCGACGTCGCCGCCCATCGCCGGCGGGGTGAGAGTCTCCATGGCGTTGGGGCGCATGGCGGCGATGCGCTCGAGGATCGGCATCATCCCGCCGCAGGTGTGGTAGGCGATCCGCTGGCCGGCGCGATGCGCCAGGGCGATCAACTCGCTGTCGTACGGGGCCACGAACTCGTCGAACAGCCGCGGGGAGATTACGGTCGAAGAAGCACCGCCGCCGCCGAGCTCGAGAATATCGTAGCGGGCCCCGGCCAGCGACTCGACGAACGCCTTCTTCCGCCGAAACAGAATCCCGAGCAGCTCGTGGACCCAGGCCGGGTCGTCGTGGGCCTCCATAATCAGCCGCTCGACGCCAACCAGGCAGGTTGCGTCCTGCCAGGTGCCCGGCTGGCCGAAGACATCGAAACAGCAGATGTAGCCGCGCACCAGCCCTCGTTGGCCGAACGCATTGGCTGCGCTGTTTACTGCGGCGACGTCGCATTTTGGAGCGGTGACATACTCGCCGATCAGCTCGATGTCGCGTTTCTCTTTCACCAGCGGCTCGACCACCCAGGCCGTAAAGGGATCGCACTCCAGGACCATGCTGAGCGTCCCCTTGGGGGTGACGAAGCGGTAGCGGGTCGCGGGGCGCTCCCGCCCAGAAATCGCCTCGCACTGCACGCGCCAGTTGTCGCTCGCGATGCGCCGGCTTTCCAAGAAGCCGGGCTCCCCTTGGTCCGGATCATAGTATTCGCCGCAAGCCGGGTCGGGGCGGTGCGGCGTGGTATACGTAATCGGATCCCAGCCGCACGTGTCGAAGAACTCCGCCTCCGACATGCCCCCCATGCTCGCGTTCAAGAAATGCGGCATGAGGAAATGCGTGGTCACCGGAAGCCGGTCCGGCATCCCGCCGTCCAGCGCCACGAGCATTCGCTGCTTGGAGGTCATGCTCATCGATACACCTCGCCAAAGGTCGCCCGAGAAACAAGTTCCGCAATTGGGTGGCATGCTCTCACGATGCGAAGCGTCGGGTGAGCATGGACGGCGCGATACGCTGTTCCATGCCGACCCGCGGCTGCGCCGCGTGACAGCATGCCACCCGCCCGTTTTCGTCCCCCGTCCCCCGCTACCGCCGCATGGGCCGCCAGGCTGTTCAGCGTGGCCAGCGCCCCCAACGCTCCGAAGGGATGAGCAAAGTCATTTTGCCATTTCGCTAGGTTTCGGAACGAGACAGCAGTGCCCATCCGGAACAACAAGCCTCGCATGGCGATTTGGCCAACCCGCTTCTGGACTTCGACGTCCTGCTGTTGGTCCGCCGTCACAAGCACTCCCAACATCATCTTCATCCTCGCGGACGACCTCGGTTATGAGACTCTTGGCGCCGATGGCGGCACGAGCTACCGGACGCCCGTGCTCGACAAGTTGGCCGCGACCGGCGCGCTCGGCCTACGCGACAACACGCTCATCGTGTTCCTCGGAGACAACGGCACCGACACACGTTCTTGGGATGAAGAGAGTTCTCGATTCTCTGGTTCAATAACCCATAATCCACCATCAGGCCTCCGATCCCGGCGAGCGCCGGCGAAGCATCCGGTTTGCTGCCCCATAAGGAGACGGCGTTCCCGACGGCTTCCCAGTCTGCCTCCGACCCCGCTCTGACAGCCTTTGGCAACGGAGGGTTGAGTTCGGCATCGCCGGACCCAGCAGGCGCGACTCCTGCAGCGGGTCACTCTTCCTCCAAAGGCGCCACGAGGCTGACTGGACCGAGCAGACCGGACTCCAACAGGGGCGCCGTCTTGTCCAGGCGCACATGCGTCTGAGCGACTCGTTTGTTTTCCGGCAGGCCCGCATCGCCCACCAGCCGGTTCCACCAGAGATTGGTCACGGATATCTCCAATCGATTGCCCTCCGGCTTGACCGCCTGCGTGATGTCCAGGCGGAATGGCACCGTCCAGACGACGCCCAGGCTCGCGCCATTCAACCTCACGTCGGCCAGGTTCTTCACGTTGCCAAGGTCCAGGTAGATGCGCCGGTTTCCCTTGCGGAGAGTGTCGGGCAGATCAAAACGCTTCCGATAGGTCGCCGTGCCGGAGAAGAACTTGATCCCATCCTCCGTCCGCTTCGACCAGTCCTCTAGCTTCTTGAACACCACGGAATTCGGCCCACCCCATTTCGGGTCGAACTCCACCGTCCACGGCCCCGTAATCTCTTGCACACTCTTGCACTCAAGGAAGTTCTGCCCCTCAGCCCGCGGCAGAGAGGCGGGCTTGCGGAAGACCACGAACGTCGATCCGTGCGGGGCGAACTCCAGCGGCAAAGTGGTGCGGCCTTCGGCCATGCCGTACGCGGCCGCATCGCGCATGGTCCCCTGGATCGGGTCCCACATCTCCGGAAGCTTGCCAGCGACGCGGAAGGTGCAGTCGACCCGTTCCCAGCGGTTGTTGCGGTTGGCGACGAAGTAGATTTCGGCCTCGCCGGCCGTGCGGTGGATGAAGTCGACGAAGGCGTTCTTCCCCGAGTGCTCGAAGTCGGGCTTGACGCCGTCGGCCAGGAGCACTTCGCGCAACTTCCTGCCCCAGACGATCCGTCCCCGGCCGACGCGCCGCTGCGTGATGTTCGTGCCATCGACCTCGCCCCACAACTCAGCAGCGATCCTGCGTACTTCGTCGTCGCAGCGAGGGAAATCCTTCAGCCCCGGATCGCGCTGCGGTCTGGGTCCGACCACCGTCGCCCCGGCCTCGACCAATTCCTTGACCCTCTTGAGCACTTCCGCCGGCATTGTCTTGCGATCGGGTAGCACCAGCAGGCGGTAGCTCATGCCGTCGGGCAGGACGATCCTCCCATCCTTGACCGACATGCGCGTCAGCAGCACGTCGGCATTGCACACGTCGTAGTCGTAGCCCGGCCCGAGCGACGGATCGACGTGCTTCGGTTCGACGAAGTTCGGCGCGTTGTCGCCGCTGTAATAACAGACGTCGGCGGCAAACAGGCCCTGCTGGAGCAGGTGTTGGCAGCGCGCGAGATAGGCCAGCCACGCACCCGACTGGTTCCACCACGTGACGTTGCGATTGAAGTGCGTGCCCGCGGAGTACTCATAGCCGGGATTGCCGTCCTCGGGCCGGCTGGAGGTGGAGGTGTGCAGAACGAAGCGGTTGATGCCTTCGCACAGCGCGATGTCGGCGGTCGGCTTCAGGTCGGCGGGAGACTCCTGGTAGTGGCCCATCTTCGTGAAGGCCTCCGCGGCCACGTACGTCCGGCCGTAGATGTGGGCGGCGCAGGCGATCTCCTTGGCCGCCTGGTTCTGGCCGTTCTCCTTCCAGTGTTCCGACTGCCAAAACTCACCCATGGGGATGTCGCAGCGGCCCAGGTTTTTCAGGGCGTCCATCGGCGGCACCTTGGGCCAACAGGGCCCCCCTCCTTCGCAATGAATCTTCATCCCCCGCGCATGCGCCAGGGCGGCGAACCGGGCGTAGTGATTCTCTGCCAAGCAGTCGGCGACCGTCTTGCGGAAATCGTGCAGGAATCGGTCCGACACCTCGACGCTGCCCACGATCCGCCCGGCCAGCACCGGCAAATAGGGCCGCGCGTCGTAGCCGCGGTATTTCTGGAACTCCTCGAGGAAACCGTGGGTCCAGTTGGGCAATCCGACCTCCCAACTGTCGTCGTGGAAATACTTCAGGGTCTTGCCCACCAACGGCCCGGCGTCCTGACAGAGCAGTTCGGCCATCGACCTGAAGTGATGGTCCATGGCGGCCGCATTGAACCAGTCCATCTCGAATCCCCCGCCGCCCGGGTTGGAGCCGCTCACCTGCGCGCCGGTGATCGTGTACCCGGTGCGCACGATCGTCCAATCGCCTTCCGGGACGTCCCATGCAAGCTGCCAGTCGGCCCGCATCCTCGACGTCAGGTCGACGATCGTCCCCGGGTCGATCGGCGCTTCGCCGGGGCTCGGTTCCAGCTCGGCCAGCGGCGCTTCCACGAGCGCGCGAACCGATCCCTGGGGACCCCAGAGCGAAGACGAATCCCGTCCGCTCTTGAGGAGCAGGAGCGGCCGCGGCCGATTGGGCCTTCGGTCGCCCCAGTAGACCTCGGCAATCTGCGCGTTTTCCGCGGCATACGACGCCGTGACCAGGATCCGGAAAATGCGCGACGTGGTCGGCGGGAGCGGCAACGCGGCACAGTCCTGGTTCGGGAGGGAACATGCTTTCACGGTCGTGAACTTCTGCCCATTCCCGGAAACCTGCACCTCGATCTCACGCGGACCGAAAGGCGTGCGGGGAATCAGGTGCAGCATCTTGATCGTGATCGGCTCGGGGAAATCAAATCGCAGCCACTCGGGTTTCTGTTTCGTGGGCGCGTCGCCGGGGTGCAGGCCGTTGGAGACCCAGAAGCTCTCCTCGTTTGCATCGGCGGCGTTGTCCGGTGGGTATGGGCTCTGCGAGCTGCTGGCGGTCACGCGGGGCTGCGGCGGCGGGTGAACGCTCGACTTCTCGCGAAACGCCTGCACGGCCACGTCACGGTAGAAAGCGGCATTGCCCGGCGGCTGCGGCAGCTTGGCCGAGAGCTTCTGCGGGCCCGTGACGCCCAACTCCGACTGCACGAACTGCTTGGCCGCGTGCTCGGGCGTGATCCACGGCCCACCGGCGTCCCACCCGCTGCACAGGTTGACACTCACCTCGATGCCCAGGCGATCGGCCTCGCGAAGCGCGTGCTTGAACAGCTCGCGCCACTCGGGGCTCATGAATCTCGGCCCGGAGGGCATGGGCCCGGCTTCACCGCCGGCGTCGAACAATAGCACCCCGCCGATGCCTTTGGCCCGGTACTGTTCCAGGTCGCGCGTGATCCCCTCCTGGCTGACGCGGCTCTTGAGCCACCACCAGTACACCCTCGGCTTGGCCGAATCGGGCGGCGCGACAAAGTCCTTCGCCAAGTCCCCCGCCGCCACCGACCTGGTGGTCAATACGCAAAACGCTATCGCTGCGATCAGTACACGTTTCCTCATGACTTATCTCCCATGATCACTCGGGGGCAGTTCGCGCTAACTCGCTCCGCGGCCGCTCAAACAGGCGGTGACGGCCTTTGTCGCGTCTTGCCAGTCCTTGATGATCTGCCAGTGGAAGACGCACAGATAGCGACATCGCTCGATGGAGAACGTGTTGCGGAAAGCTCTTTCCCAGTCTTGTTGCGAACCCGCGCCCATCGGCAGCCACTCCACGGCACCCCAATACGGAGCGTCGCTCGTCTTCAGTGCGGCCATGGGCGTCGCATCGCCGCGAGGATTCATGCCGTGTGTGTAGAAGCTCCAGCCGGGGCAGGAGAATTCGTTGACCGCGCTGACGCCGAGTCGAACTCCGCATTTTTTTTCCGCGGGCCGCAAGGCCGCGATCCGTGCCATCGCATCCCGGCTGCATTCCGGGCCCTGGCAATATCCGAGGCATATCAACAGGAACTGCTCGGTTTTTGCGGGCGTTTTCGTTTCTTGCGCCGACATCCAGGCCGGCATGAGCACAAGCCAGCACAATAAAGCATGGCGTATCTTCATCAAACGGGTCCTTTCCTAAAAGTCATTTGGGCCCTCGTCATGATTGCTTCCATTGAGAAATAGTGACCGCCAGCCTGGCCCCCGCTGATCGCGCGAAGAGTTACCAGTCAATCAGTGCGTCGGCCACAAAACGCCTGACCGGCCGCCACTGCATCTGGCTGTTTCGGTAATGTTCCCGCGCGTAGAGCGGACACATCTTGCCCGGAGGACTGATCGAGACCACCGTGCTGCCTCGCAGCAGGAGCGTGCAGTCGAGCTTTCCTATCTTTTCTTTGACCGTCCGCTCGGGGACGGGAAAGGCGACCGCCATCTCGTTGCCAGGTTGAGCACTGCCCAGGTCCAGATACCGTCCTTGCCAACGCGGTGCGCGGCGTTCTCCATGGACGGTGCACTCCAGCCGCTCCGTCTTCTCGGTAACCCATTCGGGCATACGGACCAAGACGCGGGTCAGCGGCTTCTTGATCCTCAGTTTGACTCTGCCCTCGTAAGGGAGATAGCTGTAGACGTCGACCGAGCGGGCCGCACGATTCAAAAGCAGGTTAACCCGCAGCTCGCCCCCCTTCTCGTCGAGCACGCCTTGGTAAACGTAATAGAGGGTCCTGGCCCCGTTGCCGGTGCAGCAGTGCATGATGCAATGAAACGACTCCGGATTGATCCACTCATTGGCTGACGGCCACCCGGCGAAGGCGCCCAGGTTTCTCTCGGCCACGCGATCCAGCGTTGCATGGGGGCGCGGAGCATCGGCCGGCCGCTTTTCGGTGAGCGGGCGGACCCAGTCGATTTTCGTCAACTGGTTCTCGGCAAACTGGTTGCGAATCCAGCGATCCGCGTCGTCCCAATAGTCCCCCGCGCCGGCCTGGGAAAGCTTGATGGCCAGGGCCACCATGTCGGCGACCTCGCAGGTCTCGGAACTCGGGTAGTCGGGTTTGAGCCACTCGGGGAAGAAGCCGACGGTGGCCGAGCCTTGACCGCGGGCCCATTCATAGCTCTTCTTGACAAAACCGATGAGTTCCTGGTCGCCCGCTGCCACTGCGTAATCCAACATGCTTAGCAGCGCGAAGGTATGGGCGTGGAAATGCGGTCCGCCGAGTTGCCCCTCGATGGGACCGCTCGCGAGAAACCGCCCGTCCGCATCGAAGTTCTTGCCGTGATGCCGGACGCTGTGGATGAGTTTCTTGGAGAGTCGGCGGGCCGGCTCGTAGCCCGTCGCGCGATAGAAGTGCGCGGGGCCTTGGATCAGCCGCGCGTAGCTTTCCAGCCCGATCAAGCCGGTCGGAAGCTCGGCATTTGCGGCCACCTTCGCGCCGGGCTCAAATAAGCCCGTGGGCAAGTAGCCGTAGTCCCCCTTGTCGATCATCAATTCGAGCGAGCGGTCGATCATCCGTTGGGCGGTGTCCTTCCAGACCGGGTTCTTGTCGTACAGCCAGTGGAGCGTCAGGATGCTCAGGACCCTCCCGATCGGCAACGGATGCGTGACCTGCGTGACTGACTTGTCGTCGATGTTCGTGGTCGTGCCGTCGGCGCGCCACACGGTCGGCCCCCACATGACGTTGATCTTCGACCACGGGCGTCCTTCCAGGGGAATATAGAAGAGACCGTCAGGGCCGATGGATCTGAGAAGCACCTGCCTCCAGACTTGATCCACGTGGCTCTTCAAGTTGGAGCCCGTTGCCCTGCGCAACAACGGCAAGGCCTCCCAGAACTTCAGGCCGCACCAATCGTTCCAGTCGTGGTGCATCCCCGGCGGATTGCGCATGAACTCCACCCACCAGTAGAGTTCGTAATCTGCGCCGGGATCGAGCGGACCGGTCAGCCCGTTGATGGCCAATTGGGCCCGTTCGGCGATATCCAGCGTGTCCGGGATGAGGTCATCGTACGACTCTCCCACGTACGGCCGACTTTCGACGGCGGGAGCATCCTGTCGTATGTAACGAATCGGACCCTCCGCCCAGCAGGCCCATGCCCCTCCTAAAGCAATAACGAACAGAACGGTCGAGATTGCGCGTCTCTGATAGCGGTTCATCATTCTTCCCTTTTCCAACTAGAGCACGGAGCCGACATTCTTTGAGTGATTACGGCACCCCGCTGGGATTGAGCGCGAATGTTCGGATCTTCCAGGGAGAGACGGCGAAGCGGAGGCGGCTTCCCTCCCGCGCCACGTCCGCTACCTTGGCGCCGAGGAGATTCGTCTCGCACGCGCCGGCGACGGGGAAGCCCAGTTCCACGTTTGCCTGTGCCTCGCGGCCCTCGGCTTCGACCACGCGCAACTCGAAGCCTGAGCCCGCCTTCTTCCGCAAGGCCGAGAGTTGCACCGCAGCCGGCGTCACCGTGACGAAGCCTTTGGCGGCAGGCAGATCGCCGGCATGGGGCGGACCGACCCGGGCGATCAGCGGCTGGCCGAATGCGCTGGCGGCCCGCAGCCGGTCGGCGTTCGTCAGATTCCCGGCGTGCGGCATGAGCGCGTGCCGATATTCCGCGTAGATCGGCCAACCATACTCTCGAGTCCAATGCGATTCCCACTCCCGCATCACGAGATTCGACAGGCCACGCTCGTCCCTTCGGAACCATTGGGTGCCCAGGTGCAGCATCAAGAGGCCGAGGTCCTTGCCGACCAGGTCGACAAATGTGAGGGCGTGGAAGGCGGGGTTTTGGGTGGGCTCGATCGCCAGGGGAAAGTCGCGGATCACGCTCGCCGGCTGGAAGGCCGGGGCGAACGAAAACCAATAGCCCTCCTTGATGTCCGCAGGCGCAGCGTCGGAATGGGGCGGCAGGCCGGCAAGCATCCGGCTCAGTACTTCGACGTACGGAACCCCCGCGGTCACTGTCACCCGGGTCTCGAACGTGAGATACGGCCACACGTGCCGCGCCCGCACGGTGGCGCGGACCGGGCCTTTTTCCACCCAGTCGATCTGCGCCTTGGACTTGGAACTATCGTAGTTTGCGGGTGGCGCCGGCCGTAGCGCCAGATTAGGATTCGGCCTGCCGGTAAGCACGGGAAATGCCCCCTTGGCGCCGTCGAGGGCCTCGCGGCCCGAGAGCTTGTCGATCAGGCTGCTCACGCCGCCGGTGGCCGGATCGAGTCGCACTTTCACGTGCTCGTTTTCCAGCGTCAGGCTCGCTTCGTCGAACCGCATCGCCGAGGGCGGCGGGGTCAGGAGACCCGCGCCGAGCGCGGCCGGACCCGCGCCGAGCGCGGGTGCGGCGGGCGTGAATTCGAGGTAGTAGGTGTCGTATCCAACGCTGGGGACCTTTTCGGCTGAAAAGGCAACGTCGGCCACCACGAGGTTTCCTTGTTTGTCCCGGTCGGCCTTGACGATTTGCGACGGGAGTACGCGGCCGGCGCGGTTCCTGACGATCACACCCGCCGCCTGCTCCACGATGGGGTAGATCCGTCCCGTGAGCACCAAGTCGCTCCGCTGGAAGCCGCTGGGATTGAACACGGTGACCGCCCGGGGGCCGTGCTTGCCTGCCTCGGAGTTGATCCGCTTGACGAGGTGGCCCAGGGAAGCGTCGAGAACAGCCTGGCCTTGTTTTTGGGCCGCGTCGAGGTG
>CAYTJV010000022.1:22034-26764 GCA_964438165.1 uncultured Planctomycetaceae bacterium | reverse complement strand
TCTTTGGTTGCGGCCGAGCGCAGCGAGGTCGCGATGGGAGCACCTTTCGAGTTTCATCGTCGCCGAGCGTCTACGCCGATGGTGCTCGCAGAGCACCCTACTTGGCTGCATCGGCGGGACTTTCACCCGCAAGCCAGTCAACTAGCTTCGCTGCGCGACCCCAAAGGCCCACCAAGAGCTTTGTCGGTTCGATAAGCATCCGGCAGCTCACACAGCGCCTCTCGAATCGCTAGCAGGCATCTGTCGGCCTCTTCCTTGGTCATCAGATATGGATGTGCCGCCTTGCAGCGAAAATCTTCGTTGATCCTCTTTAAGCGTTCCAGAAACTCCTTTTCGGCGATCCTTTCACTGAAATATGACGTCACGAAACCTCGAAAGTCCTGAAGCAGTGGACTCGATTTCAGCGTCTTGCCACCAGGTTTGATGAGTTGCATGGTGAAATCCATTTCACCGAGCGTGTATTTCCGTTTGTCGTCTCGAACGCTTTTTGCAAACCGCGCCGTCTGTTCTATCGAAAGGTCCGGGGCCACGAATGATTTCAAGTCAGGAATCCGCTTCCGGATCTCATCGTGATAGGCACAAAAGAGCTTCATTAAGATCTCGTTCTCAAGCGCCCGGCAGTATTGGATGATGAATGGCGAAAAGTCCGCACCTTCCTGCTTTCCAAGAAGGTCGTAGAGTTGTTCGGCTGACGGCAAGAACCGCTGAGTAAGCCCATCGAGTAGACCCCATCGGTCGAGCCACGTCTGGACGACAGCAACATATTCTTGAATCGTTCGAACTTCGTCGGTAGCGCCTTCGGTCAAGGTGTCTAGCTTCTGGCAGATTCGTACCAGCTTTTCTTCGTCGCTTCGGCCGCCTTTCTTGATATCGCCAATGTCAACAAGTACCGTTCCAACGACCGCGACAAGGTGGTCAAGCTTCGCGCTCGCGACTTCCTGTTGCTCCAAAATCTTGGCGTTCTGATGTACGACGAACTGCAACGTCGTGAGCACCTGGCCTTGGTCGGCTTGAGGCTTTCTTTTTAGTTCCGCTCGCGCGAGTTCGAGTTCATGTTGCACTCGTTCGAGTTCTTGCCGCAAAGCCTGGAGTTCATCCAATGATGCCACTGCGATCGCCGCGTCACTCACTGCGTTGAGTTCTTCAAGCGGAAGCACAGGGATTCGTATTTCGCGTAAATCGGCAACAGAAACGCGTACATGCCCAGCCAAGGAACTTCCAATTGAATGGGCTTGGCGCTCAAAAAGCCGCTTTCCCTCGGGCGTGTTCATGAAGGTGCTGACGTACTCGTTGTCATGAGTCCGGAGGACGGCAACATTGTTGCCGGCGATGGAGGGCGGGTCTGTCGTTTTGTAGACATACGCAGATGGAGGTAAAAGTGAGAATACCACGTCGCCGGGTTCGACAACAAATTTTTCAAGCCACTTATCGTCCGTTTCGTCCACAAATCGATCACTTTTCGAGGCTACGATAGCGGTCTGCCGGAGATGTCGCCCCGTCAACACGAGGTATTCCCCCCTTTCTTTGTACCTATGCCTATCCAGCGTCGCGTTGGAACCCAATCGGATTTCGCCGAAGTCGCCGAGAGGTCGCGCACCAAGTCTGTCGAGTTCCCCTCGCATTGCCTTTTGTCTTGGGTCATGAAAGCTTCGAGTCCAACGGTCCTTCAATTCGCCACTGGCAACAAAAAACTCGCCCACGCCCTCGCGCAAAGCCTTGACGACAGCCGCACCTTGATCCGGCTGGTAGGTTCCCATGAAAACGCCGCTTTCACGCGGCTTCCCCCGCCGCACGACGATGATGGCCGACGGAATGCCAACGAGATCAGAGAGTGTGCGAGGAGGTATCTCAATAACCGCGTCGATCGCCAGCGCACTCAAGAGCCGTCGAAATTCCCTAGGCGCTGCGCCATTAAGAAGGCGTGAGGTACAACCAATATGCAGACGCCGTCAGTCGCCACTAGCTCGACGCACCGTTCTGCCACCAAAACGTCAATGTAACGAGTTCGACCGTCGGTTTGATCTCGCGCACCAAAAGGCACAATGGTCACCACCAAATCGTATCTCGGATCGAGTGACATCTTGGTGATGTCTCCCAACTCACAGCAGACCTCGGTTTTCTTGGCTTCGGCCTCGCGCAGAGCGGATGGATTCCGAAAGACGGCGCGACGTTCTCGGGCGAAGCGGCACTTTTCCAGTATGCCAAGATCCCCGCAACAAGGGTCGATGGCCCTCTTTGGTGAATAGATGGCGGCTATCTCTGCGAGCATGTTTGCCAATTGGTCTGGTACACGAAAATGGCCGGTATGCTCAATCATGTCGGTGGCTCCGAGTCTTTTTTATTCGACGGCGCCTTGGAAGATTGTTTCTTTCTCGATGGGGTCCGATGGGGTCTTCAGGGTCGGAGCGTCAGTAGTCAGTAGCAATTCTTTCTTCGCGCCCTACTGACTACTGACGCTCCGACCCCGAAGACCCTGCGCATTGTGTCGTGAAGGGCCGCCATTATATTGAGATCGTTCGCATCAACCGACAACTCGAGTTCACGTCGCCGCACGTCAATGCCGCACATGACGTCCGAATGGTCCTTGTTCTGCCAGTGGGAATGCACCCAAAGGGGGGAACGCGCGGGGATGATTTTCCAACACTCGAAGAAACTCGGCGAAGCTCCCAGCCTGGATACACCGGTTTTCGTGGACGTTAAGCACGAATCGCTCATTCTGGCAATAGCCGCACCGTTCGGCGTACCCAGACTCAGCGAGATGCTCGGCGACTTGCCTAAAAGCGGAGAGCATGTCCAGGTCGCTTGGGTAAACCGGGTATTTCCGAATCTCCTTCATGCGACTGTCTCTATGTTGTACCGAACGCTGTCGTTCACCTGCGCCGGACCGAGCGACCGGAGGGAGCAAGGCCCGGCGTCAGGTGAAACGGCCTGTTGGGCAGCTTCATCCCTTGCCGACCTCCTCGACGCGTACGAGAGCGAGGAAACGGCCAATGGTAACGGTCAGCAGCGCGACGCCTGAAAGACCCTGAATCACTGTTATCAGCCGCGACCATGCCTGCGGCGTAACGTCGCCGTAACCAATGGTGAGTTGGGTGATCGCACCAGGTCTTTCAAGTCAGGAAAACATCATATTTTCCCGGGGTTTCTTGAGTTTTCTTGGTCTTCGAGCAACTCCGAACTGTATCCTCGCACCAAATACCTCATAAAACACGGGGGAAACACGATTTTCCTGGCTTGAAAGTCCTGGTCGCCCGCCAGTTCAAACAAACCATGACCATTCAATTCGACACCCTGTTGCCAAAATGGAACTACCGCGCCATCCCTCACAACCACGACACTTATTGATACGCCGGTCCTTAGTGACCTCTTTATCGAGGTGACGCGGTGAAGGGCAACACCCTCAGAAGACTTGCCCGTCGCAACGAGCGCAATTCGGAGGTTCCAAAACGTGACGTTCACAATTCGGAGAACCGACAGGGCGACGGCCACTAGCCACACGTACGGAACTTGCAGATAGGCGACGGTGTAGCAGACGACAAGAGCTAGCCACCAGGTGACGAGTACACGATCAAGCCGGGCTTGCTCGTAGCGCACCTCAGCAATTTCCGCACGGCTACGATAAAAGCGCGACACGACGGCCGTCGACTGAGCGAGCCACTCTACGGCGCCCTCGATCCTTCTGACGAGAGTCCCTTCAGGGTCGTCGCCGCCGGGCGCGGGATCCAGATGAGCTACGTCGCTGTGCGTGGTCATCCTCCGCTTCTCCTCAGGCTGCCCAACGTTAAGGCTTCTATCCCGCCCGCTCCCGCCAAAGAGGTTGCCAGCGAGTACACGCGAGATCGGGAGTGGGCGGGATAGAAGCAATTGAACTCCAGCCGCGGAGCAGGAACCGCTATGGAGTTTCTTTTCCGCCGGCCACTCCTCTGGGCCGCATTCTACCCCAGCCACCAGCCGGCACGCAACATGGCGGCCGGGGGATTTTTCCGACCGCCTGGGCCAAGCCACCACGGCTACGGTTGTCAGCCGGGGGCCGGTGAGGCCAAAGGTGAAGGTGGTGGCGGCATATGCCACCGGCCGGCGCAACGTGATAGTGAGTCCCTTGGAGAGAAAGGGCTGCAACGAGAAACAGACCGCGTCGCCGCCAGCAGAGGATCATGAACTGTCCGGGGCTTTGTGCTGGTACGTGCCCGCCACCAAGTAGCGTAGACTGGGGCGGGTGGTTTGGCCGATCAGTCGCAGCGCGGCCTCGCCGCAGTGCGGGCAACAGGGGCCGCGCTGCTCGGTGGGGTCCGGCGACAGGCTCGAGCGGATCTCCTCCCATGCCAAGAGGCGTCGGATCCGTGTGAGCTTTTCCGCCCGATGGCAGTTGGCCAGGAAACCGAACGACCGAATCCGCACGAACCCGGCCGGCAACACGTGTTGCACCAACCGCCGCAGAAACTCTTCGGCCGCCAGCGTCATCCTCTCCCAGCGGCCAGCGCGGGCATAGTCCTTGTACCAGAAGGTGACTTGCCCGTCGTCGATCGACTCGATGCGGTGATTGGAGATCGCCACGCGGTAGGTGTAGCGGGCCAGATACTTGAGGATCTGTTCTGGTTCTCGGTCCTCAGGCGGTTCGACGTAGACCACCCAGTCGGTCCGGTAGAACCCAGAGCCCCGAGTGTTCTACCGCCCGGTTCGGCGGCATAACACGCGGCATGCCTCCGAAGTGACGCGCACTTAACCTCTTG
>CAYTJV010000022.1:0-22024 GCA_964438165.1 uncultured Planctomycetaceae bacterium | reverse complement strand
GGCGGGTGGTGTCGCGGCGCCAAAACGCCCGGCCCGTCGAGGACTCGGGCGGTGGCCACCCAATCTGCCCCAATTGGCAGACGGAACAATGGGTGACAGAAAGATGGGGGGCGTTTATCTTTTCGTCACGCATCTTTCTGTCAATCTTCCGGACGGCTCGATCGAGGCGCCCGTCAGGGCGGCACGCCCAGAGTCTTCGAGACAACCGCCATCGCCAAGAGAGCCGCCGCGCCGTCTTTCGACCATTTCGAGTGTTGCACCTGTTTCGAGATCGTGGTAGAATTGCTTTGTCGCGAGACTGGAGGTAGAAAACCATGACTGCGCTGATTCCGGAGGGCTTTGAAACGGTTGCCCCGACCGAGGCCGATGCTCTGCTCGCGCGCGAGTCCAGCCGCCGTCTGGCAAGCCACAAGCTCGGAAAGCGGTCCAGCGTCCGCATCCAACTCCTCGACGATGACGAAGATGCCGAAACCGTAGCCGTCCCGGCGTCCGCGCTGCGATTGTTCCTGCACCTGCTCACCGAGATGTCCCAGGGCAACGCGGTGACCCTCATCCCTACCCATGCCGAACTGACCACCCAGCAGGCCGCCGATCTGCTCAATGTCTCGCGGCCCTACCTTGTCAAGCTGCTGGACGAAGGAAAGATCCCATGCCGAACCGTCGGCAAGTACCGCCGCGTCCGCTTCGACGACCTGATGGCCTATAAGCGGAAGGATGACGAGGCCAGGGCCAAGGTTCTTGACCGGTTGACAGCCGAAGCCCAGGAACTCGCAGTGGGCTACTGATGACCCGTAAGCAACCGAAGAAGCGTTACGATCAGATGAACGCCCGCGAATTGGCCAAGGCCACAACCCAGTTCGACGAGGAAATGGTCATTGACCGTTCCCGCGAATTGACCCCCGCGGAGCGGTTGCGTTGGCAACGGGCGCGGCGGAAGCCGGGGCGTCCCAAAGTGGGCAGGGGGGTCCGGGTGATTTCCGTTTCCTTGGAGAAGAGCCTACTAGGTCGCGCCGATCGGTTGGCCCGAAGACTCCAGGTGCCGCGCACCCGGTTGATCGCGCTGGGCCTCGAAGCGCTGCTGGAAAACCCGTCACTGGTTCACGAGTGAGAACAAGTCAGCAATCGGTCGGGTGGCACGCCCTGAGGCTTTGCGAAGGGCGTGGTTGGTGGCTCGACGCCGCAAAGCCACGCCCGTCGAAGACTTCGAGCGTGCCACCCTACGCGCTCGGACTCCGCGAATCGCCACGGTGGGCCCGCGCTCCCCTTGGTGGCCCACCCTACGCGCTCTCCAGACAGGTCCCGGTCGGGTGGCACGCCCTGAGGCTTTGCGAAGGGCGTGGTTGGTGGCTCGACGCCGCAAAGCCACACCCGTCGAAGACTTCGAGCGCACCACCCTACGCGCTCGGACTCCGCGAATCGTCACGGTGGCCCCGCTCTCCGCTTGGTCCACCTTACGCACTCATGTAATCCCTGTTCATTCCAACACAACCATCGCGTGCATCCCGAAACTGGGGACCGTCACCTGCACGCCATCGGCCGTGCGGTGGAGTGACGACGAGCCGGGCTGGAGCGTTGCCTTTTTCACGCCGGGAACCCGGCAAGTCACGCGGATTCCGCTGAGTGGAATGATCTCCTCGCGGACCGGCCAGGTTCCGCGCAGCTCCGACTGATTGGGGAAGCCCCACTGCTTGCTGAGCTCCTCCGGCAGCGCGGCGAGCTTCTGGTAGGTCGAGTGCATGCCCCACGAACTGGCCTGGTTGAGCAGGTGGACGATGATTCGCCTCTTGTGAGGTTGGCGGCGGAAGGTCGCCGTGAGGATCAGGGGACCCTCGACTTCCGCGGGCGGAGGGACATCGCGCGCCACCCAGCGGGCGGCGTTGGCCAGCATCTGTCGCATGTAGGTAGCCGACGCGCGATTGCGTGTCGATGCGATTCGACGGCGCCCGCGACTCCTTGACGGGAAACGAGTACGGAGTTATTAGTAGGCACTAGGTTCGCCCGGGCGCGAATCCTGCCTTGGGACAACATTCACATCGCCGGTGGAGCCGTGGTATGAGACTCCTCAGACTGAGTGTCTTCGTCTGGTGCCTCGGTGCAGTGCTGGCGGCAGCCTCGCTGGGGCGCTCTCAGGAGAGCAGCCGTTCGTTGCGCAAGGTCGGAGGGTTCCTCTGCGTCAGCCTGCACGCCCAGAAGAACGACCGTACTTTCGATCTTTACGAGGTGGGCTACTGGTCCCACGCCTCGTTTGCGATGGATATCTGGAAGCGGCACGGCGTGCCATTCTGGTATCCCAGGGGAGCGGGAAACATCCTCGTGGCCGGCCCGCGCTGGGCGCCGGCCGGCGGAGCGTTCGTCTCCTCGGCGGAGTGCGGCGGCAAGGCCATGGCGGACCACCAGCAGCCCGGCAACGGCGCGATCCAAGGCGCCAACGACGACGATCTGGCGACCTATTGGTATTCCGGCGACAACCGGCCCTTCGGAAAGCTGTCGATCGAGTTCCCCGCCGCGGAGCCGGTTTCCTCGATTCGTTTTCTGGGTTGGGCCACGGCAAGGCACGCGCCCAAAGACTATCGCGTGGGCGTCATCCTTCCCGACGGCAACCGGCGGGAAATCGCGTCAGTGCGCGACGAGAAACGCACGGGCCAATGGATTTCCTTCGACACGGGCGGGGTCCGCGCGAGAGGCGTCTACCTCGACGTGACCGCCACGGTCGAGAACCAGCACGGCCCGGTGATCTACGAACTACAAGCCAAGGGAGCCTCGCCGCCGAAAGTCTTGAAGAAGAAACAGCCACCGGCCTCCGAAGTCGCGATTCCCCTGGCCGGAGCCGCTGCGGAAGAGTTTTTTGTGCTGGGAAACGTGGGCGCCGGGTTCGACATCCAGGCGAAGGCAGGGGCAACGGTCGGGCAGTATGTTGTCGCGTATGAAAGCGGGCAGACGGAAGTCGTCCCCTTGGTCGTCGGCAAGAACCTTGCGCCGATGCGTTACGGGCATTTCGTGCCGGAGGCCGAAGTCGCCTACGCGCTGCCGGACCGGCACCTGTCCGACGCCGAACGCGCAACGGGCTTGTACTATCACCTTGACGAAATGGTGCCCGTCGAGCCCAAGAAACAACTGATGATCTTCGGCCACCGGCTGGCCTACCCCCGCCAGCCGATCAAGAGCATCGCGCTGCGTGCGAGCGACGCCGACTCCGCGTTGTATCTGGCCGCGCTCACGCTGCGCCAGTCCGGCCCGCGACTGAACGCCCTGGTCTACAACGGAAGGATGCTCAAGCCTTATCCGGACGATACGCCCCGGGCCCCGCCGTCCCCCTTGGACGCGATCAAGGACGCCCAAAGCACTCTGTCGCTGGACGGCCAGTGGCTCTACCGCACCGATCCGGGCAACCTCGGCATTGCGGGGCGGTTCTTCGCCGCGGAGCATCCGTTCTCCTCCTGGAAAGCGATGCCGGTGCCGTCGCAGTGGTACGTTCAGGGGCTCGATTACCACGGAGTGGTCTGGTTCCGCCGCGAATTCGACGTGCCTGCCGCCTTTCCCGAGCCGGTTTGGGAGCTTTGCTTCGGCGGCGTGGACTACGACGCGCGGGTCTGGCTCAACGGGCAGTATCTCGGCCGGCACGTCGGGGCTTACGCCTCGTTCAAGCTCGATGCCACGCCGGCCCTGAAACGGGGTGCGAGAAATGCTCTGGTGGTCCGCGTCGATAGTCCGATCGACCCCGGCTTCTCGGGCCAGAAAACGCTCATCAAGGGCAACGCCATGGACGACATCGCCATGCCCTACGGCGAAGAGGGGTGCATGGGCGGCATCTATCGACCCGTTTTGCTCCGCGGGCGAGGCGAAGTCGGCATCGACGACGCGTGGGCCGAGAGCACGCTCAGTGGGGACCTCGCGCATGCCGATGTGAAGGTCCGATTCTCGCTTTCGCCGAAGGAGCCCAGGCAGGAGGAGCTGACCATCCGCTGCCGGCTCATGGAGCCCAACGGCGGGAAGACGCACACGGCCGAGTCGCGCCGCACTGTAGGGAACGCCCTCCGTGGCGTTCCGGGGAGCGGAGTACCGGCGTCCATGGCGATTCGGCGGAACGCCACGGAGGGCGTTCCCTACAGTGATCGTCCCGAAATCATGCAAGGTTCTTTGGCCATCGGGATCGACAAGCCCAGGCTTTGGTACCCGTGGGAGCAGGGAGAGCCCTTTCTCTACACGATGGAAATCGAAGTTTGGCGCGGGCCCAAGCTGCTGGACCGGCACCTCTCGCGCGTCGGGATTCGCCAGGTGGGCTTCGACGAGACGAAGCACTGCCTGTACGTCAACCACCACCGCGTTTTCCTCAAAGGGATGCTGAACGACGACGTCCATTGGATGTCATTGATGGATCGCACGGGCTACCGACAGCGGATCCAAATGCAGAAGGACGCGAACCTGAACGTCATCCGCATGGTGACCCACCAGTCCTCCCCGGAGATGTACGACCTGTGCAACGAGATGGGCATGATGGTCTGGCAAGAAATGCCGCTCCAATGGAGCTATTCCGCGTCGGCGCCGGTGCGGAAGGATATCCTCGACGTGGTGCGGGAGACCGTCGTCGAGTGCCGGCCGTATCCATGCGTCGTCGGCTATTCCGCCTGGAATGAAGGGGGCCAGGGGGAATTCAGCGAAAAGCTGGTTGCGCTGATGAAGTCGCTCGATGCCAGCCGGCCGATTTCCCGCGCTTGCGGCGGGGGCGATTGGGACATCCATATCTATCCCAACCTGGGGAGCAATCTGTCGCGGATGACGCCGCTATGGAGCGGCGTCAAGGTCAAGTTCGTCAGCGAAGTGGGCGCCTACGGACTCCCGTCGCCTGAGGAGATGCACGCGATCGTCGGACCCAACCTCTTCCCCTTCGATTCGGCGGAGTACTACTGGGAGACCTTCCATTCCTACCGTTACAACGACGGCCCGGTATTCCTCGATGCGCCCGCGGCCGCCGATTGGCCGACGCCGCGGATTCGCGACTATGTGCTGAAGAAGGCGGCGCCCAGCGGGCGGTGGCTGGCGCAGTTCATGAAATTCATGTTCGAGAATTTCCGCGGCCAGCGCTTCGATCCGACCACGGCCGCCATCCATTGCCGGTTCGACGATCCGTTTCCCACGGCCTTTCTGGGGATCGTCCATTTCACCGGCCGTCCGCGACAGGCTTACCATGCGGTCCGAGAGGCGTGTCAACCCGTATTGCCGATCCTATTTTTCGACTACACCGGCGCAGAGGACGTGCGCGTCGTCAACGAGTATTGGCACAAGAATTGGACGGACTGCACGCTCCAGTACACGCTCAAGACCCGCAACGGCACAATCGTCAAACGCCATGAGCGGAAGTTCGATCTTCCCGCCGACGCCACCGTGAAAGTGCTCACCCGGGAAGAGGCCGGCGACGTGTGGCATCTTCCCGGGTTCCTGGCCGACCTGAGGGTCGTGGGCCCGGACGGCAAGGTGTTGTCCGAAAACCACTACGACTTGACCGCCGACGAGATCCGCGACTTTGTGACCACGGTCTATCCGGTGCCGCCGGTGAAGCCCGTCGACGGAATCCTGTTGAAGAACACGGAGGCCAAAGTGTTATCGGGCACGATTCGGCAGGTCGAGGTCAAGGGCACGTACAGCGGGAAGGTGCTGGAAACAAGTTCTGACGCCGGCGGGTGTGCGATCCGATATGAGTTCACCGTCCCGCACTCCGGCGAGTACCTGGTGCGGGTCGCCTGCAATTCCGGTGAGGCCCTGACTGGTTTCGATTTGACGATCGATGGCAAGAGCGCTGATCGCGAGCGTTATCCCTTCATCCAGGTCACCCAGGGAATTACCCGTGGGCCGTATTCGTCCCGGGCATTATCCTGGCACCTCGGCTGGCGAGTATCGTTTTCGCAGGGCCCGCGCACCCTGTTGTTGCGGCGAGCCTCGGGCCCCAAGGCGCCCATCTTGGTCTTGGATGCCATTTGCCTGCAACCTTCGCGGCGGTAGGAGGATAGTGGTACAGTTTCGCGCCCCTGTCAGAGAAGAGCGGGCAATCCTAGAGATTTTTTGGGCAAACTGTATCACTACCAGCGGGGGGGCGAGGTTGGCGCAGGCCGATTGGCGCATTAGATTCGACGGCATGACTGCCTTTGCTGAATATCTGAGTATGATTCGGAAGGAACACGGTGTCGGCGACGCGACCGAGCATACGCACCGCCCCGCCCTGAAAATCCTGCTTGAGTCGGCCGGGAAGGGCATCACGGCCACGAACGAGCCAAAGCGAATCCTTTGCGGTAGCCCCGACTTCCAGGTCGTCCGCAAGGGCGTACCGCTGGGCCACGTCGAGACCAAGGACATCGGCACGAGCCTCGACGAGATGGAGCGCGGCAAAGGCCCGCATGGCCAGCAATTCACCCGTTACCGCGACGCTCTGCCCAACTGGCTTCTCACCGACTACTTGCAGTTCCGCTGGTTCGTCGGCGGCGAGAAACGGCTGACGGTGCGGATCGCCGCATTGGGCGACAAAGGGAAGCTCAAGCTGCTACCCGACGGCGAACAGCAACTCGCGGAGTTCCTCACCGCCTTCTTCGGGCAGCCCGCCCTGACCGTCGCCTCTGCCAGGGAGTTGGCCCAGCGGATGGCCGGCATGACGCGGATCATCTGCGATTTGATCGCGGGCACGTTCGAGCACGAGAAGGAACAAGGCTGGCTGCACAATTGGCTCGCCGCCTTCCGCGAAACGCTGATGCCCGACCTCGACACAAGGCAATTTGCCGACATGTTCGCGCAGACGCTGGCCTACGGCCTGTTCGCCGCGCGCGTCCACGCGCCGCCGGGCAAGCCTTTCTCCCGCGAGCTGGCGGCGTACAATCTGCCGAAGACCAACCCGTTTCTCCGCAAACTGTTTGCCGAGATCGCCGGCGTGGACATGCCCGACTCCATCGCCTGGGCGGTGGACGACGTCGTCGAGCTACTCAAGCACGCCGACATGGCTGAAATCCTTACCGACTTCGGCAAAGGCAAGGGCAAAGAAGACCCGGTCGTCCACTTTTATGAGACCTTTCTGGCAGCCTACGACCCGAAGATGCGCGAAGTGCGCGGCGTGTATTACACGCCGGGGCCCGTCGCCAGCTTCATCGTGCGATCGGTCGACCACCTGCTCAAGACGCGGTTCAATCGCCCGAAAGGTCTGGCCGACGAGAATACCCTGATCCTCGACCCGGCCGTCGGCACGGCCACGTTCCTGTACTTCGTCATCGAGCAGATCCGGCAGAAGTTCGCCAAGCAAGCGGGGGCTTGGGACGACTACGTCGCCAAGCACTTGCTGAACCGCGTCTTCGGCTTCGAGTTGCTCATGGCCCCTTATGCCGTCGCCCATCTGAAGCTGGGCATGCAGTTGCAGGAGACGGGCTATCACTTTGCCTCGGACCAACGACTGGGTATCTACTTGACCAACACGTTGGATGAGGCCGCCAGGAAGAGCGAACAACTCTTCGCCGGCTGGGTAGCCGAAGAGGCCAACGCTGCCGCCGAAATCAAGCGCGACAAAAAGATCATGGTCGTGCTCGGCAATCCCCCTTATAGCGGCATCTCCGCCAACCGCAGCCAGTGGATCACGCGCCTCGTGGATGATTACCGCCGGGTGGACGGCCGGCCACTTGGCGAGAAGAAGGTGTGGCTGGCGGACGACTATGTGAAATTCTTGCGTTTCGCCCAGTGGCGGATTGCGCGAACGGGGCAGGGCGTCGTGGCCATGATCACCAACCACGGCTTTCTCGATAACCCGACCTTTCGCGGAATGCGGCAATCACTCCTGCGAGACTTCCACGAAATCTACGTCTTCGACCTCCACGGCAGCACCAAGAAGCGTCAGCGGCCCCCGGAGGGCGGAAAGGATGAAAACGTCTTCGATATTCAGCAGGGCGTGGCGATCACGATGTTTATCCGTCGGCCTGCACATCACCGCCAAGCGGCGGTTTTTCACGCGGACCTTTGGGGAACACGCACAGCAAAGTACGAGCGACTCTCGGAGTGCGACCTGAGTACGGTTTCTTGGAGAGAACTCTCGCCCTCAACCCCGTACTACCTCTTTGTCCCGCGTGACGACACGCGTCGAGTTGAATACGACGCCGGATGGTCGATAGGCGAGATATTTCCAGCAAACGGGGTTGGCATCGTTTCAGCTAGAGACAGTCTCACCATCGATATCAACAAGGCGGAGTTGTGGAATCGCGTGAGAGATTTCAGCTCACTTGGAGCTGAGGAAGCACGGTCGAAGTATTCCCTTGGCAAGGACGTTCAAAGCTGGAAAGTGCACCTCGCACAGACGGATGTGAGAAGCAGCGGCCCCACGCACAAGTCCGTTCAGACGATACTCTACCGCCCGTTCGACGTTCGATTCATCTATTACACAGGGAAATCCAGCGGATTTGTGTGTCGCCCTGTATTTCACGTAATGCGGCATCTGCTGTCTGGCCCAAACATTGCGATTTGCACGACTCGGTCAATTGAGACGGGTCGAGGATTCGAGCATGTTCTTGTGACGAGGCAATTGGTTCAACATCACACGGTGTCTCTGAAAGAGGTGAACTACGTTTTTCCGTTGTACCTGCGACCGAACGACGATCTGCCGCCGGGCCTCTTCACGCACGAAGACGGCCGCGTTCCCAACCTCTCCGCCGGATTCGTCGAGGCCGTCACCAAAAAACTCGGCGTGCAGTTCGTCCCCGAAGGGCGCGGCAACCTGCGCAAGACGATCGGCCCCGAAGACATCTTCCACTATGCCTATGCGGTCCTTCACGCGCCGACCTATCGCACGCGCTACGCCGAGTCCCTCAAGGTCGGCTTCCCGCGTCTGCCGTTGACGAGCGATTTGAAACTGTTCCGCGCCCTGGCCGCCAAGGGCGCCGAGTTGGTCGCGCTCCACCTGTTGGAATCGCCCAAGCTCGAAGACTTCCTCACCGATTGGCCGGTCAAGGGCGACAACGTCGTGGAGAACGTGCAATACACCGAAAAAGACCAGCGCGCCTGGATCAACAAGACGCAATATTTCGGTGGCGTGCCCAAGGTAGTGTGGGAATTCCACATCGGCGGCTACCAGATCTGCCACAAATGGCTCAAAGACCGCAAAGGCCGGAAACTCACTTACGAAGATACGCAGCACTACCAGAAGATCGTCGTCGCCCTGAACGAGACCATTCGCCTGATAGCCGGGATCGACGAAGTAATCGGCCAACACGGTGGCTGGCCAATGTGCTAATCGGGCGTTACCACAGCCACCAGTAGGCCATCGCCGTGATCGCGCCCAGCACGGCGATGTGCAAGCGCCAATCGGAAAGACCTTGGAACGGCTCCGGCCGGCCGGCCCAGTCGATCGTCGTCTTGGCCAGCTTCGCAGGATCGGTCTTCCTGGTAAAGGAAGAAACCAGAAACAGGACCGCGGTGATGATCAGTGTCCCCCAGGCGCCGCGAAACGTGTAATTGAAGGTCAGGGGATGGTGCAGCCACGGGAAAAAGCGCTCCGCAAGCTCGGGCGCCTCCAGCAGGCTCGCCAGGCACAAGTCCACCATGCACATCGCCGAGAGCGCCATGCCTATCAGCACCGACGCGGCCGCGCCGGCGAACGTCACCCGCTTGCTCATGATCCCGAAGACGATGGCCGGCGCAAGGGGCATGATCAGATAGACTGAGACGGTGAGCAGGTACTTGTAAATCCCTTCCGGTTGCTTGTGGACCATGTACGCGGCGCCGGTGCCGAGGACCGCGGCAACCAGAATCGCCAGCCGTCCCAGAAAGACCTGTGCCCGCTCGCTCGTCCGCGGCCGGAAGTGCAGGATGAAGTCGCGCACGGTCATGGTCGCGACCGAGTTCATCACCGCGATCAGGGCCGAGATGATCGTGCCGACCAGGGCTGACAACACGTACCCTCTCACGCCGTCCGGCAAGAGATTATTGAGGATGCTGACGAACGCTTTCCGGGGATCCTCCAGGCCGGGAAACAACACCAGGGCGATCACGCCCGGCAGCGCGAAAATGAAGGCCGGGGTCAATTTCAAGAGCACGGCAAACATCGCTCCCCAGCGGGCGTGGTTGAGGTCCTTGGCGCCCAAGACCCGTTGAATGTTCACCTGATCAATGCCCCAGTAGAACGTCCCGCCGTAGATCCCGCAGAGGATGATGCCCCAGAACGGATAGACCGGGTCGTCGAAGGCCTTGTGGATGTGCATCGCGTCGGGGACCGGCGTGTGCTCGACCGCCGAGCAGAGGGCCTCCCAGCCGCCGACCTGGTGCAGTCCGATGAAGAGTACGGCCGCCGAGCCGACGATCATAATCGGCGCGTGGATGGCGTCGGTGTAGGCCACCGCCGCGAAGCCCCCGATGATGGTGATGATCGCCGTGGCCGCCGCCAGCACCGCGACCGTGGGCATGACCTCCCATCCCAACATGTCTTGCAGCACCAGGGCTCCGGCGAAGAGGCAAAATGCCATCTTGGTCACGATGCAAATCACCATCATCATCGCCGAGAAGAACAAGCGAGCCGCTTTGCGGTAACGCAGCTCGAGGAACTCGGGGATCGTGAACACCCGGTTCTTGAGATAGTAGGGAATCAGCACGGCCGCCGCGATGCCCAGGCTGATGGCGGCCGTCAGCTCGTTGGCCCCGGCGCAGAATCCGTAGCGATAGGCGTCGCCGCACAGTCCGACCATGTGCTCCGCGCCGATGTTCGTGGCCAAGAGCGAAGCTCCGACAATAGGCCACGTCAGCCGGCGGCCGGCCAGAAAGAACTCGTCGCTAGAGCCGGATTGCCTGGCCCGAAGCGCAAGCCAGAGTCCGAGCGCCACGTTGGCCACCAAAGCGCCGACGCCGATCACCCAATCGGCCGTGGAAAGCGAAAGTTCCATGCGTGCTCCTTTGGTTACATGGTTTTGTGCGATTCGGGATGGGACGGCATACGCTGTAGGGAACGCCCTCCGTGGCGTTCCGGAAGTGGAGTAGCGGTTGGGTGGCATGCCGTCACGCGGCCTAAAGCCGCGGGTCGGCATGACGGAGCGCGAACATGCCGACGCTTCGCAACGGCATGCCACCCCGATTACCGATCTTGCGTGTCAAAATCCATTAGGGAACGCCCTCCGTGGCGTTCCGGGAGCGGAGTAGCGGCGTCCCCGGCGAATCCCGGAACGCCACGGAGGGCGTTCCCTACAGGTTTTTTTCTCCATTGGCATTACCGGCTTTGGCCGGTGATCGTGAGCCGGCAAACCGCCTTGAGCGTGGCGCCTTCCCGTTTTGGCACCGCATAGATCGATGCGTATTGCCCCTCATCGGCGGTTGCCAAGCCATTCTGGGGCGACTCGACGCGGAATTGCACGTAGCCGTTGTCGAGCGTCGCGATCCCCGGCGGCAACGCTCGGTCGATCGCGTCGGCAAACTCCGCCGGCTTGCCGTCGACCAGCAGGCGGGCCTTCTTGTAGTCCGCGAACCCGGCGGTCCGCATTCTTACCCCGCACACGCGGGCCGATTTCACAGTTCGGGCTGCCTCGACCGACGGGGCCACAAGCTCGGCAGTGCAGTCGATCCGGACCGGGATCTCCGGACGCACCAGCGCGGTGCGATTGAGCGTCCAGCCCGGGTGCGGCACATACTGCCAGTCCAGCCGCACGCCCTCTGGCGAACGAACGACGCGTGTGAGCTGCGGCGCCTTGTCGCTGCGGAACTTCCAGCCTCCGGCATCCACCAGATCGGAGACCGACTCGATCGTCTCAAAGAGGTCCGGATGGTCGCCGGTGTAAGCCCAGGCGAGATCGCAGCCATGCGCCAGACGGAACTGCGCGACGATCAGCGGTCCGCGAAACACCGAGACGCACCGGCTGGATACCGGCGCTGCGCCGTCCAGCGCTACCTTGGCGTCGGGCAGCGTGTCCCAGGAGTTGTCAAGCACTACCCGCAGCGGCAGATCCAACTGCACATCGACCCGATCGCCGGACTTCCAGGGACGAACAAGCGTGACATACCCGTTTTCGGGTCGGATGTCTTGGAGTGCGTCATTGACCTGGATCGCCCTGATCCCCGCCCAAGCGGGAATGCGGATTTTCAAATCGAACCGGGCCGCTTGGCTCGGCGTGAGAGTGATCCGCACTCGGGGTGATCGCGGCAGATCGGCCTCGGTATCGACTTTCACGCTCTCCCGCCCCAGCCTCAGCGTGGCGCTGGAGGGCATAAAGCCGTTGACGTACACCGCCGTGGGAGACGACGCGTAGAGATGGCGTGCCGCTTCGTACAAGGCCTTGGCCCCCCACCATCCGCAACAAAACCAGGCGTCGCCGCCACGTTGAGGCCCTGGCAAACGGTTGAACGCGGTGAAGTCGCCGTTGTGCATCTGGGCATAGCGAATGTGGTTGTAGTAGATCTGCTCGGCGCGGTCAAAGAACCGGCCTTCGCCCGTGAACTCGGCCAGCAGATAGCTCAATTGCAGGAGATCGGAGGTCTGGCAGATCTCGTCGTGGGGATCGGGCGTGGGCCCGGGCGACTTCGTGCCGGCCCAGGGGATCTGTTCCAGCACGCCGCCGGTGCTCCATGTGGCCCGCTGCCAAACCCGGTCGCAGGCGGCAATCGCATCCTTGAGGTAGCTCCGGTCGCCGGTGGCCGCATAGAGCCAAGGAAAGCCGCGGACGGTCGTCAGGTTGGCGTGGATGTGCCAGCCTTCGTACTGCTGCCGCTCGGCGGGAAGGTCGCCGTGGATCATCCACGCCACTCCACCCCATTGGCGATTCAGTTCCGCCATGCGTTGGGCTCTCGCCAAGTACTCGGGATTCTTGGTCCGCCAGTACAGCCAGACCATCGGCTCCAGCGCGCCCTTGCCGAGATGGCCGACGGTCGCTCCTTCGCGGGAGAACTTGCTTTCGCGGGCGAAATAGTTGGCCGCCGCAAGATCGCCGTTATCGAGATAGCTGCCGTACCATCGAGCCAGTCGCTCGGCGGCACTGAGTGCGCGGGGATCATTGGTCATTTCGTGGTAGCCCATCAGCCCGCTGAGAATCGTTCCCTGGCTCCAAATGAAGCCCGTGCGGAGCGGGTCCCCTCCGACAAACGAGCCCGGATGCCCGCTGGCGGCATCCTGCTTCGCCACGAGCGCTTCGAAAGGTTCTTCCAGGGCGAAGTCGCGCCGCGTGAGCCGGCTGAGCATGTACAGGGTCTCGAGGTAGCGGCCGGCCACCTCGTAGCCGCAGTCGTTTAGGAATCCCGCCGGCAGTTTCTGATCGCGGCCGCAGTAGCCCCAGCGGTCGAGGAAGGCATGGAGTCGATCGGCCAGCTCGCCGCGAACAACGATGTCCAGTGGATCGGGAGGCTGCGGCCAGTTGGGATCGCGACCCAACGGAATCGGCCGCATCGGCAGCATTCTTGCCCGTGCCGCGGGGGCAAGTTCCGGATACGACACATGGCCTTCGAACTGCTCTTCGCGGCCGCAGCGGACGTAGTAAATGGGGGGATTCTCGCACTGCCCGCGTGAGAGCTTTTCCGCGTCGATCTGGTCCGGCTTCACATCCGCAAAAATCCAGAGGACGTTCATCATGCCGACGTCGTCGACCTCCTCCCGGGCATGGACAACGGAGACTTCAAGCCATCCATCGCCGTTGGAATCGACGGCTTCGTACTTCTTCACCAGCGGTTGACCCTTGCCCTGGGCGGCCGGATCGAGGGTGTCGACGCGGCGGCCGTCGAGAACGATGTGCTCAACGCGTTTGCCGGGTTTGGTCCGAGGATCAAAGAAGCCGATGGCGACGACGTACCGCGATTGCGGCTTCACGGCGAAATGGTACCCGGCCGGCGACCCTCCTTTGGCGATGGCCCAGCCCACGATCGCCGAGCTGAAGCCGGGATCGTACGAGGCTCCAGGGAACGGGCAGAGCATCGGTCCACCGGAGGAGTACTTGTAGAAGTAGCGATAGCCCTGAGGACGGGCGAGGATCGGCGCGCCGGCGGCCTTGGCGCGCAAGGCGGCGTCGATCTTGGTGCCGGCAGGGACGAACATCGGCTGCGGGGCCTTCGCCGCCTCGGGGATCGGCTGGGGGCTTCCGATCAGCAGTTCCCGCGGTTTCAGCAGAGCGGGCGTGATTCTGAGTTCATCGATCGAGCCGCGGAAAGGCAATTGCCCGTCCGTAAACGCGCCGATCAAGAAATCGCTTCCGCTGGTGTCGCGCAAGGCCGGCCCGGTGGCCGAGCCCCGCGCCTGCCCGTTGACGAACGCCCGGACCCGCATTACGCCGCTCCCCACGTCTTCGTAGGTTGCCGCGAGATGGTACCACACGCCAGGCATGGGCCCGCCGTATTCGGCGTCGAAGAGAAACGCCTGTGCGGAGCCGTAGATGCAGGCCCGCACGCTGCCGTCACCCTGGTAGATGATGTGCCAGTTTCCCACGCCCGGCTTCCCCTTGGAAACCAGAACCGCGCCCGATGGTTCGCGGTCGCCGAACTTGCACCAGAGCTCGACCGTAAAGTTCCTCGACAGGTTCAGCTCGGGGCACGCAGGCACGCGCAAGTGGCCGCCGTCCAATTCGATCGAACCGTGGTTCTCCGCATGAATGGAAGGCACCACCGCCAACGGGACCTCGTGGGAAAAGATCGGCGCCTTGCCCTGGGCGACCGCTTTCAGTCTTCCGGAGGTGTCGAGAGTGGACGCCAGCGGCTTGCCGAGATCGCCTTGCTCGAAGCGCCAGTAGGCGCTCGGCGGTTCGGAACCCGCCGAGCCGCGGAGCGACAAAGCCAGTACAGCAATCGGTGTCAAGACTGCCAATGATCTACGAAAATCCATGGGGTTTCCCCGCGTGTTTATTGATCATCAGAAAAGTAATGCAACTTATCTCTCTCAGCGCTTATCTCTCTCAGAGCCGGGGCGTGTCGCCCCGGAGGCAAGGTCAGATCTCCGCACTCGAACGTCTCCCCAACTGAGCTGGCGGCGAGGCGAGCGCTCGGGTGTGCTTTGAAACGAACCGCCCGTATGGTATTCTTATATCCTCGAAAGGGGCGAGTCGTCAACGCACGCATGTCCCCGTATCGTCGGCCAGACGCACCCACAAGGAGATCCGTCATGAGAACCACAATCCGCATCTTGGCATCGCTGCTGGCGGTGGCGAATCTTGCCGCCGCGGCCATGGGGGCCGAAAAGGCGACGAAGCAGGCGGCCTCGGCGGTCAAATCGCCCAACGAAGCACGCCTTGCCTGGTGGCGCGGGGCGAGGTTTGGGATGTTCATCCACTGGGGGCCGGTGAGTCTCAAGGGGACGGAGATCGGCTGGTCCCGCGGGGCCCCGATCCCGATTGCGGAGTACGACAATCTCTACAAGCAGTTCAATCCGGTGAAGTTCAACGCCGACCAATGGGTCAAGATCGCCAAAGACGCCGGCATGAAGTACATGGTCTTCACCACCAAGCCAATGAAGGCCCGACGATCTCGGAAATCCACTGGATCGAAAAGGGGGACAAGAAGTGAATCTTGAAGCGAGAGTGATTGACAGAGACACCGTTCTTAGTCCGTCAGACTTTGTTTGAAGGGATAGTTAACATGCGTGAAACGACGAGAAGCTCAACACCGCGTCGCGAGTTCATCAAGAGTACCGCCCGGATCGCCGCGGCCTCGGCCCTGGCGGGAGTGGCCATTCCGCACGTCCACGCCGGTGAGGACAACACCATCCGGCTGGCCCTGATCGGCTGTGGGGGGCGCGGATGCGGGGCGGTGGCCAATGCCATGTCGGCCGGCGGGCTGGTGGTGGACAATGCTTACCGCCTCGAAGGCGAGGAGAACGCATCGTCCGGCGGGCCAGTCAAGCTGGTCGCCATGGCCGATCTCATCCCGGCTCGTCTGGAGCAATCCCACGGCACCTTGAGCAAGCTGTTCGGCGCCAAGGTCGACGTGCCCAAGGAGCGGCGATTCCAGGGCTTCGACGCCTACCGCAAAGCCATCGACTGTCTCCGGCCGGGCGACGTCGCGATGTTGACCACGCACGCCGGCTTCCGCGCGACCCACCTCGAATACGCCGTGGAAAAGGGCGTGAACGTCTTTATGGAGAAGGATTTCGCGGCCGATCCGGGCGGCGTGCAGCAGATTCTCCGCGCTGCGGAAGCGGCGGAGAAGAAGAACCTCAAGATTGCCGCCGGGCTCATGGCCCGCCATTCTTCCGCGCGCCAGGCCATGATCCAGAAGATCCGCGACGGCGCCATGGGCGACGTCCAGCTCATCCGCGCCTACCGCATGGATCCCGGCTACTGCATGGGCCCCTTCCCCCGCGGCCAAAACGAGCTGTTCTGGCAGCTCAGTCCCGGCCATCCCTATCAGTTCTTGTGGTCGTCCGGCGGGATCTTCATCGAGCTGATGATCCATCAGATCGACGAGTGCTTCTGGATCAAGGACTCTTGGCCCGTGGCCGCGCACGGCGTCGGCGGGCGGTTCGCCGGCAGCACCGATTGCAGCCAGAACCTCGACAGCTACTCGATCGAGTACACCTTCGCCGACGGCACGAAGGCGCAGGTGACCGGCCGATACATCCCCAACTGCCACAACGATTTCGTCACCTACCTGCACGGCACGAAGTGCGCCGCGCGGTTCTCCGGCAACATCCACGCGCCGAACGGCCTAATCTACAAGGATCAGCGGATCGCCACCGACAACGTCGCCTGGAAGCCGCCCCGGGAGAAGATCAATCCCTGGCAGGCCGAGTGGAACGTTTTCTTGGACGCCATCCGCAACGACAAACCGCACAACGAAGCCAAGCGTGCGGCCCTCTCGAACCTCGGCGCGATCATGGGCCGGGCGGCCGTCCACACCGGCAAAATAGTCACCTGGGAAGAAGCGATGGCATCGAAGTTCTGCTTCTGCCCGAACGTCGCCGCCCTCACCGCCGCCGGCCCGGCCCCCGTCCAAGCCAACGCCGACGGCCGCTACCCCGCGCCCATCCCCGGCGCGTGGACGGAAATCTAGAGAGCCGACGCATGAACCGTTTCGATCGGCGGGGAACGGGCCGTACAACGAGTGTTTCGAGGACGAGGGAGCCGGCGGGTGGAGGGGTGACGGCGGATGCTCTTGCCGGAAGAATGGAAATGGCTTCGGGCGGTTACGCTGGGCGACAACGTGGAGCGTGACGGCATTGGCGCCCGGGAGCGGGTTTTGCTGTACGCGGTCGCGAGCCAGTCAGGGTTGCGATCAAGCGAGTTGCCGAGTCTCACCCGCGGCCGGCTGTTCCTGGAAGGCACACAACCCTACGTCACGTGCAAGGCCGGCAGCACGAAGAACCGAAAGGACTGCCGGCAGTATATCCAATCGGACCTGGCAGCCGAGCTACGCTCCCTGGTCGCCACCAAGGCCCCGGCGGCGCCGGTGTTCGCGATGCCCGATCGGCGGGAAATAGCGGGGGTGCTGCGACGGGATTTGGCGACGGCAAGGCGGGAGTGGTTGAAGGCCGTAGAACACGACCCCAGGAAAGGGCTGTCTGCGGGTACCGGTTCCCAGGGCAGGAGGCCGAGACGGTAGCTCGGCTGCCGGAAATGCTGGGGAGCGCCCCCGAGGCCATGCGGGCGACGGGGACAGACAATGGGGCGGGAATTGGGGTAGCAGTTGGGGCAGCAGTTGAGCGGCGAAACGTGGCGAGAGAAGTCCTCGATTGGCAGAATCCGGACACCAGACCGGCTGTTGGAGATTCGCCGCAAGTCCTGACGTTGGCAAGACGTGAGGAAGGCCGGCAAGTCGTGGCGACTACTGGCGAGAATGAACGCAACGGGTATTGTAATCCCGGCGGTAGGCCCGGATCTTGTCGTTGTCGGGATAACGCTGTTCGGCCCCGTACGGATAGGACGTCATGGCGTGGAACGGCAGCGGCTCCACCGTGTCGCCGTGCGCCGTGTAGAGGTCCATGTCCTTACAGTAACTGTCGGTCTTGAGGATGAAGGAACGCCGATAGCCGGGCGGCACAGGCCCGAAGGCGTCGGCCGCGAAGCGGAGCGTCAGCTCCTCGCCGTGGCCCATGATTACAAAGCGGTCGTCGGCCTCGCGCAGCAGCTCGCCCACCTCGCCGAACCGCGTATAGTGGCCGGCCATGACCTTCCACGGCACGGCCCGGTCGGGGTTCGCGTAGTCGAGCAAGTTCGGTTGGCGCCCGTCGGGCGAGTATTCGCGCGGATAGCCCAGGAAGTGCAAGTCGGCGCTTGACGCCAGTGCTTCCTTGACCGACAACCGGGCATCCCTGCGATGCGTGGCCAGGAAGATCCGATCCCAATAGAGGTCCATGTTGGTCGAGATCCGCAGCTTGCGGTCGCTAGGGAGGACTTTGCCGGTTACGTCGAGCGTCATCGTATGCTGCAGGCCCGCCGGGTAGCCGACTTCGCGAAACAATTCAACCCAGCGGCCGTCGCGCCAGGCAAACACGCTGGGCGATTTGAGACGCAATCCGGCCTGGCTGGCGGCGAAGTTCGTCGTGGAATAAGAATACTCGACCCAGCCGTGCAGGAACAGCACGAGCCGATCGCTGGCCGAAATCTTGTTCAAGCGGTCGCCGAAATCGAGCTCCACGAAGTGATCCTTGGCGTAGCCGATGAACCGCGGGTCGAGCTCGGTGGCTCCGGCGTAGCGGCGATCGACGCGGCGAAGCTCCTCCGTCACCTCCACGCCTCGCTGGTCCGTTGCCCGGACCGACTCGATCGCCCGGCCAATGCAGAACAGCTCCGGTGGAGGCGGGGCGGCGTTGACCGCCGCCATTTCGTTCGGGTACACTTCGGTCCCCTCGGGATGATCGACGGCCATCAGCTTGGCTTCGTCGAAGTAGACCACTTCCTCCAGCGGCTCGACCACTTGGAGCACATACTCGCCGCCCAGCGGCTCCAGGCGCGGGATCGGCAGATACTCCGTCGGATCGGGGACAGCGAACGTCGCCGGACCCGTGCGGTATCCGAGACCTCCCATCCCGCCGAAATCGGCCACGAAATCGAACCGCGTGCCGTTCCACACGAACAGGTGCGGGCAGGAGGATGTCTTGCGCGGAATCTCTTCCATGCGAGTCAGCCGGTCGGCGGGCAGATCGAGCTCGGCCTGGACCACGGAGTCGGGCCAGACGATGCGGAGCCAATCGACCTGCGTATTCGGGCCCAGTCCGGCGTGGATCCGCAGCGGCGGCATGGCGGTCGGGCCGGACGGCACGCCCACCACGTGCTGCTGCACCACGTTGCCAGAGCGGATCTCCACCCGGGCACCGATCGCCGAGGCGTTGGAGCGGCCCTTGCCGTCGCGGGGGCGGATGCCCTGTAAGTCCAGGGCGATAAAGTGCCCGCCGGGCGTGGCGTTCTCGATCAACAGCGGCTGCTGCCCCATTTCCGCAAGGAGCACGTCGCACTTGCCGTCGCCGTTGAAATCGGCTGCCACGCAGCTCGCGTCGCCCTGGGTGGCAATAGCGGACAAGAGATTAGCAGGGTCCGCATCGGCCGCGTCCGTGAAGCGGTGAGTGGCGGGATCGCTTAGCAGAAGCGCCGGGCCGCGCTTGCCGTCGCGTCGGTGGGCGTCGGCGATGACGATGTCCAGGGCGCCGTCGTTGTCCATGTCGGCAAACTGCCCGCCCGTGCCGCCTAGTTTTTCGCAGCGATCGGCGAACTCCTTGTCCAACTCGAAGCGCCAATCGCCGTGGTTCACGTACAGCCGCACCTCGTTGCCGGTGAACACCAACAGGTCGCGGTTGCCGTCCTTGTTGGGATCGCCCGAGGTGGCGCTGATGACTCCCTCGACGTCCAGCCCGGCGGCCTCGGCCCCGAGCGTGCGGTGCTGCCACACGCGGTCGTTGACCCAGAGGATCGGCTTGCCGGTCTTCGGGAAGAGGATCAGGTCCAAGTCGCGGTCGTTGTCGAAGTCGTCGTAGACGACGGCTGCCACCGGCGTGTCGGGCAGGGCCAGCCCGAGCTTCTCGCCGATCTCGGCGAACGTGCCGTTGCGGTTGTTGTTGTAGGCGCTGGAGGGTGCGGCGGCCGTTTTGCCGCCGGTTGGGATCGATCCGCTGCGAAGCCGGAACGACACCAAGTCCAAGTCGCCGTCGCTATCGAGATCCAACAGACGGGCGCAAGCCGTGAGCGAACTGTCGGCCGCGGTCGGCGGCGAGGGGGCCTTGCTGAAGTTCCCCTTGCCGTCGTTGAGCAGCAAGAGATCCTGCCCCTCGCGCCCGAGCCAAAGGTCCAGCCGGCCGTCGTTGTTTACGTCGCCCAGGCAAGGCGAGACACTCTTTTCGGCCACCATCGCCCCGCGGCGGAACTGGCCGGCGCCGTCGTTGAGCAGGACAACCGCTTCGCCTTGGTCGCCGGCGCCGGTCAGGCAGAGATCGAGGCTTCCGTCGCCGTCGAGGTCGCCGGCGGCGACCCCCGGCACGTTGACCGTTCCGCCCGCCCATTTCCAAGGATTTAGGGCGATGTCGATCTTCTTGACCTCGGGCGAGAAGACGACGCGTCGCAGCGGCTGGCCCTCGACCGGAGGCTTGGGGAGTCCCTCCACGCCGATGACCGTGTAATACTTGCCCGCGGTGCCATGCATCTGCCGGACCGTGAACGACCCGCCGGTCAGCTCGGCCGCATTGAGCGCCTTGAACCGCTGAAACAAGGGCATGGCCTTGGCCGGCTGGCGGGCCCGCTGGTATTGCGTGGCGAGGCGGTAGGTCGCCGAGACGAACCCGGGGTCCAAGGCCACCGCTCGCTCGAGCATCTTGGTGCCTTCGTCGCTTCGCCCCAGCGCGAGCTGCACTTCGGCGTACTTGTAGGCGACATAGGCGTCCTTCGGGTCGGCCTGGGCGACCTTCTCGAAGCACTCCGCCGCGCGCTCGTTCTGCCCCATGTGCTGGAAGTAGATCCCCAGGCAATACAAGGCGTGGAGGTGATTAGGGGCCGCTTTGAGCACCTCCTCGAACACGTCGCGCGACTTGTCGACGAACTGGCGATCCTCCTGCATGTTCAGGTAGGCGACGCCGAGGTTGAACCGCGCGGCGGTCCAATCGGGAAACAGCTCGAGGACCTTGCCGAACTCCTTGGCCGCGTCGGCGTAGCGGTATTGTTCCAGTAGCGCCGCCCCGCGGTTAAAAGCCGTGAGGGCCTGCGAGAGCCGATCGCCGGAGGCCCCGGTCGCCGCCGCCGCGGCTGGCGGCTCGGCATCGTCCGCCGCCGAGCCCGCACCGCACCCGGCCGCGAACCAGACGCCCGCAACAAGAGTCACGATCGCCGTACGAAATGCAGCCCCTTTGGCCGCAGCGATTACCCGATCGTTGTTTCGGATCGTCATACGATTCCACTCCTCGTCACGCGAATTGACCACGGCTGCGTTGGACGACTCCATTGTCGCCTATCCGCCCTGCCAAAGGAAGGGGGACGGGGGGCCGGACGCCGCAACAGCCAAGGGTTGACATGTCCGCCATTGGGCGAAACCATGGGTGAAGGCGTCTTCTGACCGTCGGGAAAACCACCTCCATGCCTCCCATCGAACGTTACTACGCCGCGGCCTGCCAGCTCGATCAGCCCAATCCGACCCACCGCGATCAGATTCCGGCCCGGGTCGATCGAATGCTGGAGATGATCGACCACGCCGTCATCGGCTATAAGCCGTTTTTCGACGTCCGGCTGGTCGTCTTCCCCGAGTTTGCTCATGCGGCGCCAATCTACCTGACTGCCGCGGAACTGTTGGAATCCCTGGCCGTGCCGATTCCCAACGAGCACACTGATCGGTACCAACAGAAGGCCCGGGAGCTGGGCATCTACATCCAGACCGGAACGTTCCTGGAGTCAGTGCCGCGCTGGCCGGGCCACGTGTTCAACACCACCTGCCTCATCGGGCCCGACGGGATCGTGGCGAAGTATCGCAAGGTCCACCCCTGGATCCCCTGGGAGATACACACCAGCCCACACGACCTGGCCGACTACGACGAGCCCGTCTTCCCGGTGGCCGACACCGAGATCGGCAAGCTCGGCGCGGCGATCTGCTACGACTGGCTCTTCCCCGAGGCCATCCGCCAACTCGCCCTGGCCGGGGCGGA
>CAYTJV010000021.1:0-27057 GCA_964438165.1 uncultured Planctomycetaceae bacterium | reverse complement strand
CCGGCCCCGTGCCGGTGGAGATGGGTTTGGCAACTACGACCGCGCCCCAACCCTCCTCCATTCCCCACCGGCCCCGTGCCGGTGGAGATGGGTTTGGCAACTACGACCGCGCCCCAACCCTCCTCCATTCCCCACCGGCCCCGTGCCGGTGGAGATGGGTTTGGCAACTACGACCGCGCCCCAACCCTCTGTAGTCGCCAAACCTCGTTTCCACCGACACGGGGTCGTGGGGCTTTATTGATTCATCTCCTCTCAATCGCGACCACTGGTCGCGGCTTTATGGGCGGCAAACATCGCCGCCAAAACATCATCCTTCGGATACGCGTGGCCGCGGTGCTGGACGAAGGCTTCGGCGGCGGCCACTCCCGCCTGCTGCCCCCGCAGGGCCGCATGGCGCTTCATCGAATCGAGATACTCATCCACGCCGTGATGCTTCAAGAGCCAATCGCGCTGGCTGGAATGGCAGGCGAGCATCTCTCGTTTCTTCTCCAACTGGACGCTAATGTCGATCAGCGTCGTGGGCTCCACCGGCCGGCCCAACGGGTCGATCGCCTCGGCCGGGTCGCAGTAATAGAGGTACGGCACGCACGAGCCTTCCAGCACGGGCAGATCGGATACATTCGGTCCGGCGTACAGAAAACTCGCCGCCCGGGCCAGAAGCGACGCCTGCTCGTGGTCCATCATGTAATCCTTGGCGGCGTGAGCGAACACCAGCGACGGGGCCACGCGGCGGAACAGGTCGTAGGTCTTCCGCAGCGAGGTCTTGTCGTAAACCACGAACCCGTCGCGCTCGTCGAGGCAATGGTACTTCGCGCCGATCAAGGCCGCGGCCTTGGCCGCCTCCTTGGTGCGGATGCTGGAGATATCCCAGCGGTTTTCGGTGGCCGTGCCGCAGTCGCCCGGGGCACAGGTGGCAATGTGGACCTCCCAGCCCGCCTCCGCCAGCCGGATCAAGGTGCCGGCACAAAGGAACTCCGCGTCATCAGGATGGGCCATGAAGGCCAACGCAACGCGACGCTTCGGGGATGCCATGGATCGCCGTTTCCTCTATCCGTTGTTCGGAAGAAAAACCGACGGTTAGTATATCCGTTTCCTCGTCGGCGGCAACCAAGGGGGGCTTGCACGAGGCGGGAAGTTTGTACATCCTGATATTCTCGTTATTCTCGTTCCCACGCTCTGCGTGGGAACGCAAGCCCCGCCGCTCTGCGGCGTTTGGAGCCCGGGCTGCAGAGCGGCCCGGGTGTCCGTTCCCACGCAGAGCGTGGGAACGAGGACAAACGGGGAGGGCGTGGCGCAAGGGAAACTCGTTCGGGAGAACAACCATGATCGACGGCAAACTCGGGGTGGTGATTCACGGCGCGGGGCAAGTGGCCTATGCCCATGCCGCCAGTTGGCTCAAGAATCCACACGCGAAGATCTTCTCGGTCGGCAGCCGCCACCGCGAAAGCGCCCTGCGACTGAAGCAGAAACTCGACCTCCACTGTTCCATCCACGAAAATCTGGACGATCTGCTCAAGGACGACCGGGTCGACATCGTCAACCTCAGCGGCCCAAACCAGGTCCATACGCCCCAGGGGATCGCCGCCGCCAAGGCCGGCAAGCACATCCTCATGGAGAAGCCGATGTGCCTGTCGATGGAGGAGAACCGGGCCCTGCGCGAGGCCGTCGCCAAGGCCGGCGTGCGGAGCGTGGTGAGCTTCGTGCTGCGGTGGAACCCGCTGTTCGAGAACCTCAAGAGCCTCTTGGCCGCCGGGGCGGTGGGCAAGCTGTTCTACGTGGAGGTCGACTATTGGCACGGGCTGGCCCAGTGGTGGAGCGGCTGGGAGTGGGCCCACAAGACCGAAAACGGCGGCAGCACGATGCTCCTGGGCGGGTGCCACGCCGTGGACGCCATCCGCTGGTTCTCCGGCCGCGAGATCGTCGAAGTGGCCGCCTTCGCCAACAACGTCAAGAAGAACTTCGAATTCGAAGCCAACGTCGTGGCGATCCTCAAGTTCGACGACGGCTCGATCGGCAAGACCTCGGCGCTGTTCGACGCGGAGATGCCCTATGCCTTCAACATCGATCTGGTGGGCAGCGAAGGGACGCTCCGCGACAACCGCGTCTGGTCCAAGAAGCTCTTCCCCGGACAAAAGGGCTGGACCACGATGCAGACCGTCCTGCCCGACTCCGGCGCCGTGGAGCACCATCCCTTCGACGCCGAGATCAACCACTTCGTCGACTGCATTCTCCAGGGCCGGGAGTCACACTGCAACATCGCCGACGCCTATCGGACCCACGAAGTGTGCATCGCCATCGACCGTTCGATCGCCGCCGGTGGCAAACCCGTGAAGCTGCCGCTGGACTAATCCATGACGTGGGCGCCGCTAATCAGGTCGATGAAGTCCTGGTTGGCCTTGAACTTCGCCAGTTTGGCCGTGAGTTGTTCCATGGCGTCGACCGGGTGCATGGTGGAAAGCGTCCGACGCAACATGGTTACGGCGTGGAGGGTCTCCGGCGAGAGGAGTTTCTCTTCGCGACGGGTGCCGGACTGCGTGATGTCGATGGCCGGCCAGATGCGGCGGTCGGCCAGTTTGCGGTCGAGCACGAGCTCCATGTTCCCGGTGCCTTTGAACTCCTGGAAGATGAGCTCGTCCATGCGGCTGCCGGTGTCGATCAGCGCGGTGCCGACGATGGTCAACGAGCCCCCTTCCTCGAAGAGCCGTGCGGTGGCGAAGAGTTTCTTCGGGATGTCCATGGCCTTGATGTCCACTCCGCCGGACATGGTGCGGCCGGTATTGCCGACCCACTTGTTGAACGCCCGCGCCAAGCGGGTAATGGAATCCAGGAGGAGGAACACGTCCTTGCCCATCTCCGCCAGACGCCGGCAGCGCTCGACAATCAGTTGCGACACTCGGACGTGGCTCTCGATGTCCCGATCCAGGCTGCTGTAAACGACTTCGCCGGGCACGGCCCGGCGCATGTCGGTCACCTCCTCGGGGCGCTCGACGATCAGGAGCATCACCAGCTTGACGTCGGGATAGTGCTTGCCGATCGCCTGGCTGATGTGCTGCAAGAGGATCGTCTTGCCGGTGCGGGGCGGGGCAACGATCAGGGCCCGCTGTCCTTTGCCCAGAGGCGTCAGCAGGTCCATGACGCGAGTCGTCAGCGGCGCCGGCCCGGTTTCCAGGCGGAGCCAGTACTCGGGGTTGATCGGCGTGAGTTGATCGAAAGTCTTGACGTTACGGTACTCTTCCGGCTGGATGCCGTCGACGTCGAAGATCTCTCGGAGACGGGGGCCTTGCTGCCTGCGGCCTGGCTGCACCATCCCGCGGACCAGCACCCCTTCGCGCAGCGCGAATTTCTCGATCATGCTGCCGGGGACAAACGGGTCGGTGAGTTGGCGGACGTAGTTGGCGGCCGGATCGCGGAGGAATCCGTAGCCGTTGGGGTGCATTTCCAGCACGCCGCCGCCCTCTTGGAGCGGCCCCTCTTCGCCGTTATCGACCGGCTCGGGGTCGCGGCCGTTGTTGCCGGCCGGGTGAAGGCTACTGTCGCGGGGCAGTCGCGGGCGGCCGTGACGTCCCGGCGGATTACTGTAGCCATTGCGTCCTCGTACCCGCCCCCGTCTCTTCTTTCCCATAACAACACCAGAGTGTGAAACTACCCGCCTGAGATTGCGCAGCGCCACGACGGCACTTGGGATCAACCCAATCCAGCGCGGGACCGACATGCGGCGGCTAACCGCATGTCCCTATCAAAGAAGTTCAATTCCCGTCCGACGACGAAATTGGAGGCCGCGTCCAGAACCTTCCCGTGTGCGACCTTCCACGGTTTTATTGGCTCATTGAGGCCTACGAACCCATCCTGGGATGCTCACTGGCACAGGCTGGCCACCTTCCACAGCAGGAAACTCAGGTCGAGAAGCCCCTGCTGGACCCGCCAGATCATACACACCCGGCGGGGAGTGACCCCGAGATCCTAGATCATAGGCGTTCTAACGCCTATCTGCCCGGCAGGACTCAAAGCTACGGGTATCTTAACAATCTCTCGGCTTGTGTCAAGCTTCAAGTCAATAATTATTCTTCGCCCGGGCCACTGCGGTATACCTTATTCTTACAACGACTTTCAAGTCGAAAAAGGACCGCGGCGGCGGACTGACGCGAAAAATCGACAAATTCCTCCCAAACCGCAGATTTTTCCAGGATGCGGGGCCCGCAGGCGTCCGATAAAGAACCGACTACTCCTTGTGGACGCGTTCTGCTTCCGCGGCCTCGTCAGGGCGATTTGGGAGCCTGGAAACATGCGGGCAAAATACCTCTGGCCGTCCTTGGTTCTCTGTGCGGTCGCGACAGCCGACTGGGCAGCCGGTCAATCGGGGATGCGTTGGCAGCCCAATTTGGAAACGGCCAAGCGGGTCGCGGCGCAGACCAACCGACTAATTCTGGTGCATTTTTGGACGGAATCGTGCGGGCCCTGTATGACCATGGAACGAGAGGTCTTCTCCCGGCCCGAGGTTGCCGCGGCGATCGAGGCCAATTTCGTCCCGGTGCGGATCAACGTTCAGCGTTTGCCCCAAATCTCGCGAGAATTCGGCGTCACCGCCTGGCCGACCGACGTGATTTTAACCCCAAAGGGTGATGTGGTTGATAGAAAGACGGGTGGGGCTGATGCCGTGCAATATGTGGCTGCGATGAATCAAGTCGCCGCGCGAGCCCGCAGCCCATCCAACCAAGCGGCTTACGCTCAGTCGCCATATCAACAGCCCGCAGTCGCATCGCCCCCGCGATCTGTCAGCCCCGCAGCACCTGCGTCCCACAATTACGGGGGGATGACACAGGCAAGTCCGGGCCCCTATCAGTCCCCGTCTGCGGTGCAACCGCCCCAGTCGAGGGTGCAGCCCTGGCAAGCTGAGACAGGTCAATGGAATCCGGGTGCCTTGGGGTCTGTGGCAGGCTATCGCCCAGGGTCGCCACCAGCTCAGGCAGCGTCCTCGATGGATCAGCCGCTGGGGTCTGGAGTTGCCGCCAATCCGGTGGGGCAGCCGTGGGGAGGGCAATCTGCGCCCCGCGGAGGTCTAGCTCCAGCGCGGCCCGGCATCGCCTCGTTCAATCCCACGGCGAGCGATCCCAGATCTGCCAACCCGCCTCTAGGTCTTGACGGGTATTGCCCCGTTGTGTTGTCGGAGACGGAGCGATGGATGAAAGGGGATTCGCGCTACGGGGTAATTCACCGCGGCAGGACGTATTTGTTCGCCGGACCCGAGGAAGCGAAGCGGTTCTTTGCCGATCCCGATCGGTACGCCCCCGTCCTATCGGGGATCGACGTGGTGGTGGCGGTGGAAGAGAACCGGCAGGTGCCCGGCACACGCCAGTACGGCGCTTGGTACGAGGGGCGGATGTACTTGTTCTCGAGCGAGGCGTCGTATCGCAAGTTCGATCAGGATCCGGCCCGCTATGCCGCCGCCGCCGTGCAGGTGGCACAAGCTTCGTCGCGCCGTCCGGCCGGGCGTTCGGAGCCTCCGCCCTTGGATCGGTATCCGGCGCGCTAGGTCTCTTCGATCCGCCGCACCAGCCGGGCGACTTGAACGCGCACCGCTTCCAAGTCCGGGTTCAAACGCAGTGCCCGACGAAAGCTCTCCAGCGCGGCCATCTGGTTTCCTCGCTCGAGGTAGGCCTGCCCCATGCCTGCGGCCGCGGCGAAGTGGTAGGGGTTGATCTCCAGGGCCTGGCGGCAATCGTGAATCGCTTCGTCGTAGCGATTCAGAGAGAAGTGGGCGATCGCCCGCTGGTTCCACGCCTCGGCCAGCCAGGCCGCGTCTTTGAGCAACCCGCTGGCCCGGCGAATTGCCGCTTCAAAGTGCTGCGCCGCATTGAGGCGGATGATCGCGCTCAGGACCCGCCGCTGCTGGGTGGTGCCGACACGGGTCCAGACCTTTCGAATGCCGTGCTCGGCGAGCGTCCGCACCGTGCGGTCTTCATCCTGGAGGGCCCGGCCCAGCGTGGCGTTCGCCTCGTAGTCGCCGAGGAAGCCCAAGGCGAGCACGGCCGCGCGACGGACCCTGGCCGAATCGTGCTCCGCCAATCGCTGCAACGTGCCTTGGCTGTACACCCGCGACACATCGCGAATGAAGCCCGCCGTATCCCGGCTCTCCAGGTACTTATCGTACGTCCGCGACACATGGGGACGAGGCAGGGACTTGCCGCTCACCGCAGAGACTCCAAGGTCCGTCAAGACGGTTGCCGGCGTCGCCTCCGAACCACGGGAGGCCGGCGCATTAACCCTGATTGTAATCCTCCCAGCGGTCCCATACCAACGAAAAAGCGACGACGCCAGGGGGTTTTCGCTTTTCGCCGGGCGGGAATTGACGGAAAATGAAAATGGGTAGTAAGTTGGCGAGAAAGAGACTGCAGTGGGATGGCCCTTCCAGGCCGTCCTACGTGTACGAGCGAAGGGGTCGGGAGACCTATTCCGTGTCGGCGATAAGATCGACCCACGAAGAAAAGCGGCTGCGGCCGACGCGGAGAGGGACTCCCGACTCCCTGTCGCGGCCTTTCCCCACCGGCCCCGTGCCGGTGGAAACGGGTTTGGCAGCTACGGCAGCCCTACGGCGTCAACTTTCGCCACGGCCGGTTTTCGCTCTTCCCCACCGGCCCCGTGCCGGTGGAAACGGGTTTGGCAACTACGGCGGCCACGGTAGTCGCCAAACCCGTTTCCACCGACGCAGGCTCGGTGGGGACTTCGTTGGACCAGTCTCCTGTCACGTAGTCGCCAAACCCGTTCCCACCGACGCAGGGTCGAAGGGGATTTCGCGGAATCCGACTCCTCTCAATGCTAACGAGACGCACCTGAAAATCGGTTCGGTGCTAGTGATAAGTCTAATCGCCATCTCCCTCGCTAGGGGAGTCGGTGCCGACACCTCGCCGAAGGCGACATGGCTCGCCGGACGGGCCCTTCAGACCCGCCTGGACACCGTGATCCCCAAAGTCTTCTGGTCCGGCGTGCCGCTTCGCAAGGTGATCCAGACCATTGCGACAACGCAGGCAGTCGCCATCCTAGTCGATCGCCGCGTCGACCCGGACCACGCGGTCGATCTGACGCTCACTGGCGTAACCGTGGAAGGGCTCTTGCAGCGGATTGCCGAAGACCGCGAGTTGGGATTGACGCGGGTCGGGGCGGTGACTTATCTGGGACCGCCTGAGGCGACCACACGCCTGCGGACCCTGGCGACGCTGCGGCACGAGGACGTCGCCAAGCTGCCGGCCCATGCAGCGGCCGCCTTCGGGCACAGCCAACCCCTCGCCTGGGACGACTTCGCCACGCCCCGCGAACTATTGAGTCGGCTGGCCGCGTCGGCGGGCGTCCGGCTCGAAGGGCTCGGGCAAGTGCCGCACGACCTTTGGGCAGCGGCCGATCTGCCCGCGCTGCCCCTGGTGGACCGCTTCACGCTCATCGCGGTGCAGTTCGATCTTACCTTCCGCATCGCCGCCGACGGCCGCTCGATGGAGCTCGTGCCGGTGCCCCAGCGCGTGGCCGTGGTGCGACGATACCCCGGGGGGAGAGAGCCCGAGCAACTGGCCCAGCGGTGGTCTCGTCTCGCGCCCGAAAGCCAGATCAAGGTGGTGGGCGGCGAGGTCTTCGTGCGGGGGCTCGTGGAAGATCACGAGCGGCTCAGCGCCGGGTCGCACGCCCCCGCCCGTGCGCCGCCCAAACGCCCCGCCGCTACGAAGCGGCAAGAGGTCCGTTTCACCGTCCAGAACGCCAAAGGCCCCTTGGACCGCATGGTCGCCGAGCTGGCCCAGAAGCTCCAGGTGGAAGTGCGGATCGACCGCGACGCGCTCGAGCAGGCGGGAATCTCGCCCAGCCAGACGGTATCATTCAGCGTCAAGGAGGCTACCGTCGACGAGTTGTTCGAGGCGGTCCTCAGCCCTGCCGCGTGTACGTTCCGCCGGGAAGGAAAGGCGATCGTCGTCGTGCCCGCCGCGCGTTAAAGTAGTAGGCACACTCCGTGTGCCGTAACCGGCGGACGGCACACGGAGTGTGCCTGCTACCTTCAGCAATTCTCAATCCGGAGTGCCTGCCATGCAGCGAAGAACCTTCTTGGGCCTGAGCGCCGCGGCCGCGGCGGCCGTGTCGGTTTCGGGGCATACGGCGGAAAGCGCCAGCGAGCAATCGTCCGCGCCGTCGGTAGTAGGCACACTCCGCGTGCCGCAACCGGCGGCTCCGCCGGTCCTGGCCGGTTATTCGGCCGACCAGCAGCGGCAGCGCCTGCAAAACATCGCGCACGCCCAGCAACACATCCGCCGCGCGATGCGCAAGCACCTGATTACCGGCTATCTGCCGGGCCAGTGCTGCTACAATCTAGGCGAGTATCCCTGCCTGAAACCGTGGGACCCCGACGCCTGGGACGAGCAGGAGCTGGACCGGCTGCGCGACCACGGCATCCGGCTGATCCAGGTCCACGAGGAGTGGAACGATTCGCAGCGCCGCTTCGGCTCGCACAAACTCGCGGCCCTGAATCCAGCCGGAATGCGGCGGTTCGCCGACATGGTCCACCGCCGCGGTATGAAGCTGATCGTGTACGTTTCCAGCGGCTATTTCGACCGCAAGGACCCCGATTTCCGTCCCGAGTGGGCCACGCGCCAGGACCTGCGGGAGATCTACTTTCAGTACGCCCATTGCTCGCCGGCGAGTCCGGGGTGGCGGGCGTATTTCCTCAAGCACCTGGTGCGAATTTTCGACGATTACGGCATCGACGGCGTGTACAACGACCTGGGCTATTCTCAGCCGGGCAGCAAGAACGCCGACGCCCAGGCCCGCGACGAAGTACACGCTTTCGACGAGAGCCCCACGCACGACGGCGCGCTGGAGGACCTCTTGGGGCTGATCCACGCCGAGGTGAATCGCCGCGGCGGGGTCGTTAAGGTCCACATTGGCGGGACGACGGCGCCCAAGACCAACGTCAAGGTGTACGACTATCTGTGGGTGGGCGAGGGGGGCAAGAACGGCGACCTCTTGCGCAAGGCGACGAAAAACCACGCCCCCTACGTCGTCCCCTGCCTCGACATGAGCCGGGCCAAGATCGACCGCGAGGACGATCTCTACCTGCACGCCATCCCCTACGTGCAGTTCCCGCTGCTCTTGGCCGGCCGGCCGTTCACCGGCCAGCGGGCGGTCATCCCAGGCATCAACTACCCAGCCGAGGACAAGTGCTTCTGGACTCGCCATTGCCGGGCGATCTGGAAGCACCACCAGGCGCATCCGGACGGACCGCACAGCTACGGCTGGTGGGACTCGGTGCCGGGCCGGCCCGAGGCCCGTCCGACCCACCAGCGATGGCTCAGCCGCTACTTGCCGCTGGTCGAAGAAGGCACCTGGGCGTGGCTGGAAATCGCCGACTCCGATCTCTGGCCCGAGCCGCTGCCGGCGGAGGTTGTGGCCTCGGTGTTCGCCAACCGCCACTTCTACCTGGTCCTGGCCAACTACGGCTCAGCCCCGGTCGAAATCCGCACCGCTGATTCCTACGTGCCGGCGGGCGATCGACAGGCCCAGCCCAAGAAGGCATGGAAACTCGACGGCCGCTCGCTTCAGCTATTGGAACGCGTGGGATAGAATCACGAAAACACGAAAGGACGAAATCGCGAAAGGAGGAAAGCCCGTAGGACCCAGGCGATGGGTTATTCTGGCGCGTCGCCGCTCACTCTCTTTTTCGTGCTTTCGTCCTTTCGCGTTTTCGTGATTGCACCCTTCCCTTGCCGAAGTGTGGAAACATGACTCGCTATGCTTGGGCCCGCTGGGGCGATTTGAACGCCTTTTTCGGTCTGATCCTCGACAACGTGGCGGTGATGATCGTGCTGGTGGTCCTGGTGACCAGTGCCGATCCGGTCGCCGACCACCGCTTTTCGCGGGAGTTCGTGCTCACGCAGATGATCCCCGGCACGGCCTTCGGCGTGGTGCTCGGCGATTTGGCTTACACCTGGATGGCATTCCGTCTGGCCCGGCGGACCGGGCGGTCCGACGTGACCGCCATGCCGTTGGGCCTCGATACGCCCAGCACGTTCGCCGTGGGACCGCTGGTGCTGCTGCCCGCGCTCAGCGAGGGGTTGACGCGATACGGCCTCAACCACGGCCAGGCCATGGTCTTCGGCTGGCACGTCGGGGCCGTGGTCTTGGTGCTGGTGGGAATCTTCAAATCGGTGGTGGCGCCGATGGGCGGGAGGATCCGGCAGTGGGTGCCACGCGCCGGGTTGCTCGGCTCGCTGGCGGGAATTGCCCTGGCCCTGATCGCCTTCTTGCCGCTCTGGACACACATTGCCGCCGTGCCCGTGGTGGGCCTGGTGTCGTTGACGGTCATTCTCGTGGCCCTGGTGGCCCATCGCACGCTGCCGGGCAGAATCCCCGGGGCTCTTGCCGCCGTGGTCTTGGGCGTGCTCGCCTATTCCGCCGGCACCTATCTGACCGAGGTGTTCGGCTGGCCCATCGTGCCGCCGCAGGTCAGCGAGGCGACCACGGTCTGGCGGGCTCCGGAACTACTGCCCGCCTATTCGTGGAGTCTCGTCTGGTGGCAGCGTGTTGCCCTTCACGCCCTGGCCAGTCTGCCGATCATGCTGCCGTTCGCGCTAGCGACGATCGTGGGCGGCATCGATTGCACCGAGAGCGCCGCGGCCGCGGGCGATGAATACGACACGCGCTCGATCCTCCTGACCGAAGGACTCGCCTCCGTGGCGGCCGGATTGTGCGGCGGGGTGATCCAGAACACGCCCTACATCGGCCAGCCGGCCTACAAGGCCATGGGCGGCCGGGCCGCGTACACGCTGGCCACCGCGCTGTTCGTCGGGGCCGCGGGCCTCTTGGGCTGGTTCACCCAGTTGTTCGACTGGCTGCCCCCGGCGGCCACGTTCCCCATCTTGATCTTCATCGGCCTGGAGATCGGGTCGCAATCGTTCCGGGCCACGCCCGTGGCGCACTTCCCCGCCGTGGCCCTGGCCATGCTTCCGGCAATGGCGTATCTCGCTCTGATCCCCATGGACCAGGCCCTAGCCGGCCGCGCTCCCCCCGATCACGCTGCTGCCGCCGTCCAGACCCTCCGCTGCCTATCGAGCGGCTTCATCGTCACCAGCCTGCTCTGGGCGTCGGCCTTGGCGGCCATCATCGACGGAAGACTGCTCCGCTCGGCCGCTTATCTGGGGATCGCGGGCGTGTGCAGCCTGTTCGGCATCATCCACTCGCCCTTGCAACCGGCAATCATAGCCCTGCCGCACACCGTGCTGGCCCAAATGCCCAGCGACCCGGCCATCCTCTGCCAATCGCCCTACCACTGGGCCGCCGCCTACGGATTGGCAGCTCTGTTGCTCGTCGTTCTCTCGATGCTGCCGGCCGCTACATCAAGAGCATGAATGCCACGAATGGAAGATCCGAATGTTGCACGCACTTCCGCGGCCATCCGGCCAGGAGAAGGCGCGCGTGTGAACGCTGACGTGCAGGCAGTCCGCTCGCGTGCCTGAGCGCGATCCTCTGACTCGCGTTGGTTCTTGCAGAACACCGAGTTCCCTGCGCCGGCGAGCAATAGCAGGCAAGAGGTTCGCAGCAATGCATCGTCCGTCCCGCACGTACGCTACCATCATGGCTTCCTGCATGGTCCAAGCGTAGTCGCCATCCACAAAGCGTTGTAGCCCCTTGTCGCAATAGTGCTCACCCGCCGGATGCTTCTGGTCAACCGGCTTGCACTCAACGACGAGAGCGTCGTGGGTGGTGAGCACCGGGAGAGAATCGCGTTTCAGGTCGAAGATCAGGTCCGGCATCTTGTCCGGGTGTGTGCCATCGAAATTCGTCACCTTCGGTTCTCGCCACACCTTGCCAAACACCCGCTTATTGAAGCCGGGAACCTCTTTCGATTTACCAAGACGATTTTCGATGATCCAATGGAGTTGAGACGTAACGGTGTTCTCGTGAGCTAAACCAAGCACAAAATCACGTGGTGGCTCCTCGCGCAGAAGATGCAGGCCGAGTTCGACCACGGCATCAACAATGAGAATCAGCCGAAGGGGGATCGGGGGATGGGGCAGCTCAAACGTCACGCCCTGCGTGAAGAACCCGGGGGCGCTCATGTCCTGGTCTCAAGTGGAAAGGCATCAAGATGGTGGCGCAAGAGATGGAGGCCGCAGAGCCGCGCGCGACTCCGGGTCCAGAACCGCCGCTGGTTCAGCACTCCCAGGAGCAGTCCGCCTTCAGGCACCCGCAGGACAACACGGCTGGCGGCAGCCTTGTTCGCCTCTTCCATCAGGGAACGCAGGAGCACATCGGTGACGGGCAATTCGTCGCCATTCAACGCGATGCTCACAAACCGCCATAAAGGATCCCATTCGCCCTTGACCGCCGGAAGTAGTTCGACGCGCACGCGCTGGCCAACGACGGCAAAGGAGGGCTGAAGCATTTCTTCGAGGTAGGAGCGGAACGTCTCCGCCTCGCTGCGGCTGGGTGCCTGCTCGGCAGGCCCACGTATAGACTGATAGGGCGCACCAACGGCCAACGTGTCCCTCACCACCGTCGCATCGTCCTCGTCCAGGCCGTAGAGATCGAAAATAAACTTGTCGATCTGCCCCCACGGCTTTGTGGCCTGTGTTTCCAACGCTTCGGCGAGAGCCAGAATTCGACGTTTCTGCGCCGAGGTAAGCTTCTCGGCGTCGGGAAACGGAAACGATTCGAGGTCCACCTTGATGAAGGTCCGCCGCTCGGCGCCAAGGCGCGAACTCACCATCAGGCACAGAAACTGGAAAAGAAGGCTGTGGGTAAAAAGGTAAAGCAGCGACACCAGCGTCTCACCCTCGGCATGACCGGAAGCAGAGAAGCCGTAGTAGCTCTGGGAGAAGCACACGCCTCGCTTCAGCGAACGATATGACTTCGGACGCGTACGCTGTTGTCCCGGCGTTTGCGGGATGATCAGCAGGGGCGCTTGATAGAGTGCCTCGCCACATGTCTGGTACGGCGCAATGGGGCCGTGGTTCTCCCGGAATGTCTGCAACTTGGAAACATCAAGGCGGAAAACGCGATCGGGTTCCGCAAACTCAGGCAGATTGAGAAGAAACTTGCTCCGGCCGGTGAGCTTTCTGTGCGGCTCCAGGCTGAATCCCTTGCCGCAAGAGAGCGTCGGCAGGGTCCACAACTTCCCGATTTTCTTCCACTCCAGCGAGGTCAGCCGTTCCATCACTTCCGCGTCAAGCGAAGTCCCGACAGAAAGTGCTTTCAGCAGCCAAGGCTTCTCTACAACTGAGCCGATAGCGACCGGCTCGGCCGCTTGGTAGTCGAGGCGGAAAAGACCACGGTCGTTGAGCCGACGCTCGCGCACGGGGGTCGCGAAGTAGAACCGGTGCTCCGGAGGTGGAACCGCGTTCCGCGCGAAGAAGAGCATGAAAGGCTGCTTCATCTTCGGCCATACGGCCGTCTCCGGCAGGTTGGAGGCGTTGATGATCCCGGTGAGCGCCAGTCCCTGCATCAACGCCGCGCGGGCGGCTCGGCCCTGTTTACTCTGTTTGAAGAGGATGCGCCCAGGCAAAGTCATTGCGATGAGCCCATCCCGCTTTGCCCATTCCGCCGCGCGCCAAATGAAGGGTAGGTCCGGGTCCTTGTCCGGATTCGTGTAGCCCTTCGCAATATCCGCGAGGCCGCGGGCTGTGAGAACTCGCTGGGTAATCGTCGTGAACTCGCGGTTCAGTGCCTCCAACCGCGCCTTCTCGGCCTGGTCGTCCTCGCCTTCCCCTTTGATTACACGGAGGCGAGTCCAGGGCGGATTGCCCATGACGACGTCAAAGAAAGCATCGAAGCATTTGGGCACCTCCGAGCCGAGACTGCCGAGAACAAACCCCGTCCGGTGCTCGCCGTCGTGCTGTCCAAAGTTGAACAAGACTTGTCTCTGGAGGCCTTGTCCCTGGAGGCCGCGCGGAAACTTCAGGCTCTTGGGCGGGCGCGGAGAGCCGTTGAGTTCAATCGCCGTTATGTAAAGCGCCAGAGCCGCGAGCCGCAGAGCCGACTCGCTCACGTCAAAGCCGCGGATCTGGCCGTAAAGAATGCGCTGGATCGTGCGGGTGTCGGGGCGCTGTCCGTCCTTCTCCCAGCGAGCTCGCACGAGCTTCCGAAAGGCGAGCACAAGGAATATCCCCGCGCCGCAGGCGGGGTCAAGCACACGGGCGTCCGCCGGCTCTTTCAGTCCGCCGAATGCCTCTTCCACGAGGCATCGCGCAATGTTTTTCGGCGTGTAGTAGGCACTGGTCTTCTCGGCGTGCTCTTCATCCCACTGACGGCTGAATGTCTCATACACCTGACTGAGCACGCCAATAGGAATGTGCGCGAAATCGAGGTCGTTCCAGTCAATGCGTAGCTGGAACGTCGAACCACCTACCGACTCCCAACCACGGAGGATGGCCTGCAGATGGAGGAATACGGCGCCCTTCGTGTCGGCATTCATCCTGCGGTACAACTTGGCATAAGCCTCGCGACGATCATCAGGATCGGCATCGGCCGGCAGGTCCAGCGCGAGCGGCAGGAGGTCTCCGTTGAATGTCTCATCCAGCCAGCAGGACGTGGCAGCAGCCTTTTCCGCATTCGAGAAGGAGTCCTTCAGCTCTTTGGCGGAAGGGCAGATCTCGCCGCGTTCGGACTCAAGGATAATGCGTCGGTCCAACAGAAACCGGAAGAAGAGGGCGCGGCCCGTTACCGAAAGCACCTCCAGAGGCCTCATCTTGCCGACCAAGGCGTCAGAAGCCATGGTCAGGAGGCGGTGGATTTCGTGAAATACGAAGTCCGCTTCTTTCGGCTGGCCCTCCAGCGGGACGGCCCCCGCGGCCAGGCTTTGGAAGAAGGTTGGAGCGTCGGGCGCCGACTCAAGGAAAACGCGCGGGGTCGCTTTCGCCAGTTGCCTCCGGTCGAGATTGATGGGGTACACGTCTAGCGAACCGGGCCGGACGATACCAAGACAGGCTTGTTCGCTGCGATTTGCCAGTAACCGCTGAAGCCTTTGAACTGCATCCGCGTCACGACTGCGAGCTTCGCTCTCAGTCTCGTGATGCACCAGGTACATGACCGGACGGCCCTGGAACTCGGCCACAGCTTCGGGTAGTAGCGGCGCGGGCGAGCGATCTGGCAGAAGGTCGAGGTATTCGAGATGCGCGGATGTCGGACTGCCCGCCAAATCGACCAGTTCGGGACAGCCGTATGCCCTAACCTGTTCCGTCAGGCGGGAGTCGTTCCTTGGTCCGGAACCTTGTGCGTTGGCGGTGTTCATTCGACGGCCGAATTCCTGCGGGTCCCCTGGAACATGGTCGGGCCCCTGAACGCCTCTCTGACTCCATAGGATAGGTATTTCGGCGACTCTTGCCTAGACCAGCAGTGCAGGTTGGGATGCTGAGTGTCCGGCGGATCAGACTCCCGGGAAGGCAACCCGTAGCCTATGGGAACGATCCTACGCCGCCCGACGCTGTTAGGCAAGACGGTACCGCCTAGCCAGAATTCCGGGGAGTCGCCACGCATTGTCGAATGAGCCCGCGCGCCGCTCCAGCGGTAATCGTCCGGCCGCCCATCCCGAAAATCGACGCGGTTTGTGGCGTCGATAAGCTACGCTGTCGCCCAAACTTGCCCCACCGAACAGCCTGTCCCCGTTTCTGTCGGGGCTTCCCGGAGGTCCGGCCGGACTACTCCCGCGGCTCGGTCATTCGCTTGAAGACCTCTTCGCTGATCTGCCGATCGGCGAGCGTCTTCTCGGGAATGGCTTTGTAGAGCTCTGGACGCCGGCCGGCGAGCAGCACCGCGCGGAAGTCGGTCCGCTTGTCGGGGATGGTCTTGGGGTAGTAGCCGGCCATGTAGCCCTTTTGTCCGGCCGTGCCCGGCTTGTCGGAACGGGCGAACCAGGTGCGGCCGGCGTCGAGGTCCACTTCGGCAGTGCAGACCGAGTCGCACCAGTATTGCGAGGCGGCCTGGATATAGCCGTAGGGGTCGATGACGTAGCTCCGCTGGCTCGCATCCGACATGGGAAAATGGGCCGCGGCCATGGTTACGCCGTTGTCGATGGCCCGGGCCTGCTGGATCCACAGGTTGAACACGCCCGAGGCCCCCCACGACTGCGACGGGCAGAAGATGATCTCATGGCCGATCCAATCTCGCGGCCTCGCTGAACCGGATGACTGGCTGCGAGGCGTACTGCTCATAGCGGCGGGCGACGCCCGCCCGCTCGGCGTTATCGGCATGGAGGCACACACGGTAGCGCAGCCGCAGCGTGCCGCCGGCGGGAATCGTGTAGGGCCCGGCCATGTTGAACGAGGCGCCCGCCCAGCCGTCGTTGCGGCAGTGCCAGCCGGTCGGATGGTTCGCGTTGTTGGAGTGATCGAAGATCGCGATCCCGCCCCATCGTACCGAAGGACTCTTTGACGGAACGCTCGCGGCAATCGGCCCGGACTGATCGAGCCATTTGGCCCGCTTCAGGTGGGCGGCCTGCTCGTTGCGATCGCCGCTCGAGTTGAGGATCTCGCCGCCGCCGTCGAAGGGAGTCATCGACTGCGCCACGCGCACGGCCAAAAACCCGAAGGCCGTCTTGCCCAATTCCACGGCTTGCGAGCCGGCGGGCGAAAATTCCAGACCGAAGTCCATCAAGCGGCAGTCGCGCACCCGCGCGTACACGGTCACGGTTCGCCGCTCGGAAAGAATTGGCGTGCCCTGGAAGATCCATCGGGTCGCCTGCACCAGTCGGCAGAACACGGGTCCGTCTTCCAGAAGTTCGAACTGCCGGTGCGCGATTGTTCCGCCACGCTCGGACCAGAAATCGTGCCCGGCCACGCTGGCGTGCGCGATCCACAGTGAATTGTGATGGGCGTGGCTTCCCGTGGGATCGTGCGGCTTGCCGAAGTCGGTCAGGCCGATGCCGTCGGGCCCGTTGACCGGATACAAGAAGGGCCGCCGACTCGCCTCGGCCGCGCCGGCCGTGTGGGCTTGATCTGCACTCGGGCCGAGATGATACGAGGTCACCAGCTCGCCGTGGTCGGTCACGTGTACCGCGCCGTGCATGGGCCACTGGGGGCGGATCTGCATGTTGGGAAACCAGCGGATCGGCGAGCCCCGCCCCTGGCCGTCAAACGCCCGCAGATTCTGCGGCGGGAACGGGACCTGAATCATCCGCCCGGTGCGCGGCACGCCGAATCGCAGCCGGTAATGCTGCTTCCCGTCACGGCCGGCCTGTGCGATCCACGAGAGTCTCCCGGCGACTTTGACCTCCGGCGTCTCGCCCGCCGGATACTCGGCCAGGTAGCTCACCTGAGGCACGGTGCCGGGCAAGAGCCGGCGGCTCTTGCTCCCCGGCTGCGGGTCGGGGCTGAACTGCACGGGCTCTTCCTGGTGGCGGCCGTCAGGCAGGATGCGATCCAGCCGCAACGAGCGCTCATCGACCGCCCCGGCGATCTTGAGCCGCACCAGGAGGCCGCTGAAATCAATCGGACAGCTCACGGGCACAGAATCCGCATTCGCGGGAAGCCCCGAAATCTCGATCGGCATCGAGAACCACTGATGCGAGGCCTCGACATCGGCCGCGCAACACGGCCACGGGCCAGCCACAAGAAACGTTAGCACGACCAGTGATAGCCTCACGAACTGCGGCTCGGTTACAGCCATGGCAATTGCATTCCTCGGGACGTGCGACGTGTGGGTCAAACGGCTCTCAAGCGTTATTCTGCTTTCACACGTGACCGGGTGCAAGTACCGCCCGACTCGGGTACAATCGCCCCTGCGTGCGGCACTCTTCGACCAATCCCTCCCTTCCAAGAACGATTGAGAGGAGTTGCAATCAATGATTTGCCCAATGAGATGGTTCCTGGTTCCCACGCTCTGCGTGGGAACCCACTTCTTCCGACGCTCTGCGTCGGCGGCAGCGACGCCGAGCGTCGCGGACGGTGCGTTCCCACGGAGGACCGTGGGAACGAGGATAAGGAAATGTCTCTTCGCCGCGTTCGCGGCCGTCGCGCTGGCAGCACCGTTCTCGCTGGCCGCAGGGGCCGAAGCGACTTCCCAGCCGCCCAAGGGGGCGCCCGAGTACCAGGCCCCTCCGCGACCCACCGACGGCGCGTGCATGGCCCTGACCGTCGAGAAGCTCGAAAAGGGCTTGGACCCCGGGCGGCCCCTGGTGGTCTGGGCCATTGGTTCCAGCTTCACCAACGGGCTGGGCAGCGGCGATTTCCTGGCTGAGCTGATCCGCCAGCGGTTCCCCAAGGCGCCGAAGATCGTCTACAAGAAGATCGCGGGCAACTCGACCTCGTATCACTTCTCCCACGGTTGGGCGCGGCACCTGGTCATTCCCGATCAGCCCGACGTCGTGCTCATTTACAACTTCGGCCAGACAGACGACCTGGAGAAAATGATCGTCGAGCTGCGCCGCCACACCACGGCCGACATCGTGGTCGGGAGCCTCCACTGGTGCGCGCCGCACAAGCCGATCTGGCCGGACCCGGAGGCACGCAATGGCCATCAAGACCCTCCGGCCCTTCGGGCACTGTGTGAGAAGTACGGCGTGGAATTCGTCGAGAATCGCCGCGAGATGACCCGGTACATGGTCGATAACCACTTGGCGATCGAAGACCTGCTGGCCGACGCGGTCCACGAGAACCGGTACGCCTCGCGGATGACGGTCATGAACATCGCGAGCCACTTCCATCGGGCCGAGCAGTTCCGCTACGATCCCCGCGCGAGAGAGCGTCGCGTGGAAGCGGAGGCGTCGCCGGCAGTCGCAATGGACAAGACCAGGTGGACCGCCGCGGAAGGGGGCGCGGCCCGGACCGCCACGGCGTCGGACAGCGCTTTGAGCGTGCGATTCACCGGGAACCGCATCGACCTGATCGGCTGGCGCGGCCCGGACGGCGGCACGGCCGACGTGTGGATCGATGGCCGACCGGCGTCCCAGGCCGACGTGTTCTACGCCGAGTACGTGGATCCGGACCCGCGCAATGCGCCCCGCCCTCCGAATCCTCCGCGCGATCGTTGTCCGCACGCCGTCACGCTCGGAAAGAACCTCGTTCCGCAGCAATGGACGATCGTCATGACCAACGACGCAGGCGATTACGCGCTGGCCGGCAGCGTCACCGGGCCGGACGGGAAAGGCAACGCCTTCAAGCCCTTTACCAGCCTTTCCGGTCAAGTTCTCGTCGAGCCGGAGTTCTGGCGCGATCCGCAGAACAACCGCCGCGGCGACCGGTTCACCTTCGAGGTCGTGCGTGCGGCCGCCGGGAGCGTCGACTTCAAAGCGCCGGCCAAAGAAAAGTTCCGGCTGCGTCTTGCCGCCAATCTCCCCAACAAGGAGCACGAGCTGAAACTCGTGGCCCGCGGCGACGGGGCCGTGACGGTCGACACCTTCGACGCGTTCCAACCGCCGCTCGTCGGACCGGCGACGGGCGCGGGATTACCCGCCAGCGCCCGGAGTCTACTCGTCGGTACATGGAAACTGCTGTCGATCGAGGAGCGCGACGCGAACGGCAAACTGGTCGTGCCGCTGGATTACGGGCCCAATCCGGTGGGAATCCTGTTCTATGACGCCACGGGGCACATGTCGGCGCACGCCATGCGCCGCGATCGGCCTCGGCTGCCGTCGGATGACGTCCATCGTGCCACGCCCGAGCAGGCGAAGGCAGCCTTTGTGGGCTACAACGGCTATTTTGGCGACTACGAAGTCGATGATCGCTCCGGCGTGGTGATCCATCGTGTCCACGGCGGGCTGATTCCCAACTGGGAAGGAACCGATCAGCGCCGGCGATTCACCCTATCGGGCGACAAGCTGATCCTCGAACCGCCCGAGTTCCAGGCACAAGGCCAAAAGCGCACGCGCCGGTTGACCTGGCAGCGGGTGAGGTGACTTGATGCTGACGCCGGGCGGGCCCATGCCCGGTCCCATGGGTCCGCCGAAGCCAGATCCACGTCGTCAACAGGCAGCCCGCATAGAACGTTCCGCTCACCACCGTCATGAACGTCCCCGGCGAAACGCCGAGAAGATGGAAGAAGTACCCGATGACGTGCAGCGAGGGGGGATAAATGTGGACCCTTCCCCCGGGCGCCATCTCCCAGAAGGCCCGCGTGGTGACGCCGCCCGCTTGCGAAAATCCTTCGATCACCGCCATGTGATAGTAGGTGGCGATTCGGATCCCAGCGATGAATCGCTGGGCTATTCTCAAGCGTCCCTTCGGGACGATGCTTCTCTCTTTCGTGCAGAACTCCGAATGGGAATGAATACGGAATACGGAAGTCAGAATGAGTAGCCATCGAAGCGTTCGGCCAGATTCATTCTGCATTCCGTATTCACTATTCCCAATTCATTTCTTGTCGCTCAAGAACGACACCAGCGCGCCCATCTCCGGCTTGAGGTAAATCCCTTCTTCCTCGCGCGGCACCGTGACCTTCACCCGGACGGGAATCGCGCCCTTCGCCCGGTCGGCGATCGGCATCAGGCGGGACACGGTGCCCTCGTAGACCCGATCGGGAAACGCTTCGACCCGCACCCGGCACTTCTGGTTGACCCGGACCTTGGCGATGTCGCGTTCCTGGATCGTCAGCTCGACCTCCAGGTCCGAGAGATCGGCCAGGTCGCACAGGCTGAACGAGCCGTTGAAGGCGATCGAATTGACGATGTTCCCTTCCTCGGCGTTCTTCTTGAGGATCGTGCCGGTGATCGGGGCGCGGATCGTGCAGTTGTCCAGCCTCCATTTCGCCTTGGTCAATTCGGCTTCCGCCTGGGTAACCTCGGCCTGGGCCCCGGCGATCCGCTTCAGTCGTGAGCTTTCCATCAGCTTCAGGGCATATTCGAGCCGCTTGACGCGCTGTTGGTGGGCGAGGTGCTTGCTCTCGGCAAGCTCGAAATCCTGCTTCGAGATCGCCGTTCTGCTCTGGAACAACTCCTTGCACCGCTCGAAATCCGATTTGGTCTGCACGAGTTGGGCCCGGGCCTCGTCGAGCTCGGCCTCCGCCGCGCCGACCTCCTTCGGCCGGCTGGTCTCGATCTCCGACAGCCGGTGCCGGGCCAGCTCCAGCGCCGCCGTGGCCCGCTGGCGATCGGCCTGATAGTCCACGTCCTCCACCTCGGCGAGCACGTCGCCCTTCTTGACGTGCTTCCCTTCGAGGATGAACGACTTGAGAATCATCCCACTGACCTTGGGGCTGACGAGGATCTGCCGCACGGGAATGATGTAGCCCTTCGAGTCCAACACGATGCTGCCCGACGATGCGGTCGGCGCCGAGGCAGCCCCGGCCGCGGACTCGCTTTTCGCTTCCGACGCCGCCGGGGCCTGGGCCTCCGCCGACTGCCGGCCCCAGAGCAGATAGCCCAGCACCGCCGTGCTGGCGGCGCACACCAGGCACAGCGACCACGGGAGCCATGTGCCGCGCGTACCCCCGCCTCCACTGTCCTGCGGCAATCGCAACGACCGGACCCGCTCGCTCAGCACGGCGGACGCGGGCATGTCGCGCCTCTGCTCCAAACGTTCTTGGATCATGATCATGCTCTCCCCGCCGCAGACGCGGCTGACTCAGCGACCGGCGGTGCGCAGCCCAGGGCGGCCAACGAGAACCGGGTAATGTGGTCCGTCAGCCGTGCCAGGTCGAACGTGCGGAACGTTTCCTCTCCCGCCATCAGCTTCACCATCGGCCAGTGTACGCGGTGGAACAGGCACTGCCCGACGATGCTGAACGCGATCAAGTGCCGGTCCGCCTCCGGAACGTCCGGCGGCAAGATCTCGCCGAGGATCCCGCGGAGCAACTCCTTCCTCGGCTGAATGAAAGCGTACATTACGGCAAGGCAGGCCTCGGTCGGCTCCGCCATCTCACGCATCATCAGCCGCCTCCTCCACGACGGGCCCGACTCCTCTTGCATGTCGGCCAGCATCTGCCCGATGAAGGCGCGGAGTTTCTCTTCGAGCGGCGTTCCCGGCGGCCACTGCGGCAGCGGACGCTCGGCGAACCCGCGGTGTGCATAGCGCATTACCTCGACGTACAGCCGCTGCTTGTCGCCGAAGTGGTAGTTCACCGCCGCCACATTCGCCCCCGCACGGCTGCAAATCTCCCGCACGGTCGCTGCCTGGAAGCCCTTCTCGGCAAACACCTCGCCGGCAGCCTCCAACAGGCGGATGCGCGTATCGTCCGGACGTTCCGCCATACGGTATATTCTCGCAATGTCGCTGGCGCTTGCGGGCCAACACGCGTTTCAATCAAACGTTTGTTTGAAACCCAATATAATGCGCCGTCGGTGGGGCGTCAAGAGCGATGTCAACCGGGTACGCGGGGCAATCCAGAGGTATTCAGTTCCCCGCTACGGTATAGTACATAGTGCGCGCCACTCAGTACCGGGTACTCTGTACTACAGTTTCTAGGGCCTGCGACTTTTTCAGCAGTGTTCGTGGCCAACCAGCGAAGGGATCTCCATGGGGGCGCTCAGCGCGGCTTTGATCTTTGCCACAATCTGCCTTGGTTTGGTGGAGGGGCTCACGGAGTACATTCCGGTCTCCTCCACCGGGCATTTGATCCTGGCCAAGGACCTGCTTGGCTTCGATGGGCTTGTGGGCAAGGCGGCGGCCGAGACCTTTGTGATATTCATCCAGCTCGGCGCGATCCTTGCCGTGGTCGTGGCCTATCCTCGCCGATTCGCCGGCCTGCTGCGTCTGAACGACACCCGCGGGTTCTCGGGCCTGCGCGGCCTCACGTTGCTGCTGATCACCTCCATTCCCGGTGGGATTCTCGGTCTCGTGGCGGGGCGGTCCATCAAGGAGCACCTGTTTCAGCCGCTCACCGTGGCGATCGGATTGGCGGTCGGCGCCCTATGGATCTTGGCCGTCGAACGGCGCTTGCCGCGTACCCGGCGCGAAGGCGTCGATTCACTCGACTGGAAAGATGCCTTGGGCATCGGGCTCTTCCAGTGCCTGGCCTTGTGGCCCGGCATGTCGCGCTCTTCGTCGACGATCCTCGGCGGGATGATGCTCGGGGTGGAGCGGAAGACCGCCACCGAGTATTCGTTTTTCGCCGCCGTGCCGCTCCTCACGGCGGCCACGCTCTACGAGCTCTACAAGAGCCGCGATCTACTGAGCGCCTCGCACGTGCCCGTCTTCGCGCTCGGCTTCGTCGTCTCTTTCCTTGCCGCCTGGGCCGCGGTGAAGTTCTTCGTGCGATTCCTCAGCCGCCACACCCTCGAGCCGTTCGGCTGGTACCGCCTCGTCGTGGCCGCGGTGGTGCTCGCGTGGGCCCTGCGCGGGTGACAAGGTGACAAGGTGAAGAGGTGACAGGGTTCGCGGAAACGCCACCACGGAGGCACGGAGAACACGGCGAGAAAGCTGTCTCCGGCCTTATTTCATCACCTTGTCACCTTGTCACCTCTTCACCTTGTCGCCTTGTCACCCTACGCTCCGAACCGTCCGGCCAGCGCGTACTTGTCGTCCACGCCGATCAGGTCGTTGAATTGGTCGAACGGCATGATCTCCGTTTCGCATCCCATCGTGGTGCCGTCGCGGCGGAGTGTTTCGTAGACCCGGCGGGTGGCCTGGGCCGCGGCGTAAAGGCCGGCTAACGGGTAGAGGATCAACTGGAAGCCCAGATCCACGAGCTCCTGCCGGCTGAGGACCGGCGTGCGACCGCCTTCGATCATGTTCGCTACCCGCGGTGCAGGCACGCGGCGGCCGATCTCGGCCAGCTCCTCGACGGAGCCGGGGGCCTCGATGAAGCTGGCGTCGGCCCCGGCTGAGCGGGCCGCGTTGATCCGCGCCGCGGCTTCGTCCATCCCGGTCACGGCCAGGGCGTCGGTCCGGGCCACGATAAAGAAGTCGCGCCCCGCGCGGGCATCCACCGCAGCGCGGATCTTCTGGACGTATTCTTCGCGGTCGATGATCCGCTTTCCACGCATGTGCCCGCAGCGCTTGGGCCACACCTGGTCCTCCAGAAAGCACCCGGCCAGGCCCGCGGCGATCATCTCCTGGACCGTGCGAAAGACATTCAGCGGGTTGCCGTATCCGGTGTCGGCGTCGCAGATGATCGGGATCTGGACGCTCATGGCGATCCGCCGGGCCCGGTCGATCATTTCCGTTTGTGTCAAGAGTCCCAGGTCCGGCTCGCCGATCGCCGTGGCCGAGACCGAGTAGCCGGAGATGAACCCCATGGGGAACCCGGCCTGCTGGCAGATCTTGGCCGACAGCGTGTCATAGATCCCGGGAAAGGTCAGGGCGCCCGCTTCGTCGAGGATTCGTTGGATTCGGGTCGTGCTCATGACCGACAGTCTACCGTGGGAGGCGAGTATCTTCCAAGGGGCACGATAAAGATGAATGCGCAAGTCATCCTCGTAACAGGCGCTGCCGGGTTTCTCGGCTCGGCAATCACCGTGGATCTCGCCAGGGATCACCGGGTAGTGGCCGTCGACCAACGCGAGCCGACCGCCGATCTGCGGGACCGCGCAGCAGGGACGGTGTGGCACCAAGCCGACATCGCCGATGCCCAGGCCGTGGACTCCGTGTTTACGAGCACCAGGGAGCTGCTGGGCCGGGTCGACGTGGTTTTGCATTTCGCCGCGTTCTACCACTTCGGCGTCGACTGGCGCCCGGAGTACGATAGGACCAATCTCCAGGGAACGGCCAACGTGCTGCGAGCAGCGATGACCAGCGGGGCCAAGCGACTGATCTTCGCCAGCAGTGTGGCGGCCATGCTTCCACCCGGGAGGGGTGACGTGCTCTCCGAGAAAACGCCCACCGCCGACTACATCCCTTACGCCAAGTCGAAATCGCTCGGCGAGCAGATGATCCGGGCCGGCTCGGACCGGCTGCCCGCGATCGTGCTGCGAATCGCCGGGGCCTTCAGCGATTGGTCCGAGTTGCCCCCGCTCACCAGCCTGATCGGTCGCTGGGCCGGGCGTTGGCCGGCAAGCCGCCTAGTGCCGGGGCGGGGAACGACGGGCATGCCGTACATCCATCGCCGCGACGTGGTGCGCATGGTGCGATCCTGCATTGCGAGGCACGCCACGCTGGGCCGCGACGAGGTTTTCCTGGCTTCCCCGGAGGGCGCCGTGCTCCACAACCAGCTCTTTGCCGCGATCCGCCGGGGACGCGGCGCGGCCCCTTCGCGTCCGATCTTCATCCCGCCGGGGATCGCCAGGATCGGCTTGTGGGTGAGCCGTGCCCTCGGCTCCCTCATCGGGCGGACGCCGTACGAGCACCCTTGGATGCTCCAATTCGTCGATCGCGCTTGGATTGCGGATTCCCGTTACACTTGTGGTACACTGGACTGGCGATGTACGGAGGGAATGGGAATTCTGGAGCGAATTCCCATGATCCTGGAGAACTTCCGGCGGGATCGCCACACATGGGACGAGCGCAATAGGATGCGAAACCGGGGGCAGTACGCTTACAGGCCCTAACAAAACGGGGACTGGCTCCCGGCGATGAGCAGCAAACGCCGTGAATTGTGTTGTGCGAGGGTGCCTGTCCCCGTTTTGTTAGGGCCTCTTACAGGAGCGATACCCATGGCGACCAGCGATGACGATCTCTTGTGCCGCGATCTCCCGACCCGGCCGCGCCCGGATCTGGGGACGATTCTCGTCACCGGCGCCACCGGGTACATCGGCGGGCGGCTGGTTCCCGAGCTTTTAGCCAGGGGATACCGGGTGCGGGCGATGGTCCGGGCGGCTTCGCCGGAATACTGCCAGCGGTGGCCCGAGGCCCAGGTCGCCGTCGCCGATGCCCTCAAGCCGGAGAGCCTGCGCAAGGCGTTTGAGGGGATCGATACGGTTTACTACCTCATCCACTCGCTGCTCTTAGGACGGAAGGAGTTCGAGGCCACCGACATCCAGGCCGCCGAGAACGTGCGCCAGGCCGCGGAAGAAAGCGGCGTTCGGCGGCTGATCTATCTGGGAGGGCTGGGCGATATCAAGTCGCCCCTTTCCCCCCACCTGCGGAGCCGGATGATGGTCGCCTGGACGCTCAAACAAGGAAGCGTGCCCACGACGATCCTTCGCGCGGCCGTGATCATCGGATCGGGAAGCGCCTCCTACGAGATCATCAAGCACCTGGTCAAGCATCTTCCGTTTATTTTCCTCCCCAGGTGGGCCCGGACGAAATGCCAGCCGATTGCCGTTCGCGACGTCGTCAAGTATCTGGTCGGCGTGCTGGAGACCGACGCGACGGCGGGACGATCCTACGACATCGGCGGCAAGGACGTGCTCACCTACCGCGACATGCTCAGGATCCTCGCCGGCATTCAGGGGAAGAAGCGGCTGTTTCTTCCCTGCCCTTGCTCCGGGGTGGGTCTGTTCTCCTACCTGACCAGCCTCGTCACGCCCGTGCCCGCCGCCATCACCTGGTGCCTGATGGAGAGCATCACCCATGAAGTGATCTGCCAGCACGAGGATATCAAACGGGCGGTGCCCTTCGAGCCGCTGTCGTATCGCGAGGCGGTGCTCAAGGCCATGTCGCGGGAGGAGCAAGACGAGGTACGCACCCGCTGGTCCGACGCCTATCCGCCCGCGTTCGATCTGGCCATGAAGCTCCGCGAGCTCGGTGGAAAAGTCCGCTACAAGGCATCCTACTCGGTGCTGACCGAAAAGGCGGCTTCGTCGCTGTTCTCCTCCGTGTGCCGGATCGGGGGCCGGGAAGGATGGTTCGACAGCAACTGGCTGTGGCGTCTGCGGGGCATGATCGACCGGTCCCTCCTCGGCGTGGGCTCGTCTCGTGGACGAAGAAGTCTCTCCACCCTGCGGATCAACGACGTGATCGACTTCTGGCGCGTGGAGGACCTCCACGACGACGCCTTGCTGCTCTTGCGCGCCGAGATGAAGCTGCCGGGCATGGCCTGGCTCCAGTTCCAGGTGGCGCCGGAAGAAGATCGCAGGCGCCTTTGCGTGGAGGCCTTTTTCCAGCCCCGCGGCCTGTTCGGCAAGGTCTACTGGTACACGTTCCTCCCCTTCCACTGGTTCATTTTCAAGAACCTCATTCAACAGATCGAGCGCACGAGTTGAACGCGCCTTGAGCGAGGATATCGATTCGTCGGACCCCTGCCGGCTCGCGGATTGTCGATTTAATCTAGCGGCCATATTCCACA
>CAYTJV010000020.1:0-27263 GCA_964438165.1 uncultured Planctomycetaceae bacterium | reverse complement strand
GCACGCTCCGCGTGCCGTCCGCTGGTTACGGCACACGGAGTGTGCCTACTACTTTCGAACCCGGTTGCCAGGGACTCGGCGGTTTGTTACGGTGAGTGGCAGCACGATTTTGGAGTGCGGCGACTTGTCGCCGCTTTCTTTTTCCAACCGGCAGCGCCCCCGGCCGCTTGCCACCCAAGAAAGAAAGCGGCGACGGGTCGCCGCACTCCAAAGGTCTTTTTTTCAGTGATGCTGACAGTGCAGGAGTTCATGGCATGAAGAAGAGCTATCGTTTGGGCGGGATTCTGGAGTCTTTGGGGGTGCTGGGGTTGGCACTATTCGTCTGGCAATTGGCCGCGCCGGCCCGTGCGGAGAGTCCGCTCGGCGTCAAGTTCTCCCAACGCTGCTTGATGGTCAGCCCCAATGAAGGGTGCGCCATCGCCGACGTCAACCGAGACGGCAAGCCCGACATCATCGCCGGCACCCACTGGTTCGCCAATCCCGACTGGGTCCCGCGGCCGGTGCGCGACATCCCGCAAATGATGACCGAGTTCTACGCCAACAACGGCGATAACGCCCATGACGTGGACGGCGACGGCTGGGTCGACGTCGTGTCTGGCGGCTGGATGGAAGCGGATCTGAACTGGTACAAGAACCCGGGCAAGCGGGGGCTTGCCTACGGCTGGAAATGGGAGTCTCGCCTGCTCAAGAAGGCCCGCGGGCAGAATGAGATCTACGATTTCCGCGATTTCGACGGCGACGGCGTGCCCGAGATCTACGTGAACTGCTGGGAGAAGAAGGCCCCGGTGGTCGTGTGGAAGTTCGCCAAGACAGCCGACGGCAAGCCGGATCTGGAGCGAATCGTGATCGGCGATCAGGGGCACGGCCACGGCTATGCCTTTGGGGACGTCAACGGGGATGGGCGTGAGGACCTGCTGTTGGAGTCGGGCTGGTACGAGCGGCCCGAGAAGGACGTCTTCAAGCAGCCGTGGAGATTCCATCCCGAGACCGCGCTGCCGCACCCTAGCTGCCCGTTCCTGGCGGTCGACGTCAACGGCGACGGCCGCACCGATTTGGTCTGGGGCAAGGCCCACGATTACGGCCTCTTCTGGTGGGAGCAAGGCGCGCCCAAGCCCGACGGCGCTACGACCTGGAAAGAACACCTCATCGACAAATCCTGGTCGCAGGTCCACGCGATCGTCTGGGCCGACATCGACGGCGACGGGAAAAACGAGGTCGTGACCGGCAAGCGAATGCGCGGCCACGGCGACGGCGATCCCGGCTCGCGCGATCCCGAGGTGATGTACTACTACAAATGGGACGCAGAGGCCAAGAAGTTCCACCGCCACAACATCACCGAGCCGGGCAGCGGCGTGGGCGCCGGGATGCAGATCCGCGTGGCCGACCTGAACGGCGACGGCCGGCCCGACATCGTCGTGGCCGGCAAGACCGGCACGTGGCTCTTGATCAACGAAGGGGCGAAGCAAGAGTAGAGCCCCGGTGGCGGATAATGAGAACTGAGTACTGAGTACTCTGTACTCAGCACCCAGGAACGACTACTTGATTATTTGCGGCGGGGCGGTTCCCACTGCTTCAGCGCGTCGATGGCCCGCACGACCCGCTGCTGGGTCAGGCCGCTCAAGTGCGGCAGCGCGGCCTCGTACCAGTAGAGGGCGCGACGTTGGGCGGATCGCTCGAGCGGCCCTTCGATCGACGGCACGGCCTCCATCCATTGGTCGGCGAGCTTCACCATGTCGGCAGCACTGGCGGACCGCCGGGCCGCCTGTTCGGCCTCGGCCAGGGCCTTCAGCCTCGCGTCTTCGCTTTTCAGCAGCAGCGGGAGGCCGCGGTCCCATTGCTCCTTGACCAGCGCGTAGTACTTCCCAAGAAACTGCACGGCCTTGATGTTGTTGGGGTCTTGCGTCAGGGCCTTCTCCGCCTGCTGAGCCAGATCGTGCTGCTGCTTGTACCAGGGAATCGTCTCGCCCAGCTCGATTGCCTGGCGAATGGTGTGCGGGTCGCGGCCCTTGCTGGCCATTACCTTGCTGGCGAAGGAAAAGCTGGCCTTGGCCAGCCGCGCTGCCGCATCGTAGGAGTCGGCTTGGATGGCCTCCTGAGCCAGATCGATCGCAACCTTGGCCAGGGTGGTTCTCACCGCGGAGGGGAGCGCGGTATCCGAGGCATCGACCAGGGCCCGCGTCTGCTCCTCAAATGAATCGAGCTCGTACCCTTTGGCCATTTCCAGGACGACCTCGCGAAATCGCGCCGGCTCGCCGGCGGCAAGCGCCAAGTCGCGGGCCTCGGCGAACAGAGCGAAACGAGCCGCCGGGCTATCTTTGCTGCCCTGGGCATCGCGGAACAGGTCGGCTGCCAAGTCGCCCCTGTCGATCGGAGTTCTGGCTTGTGCGAACCGGGCCCGGAACGCGTCCCGCACCTTCTTTCGTTCGTCTTGTTGTGCCGCGGCGTCCGGCACGGGAAGTCGCGACGGCGGCTTCGCGGAAGCGGCGTCAGCGCCGGGCGGCGAATTCGTGGCCGCGAGGGCTGCTTTCAATTCGGCTGCCAAGCCTGAGCTCGGCGCAACGCCGCGCCGCGCCGATTGCTCGCACAATTGGAACGCCTGCCGCGGATCGCCATCAGGATCGACGACCAAGAATGCGGCCTTGGGCAGGTTGGCGGTATTCTCGGGGAGCTTCTTCTCGGCGATCACCATGGCCAGTGGGGTGGGTAGATTCTGGAGCCTGAAGGTGATGGTCCGTTCTTTTCCGTCCACGTCCCCACGCGCGGTCCCCTTTTTTCCGTCCACGTCGCCACGCACGGTGATGACGCCGTCGGCTCGGTTGACGACCTCAACCGACAGCCTCTCCGCCCGGAGTACCTCGCCTTGCTTGCACTCCAGAATGCCGAGTCGCACGGCGGTCCAAAATGCCTCCCAAGGGGTGAGCACGTCGTTCAGCCGATCGAGTTGCTCGCGGTCTTTGGGGAACGCCGCTTTTTCAGCCAGGACCAAGTGACGCCTTGCGGCGTCCACATTTCGCTGTTTCATGGCGGTACGAGCGGCGGTCATCGACTCCGCGGCGGGCGGAAGCTGTTCGGTTGGCGACTTCGCCTCCGACTTGGCCCCCGGTTCGGTCGTCTTGGCGGTTTCGGTGCGCTTGGCGCCTTTGGGCTCGGCCTTGCCGGGCGGTTCGATCTTCTTTGGGGGCTCGACTTTGGCCGCCGGTTCGGCGGTGGTTTTCGCCGCTTGTTTCGCATCAAGTTGCTTGCCCGGCTGGGGGTTCGCTCCTTGATCCAACTTCGGCTCATCAGTAACAGGCCCACCCGGCGGTTGGAGCTGCTGTCCCGCGTCGGCGGTCACCTCATCGTCCGAACGGGCCAAATCGCGATCCTCATCGGGGGCATGTCCGACACCGAGCACGACAATCAGAAGTGCGGCCATCATCGCCGCCACGGCCACCAATGTGGAGAGGGTCACCCAGAGAACGGAGAACCTGCGGACGGTCGGCGAGGGCAAGCTCGGTGGCAGCGCCGGGGCAATCGCCTCGCTCGGAGAGGGCATCACGGGCGGCTGCACCACGCTGGCCAGTTCGGCCTGCAATTGCGCGTCGTAGCCGGCTTTCTTCTGCGGGTTTAGGAGGCAGATTTTTGCCCCGGCCAACGCGTTGAGAACCTTCTGGGACTCTGCCGAGCGGCGACCGGACTGAAAGGTGCGCACGTGGGCCATCTGCCGATCCGCGGCGTTGCTGATCACGTCCGGATCGCTCTCGAACAACTCCACGCCGAGCAGACGGTAGTGATTCGGCGGGCGCTGCGGGTCGCGTATACCCAGCCAATGGAGATAAGGGTCAAACTCTTCCGGCATTCCATTTATTATGCAGGCGACCGACCCCCTCCGCAAGAGAGAGGAGAGAGTTGGCCGTTGGCGAGTCGGTAGGTGCGATGCGTCAGGCGATCCAGGAACTCGCGCTGGTGCGAGATCACGAGCATCGCTTGGGGCAGTCCGGCGAGAATCTCGGTAACGCGGCACATCGCCTCGTCGTCCAAGCCCACGATAGGCTCGTCGAGAAGCAGCACTTCGGGCTGCATCGCCAGGACGGTGGCCAGAGCCGCCAAACGCTTCTCCCCCCCGGAGAGCTTGTAGGTAATCCGATGCTCGTAGCCGGCCAGTCCCAGCGACTGGAGGGTCTGGGCCACGATCGTGCGCACCTCCTGCCGCGGCACGCCCAGGTTCAGCGGCCCAAAGGCGACGTCTTCGCCCACCGTAGGACAGAACAACTGGTCGTCGGAATCCTGGAACAACAGGCCCACGCGGCCGCGGATTTCTCGAAAATCGGTCTCGGTGGATCGGATCCTACCGAAGGCTTCGATCTGGCCGGCGGTCGGTCGCAGCAGTCCCATGATGAGGGCCAGGATCGTCGTCTTCCCGCTCCCGTTGGGACCCACCAGGCCGACGCGCTCGCCCGGCGCAAGCTCCAGATCGATCCCGGCGAGCACCGGCCGGGCCGGCTCGTAGGCGAAACTCACGTCGGAAAGGGAGATCAGCCGATCGTTCACGCCAACTCCACCCATGCCAAGACCACCACCAGGGCCGCCGCGACCATTGCGAAGCAGGCATCGCGGCGCGAGAAAGCGAAGTGATCGAGCAAGTAGAACCGGCCGCGAAAGCCGCGGCACTTCATCGCGGCCACGATCCGCTCCGAGCGGTCCAGGCTCCGCACCAGCAACATGCCGACCAGGTAGCCGTACGCCCGGTAGGTATGGCCGTTCATCCGCGGCCGGAATCCGCGGACCTTCAAGGCCGCCGCCAACCGCAGGTACTCCCGGCGCAGCACGTCGAAATAACGCACGCTGAACAGCATCAGGTGGACCAGCTTCTCCGGCACGCCCAAGTGGTGCAGGGCGTGCCCGAGCACAATCACGTCCATGCTTGCCACCAAGGCCATGATCGCCAGCACGATGGCATTCCCTTTGAGCGCCACGGCGGCTGCCAGCCAGAACCCTTCCTGCGAATACTCGATGTTGCCGAAGGTCGCCAGCGGCGTCCCTGGAGTGCTCAGCGGCACGATCAGCACGACCAGCAACATAAACAGGTTCAACGGCGCGAGCCGGGCCGCCGCTGCTCGGGGCCGGATGCCGGCCAGCCCGGCGGCCAACGCGGCAACGCCCAACGCCAACAGGAGCGTGGCGAGCCGCATGGCGAGGGTATCGACCACGCAGAAAGCCAATGCGGCCACGATTCGCCCCCGCGGATCCAAGCGGTCAAGGGCCGATGCGGCACGGTTCGCGGGCTGGAACATGGCTCACGCGGGGGAGGGGATGAGGGATGAAGGATCATTCTGCGTCCGTTATTTCCCTTTGCGCCTTTGCGTGAGACCCATTTCTCTCTCACGCAAAGGCGCAAAGGCGCCAAGGACAGGATGAAGGATAAGGGATGACGAGACACGGAGATGAGGAGACGCGGAACCATTCATCTTTCATCCCTCATCCCTCATCCTTCATCCTTTTGCGACTCACCCCCAGAAAATAGAACGTCAGCCCCATCAGTCCCAAGATATAGCCGATCCCGCCCAGCACGTCGCGCCACCGGGCGCTGTCTTCCCGCGCTGCCAGCTCCCGGCGAAGCTGGACGATTTGCGCCTGGATGGCCTCCAGTTCCCCGTGCAGCCCTTGGTGGGAATCGCTTGGCTCGGCAATCCGCTTCCCAGGCGGGTCTGCGATTGGGACGATGGACGGAGAAGCTGGGTTGCTCTCGCTTGTGGCTACAGACGTTCCACCGCCATCGGGCAGGCTCGCGGGGAGTTCGTCCGCGCGAACCGTGTACTGCGCTGCGTGGCCGTCGCCGCCGTCGACCATGAAGCGGTGATCGCAGCGGCGGCGGGGCTCGAACGAGAACCTGCCTGCCGCGTCGGTCTGCGTTTCGCCGATCTTCGCCCCGGCCGCATCGAAGACCATCACCCGCGCGCCGCGCACCGGCGCGCCGTCGCGGAAGTACGCCTCGCCCGAGATCGCCTTGCCTTGCACCGCGGCAAAGACGCTTACCTTGTGGGCGGCGGCAGGCGAGGCGATGACCAGATTGGAGACCACCAAGAGCCCGAGCATTCTGCTAAGGCTCGTTAGCCGGTCAAGCATCGGACGCCTCCCAGCCGACCGGCAGGCAAGGGGCGTCGAGGAGCTCCGGCCGGACTTTGCGGAGGAACACCACGGCACTGGCCGTGACCAGCCCTTCGACGACCGCCACCGGCACATGGGCCAGCAGGACGGTTTGGGCCAGCTTCTCGAACTGGTGGCCCGCGGCGATCAGCACGCCGGCCAGCAAGATCGCGCCGAAGAGGATCGACAACGAACCCGCCGCGAATCCGGCCACCGGCGCCAGGGCCTCGCTGCCCGAGCGCGCCATGCGATGGAACATGGCGTAGGTTGCCACGGCGGGCAGGGCCATCACCAGGGTGTTGACCCCCAGCGTGGTGAACCCCCCGAATCCGAAAAACGCGGCTTGCAGCGCGAGCGCAATCAGGATCGCGGGAAACGCGGCCCAACCGAGCACCAGGCCGACCAGTCCGCTCAGCACCAGGTGCACCGACGTGCCCCCGAGCGGAACGTGGATCAGCGAGGCTGCGAAGAACGCCGAGCTGAGCAGGGCCACTTGGGGCACGCGCTCGTAGTCCATCTTCCGCAGCCCCCAAGCCGTGCCGGCGGCGGCCAGGGCTGTGCCCGTGCCAAGGATCCCAATCCCAATCGCGGAGACCGACAGGGGGCCCTCGGGAATGTGCATTGAGTGCCTCGCGTTGTGCTGCTGTCAGTTGTTGGTCGATCGAGACTCACAGGAAGACAATGAATAGCGAATAGTGAATACGGAATAGCGAAGGCAGAATGAACCTCGCTGGCCGGGAATTCTGACTTCCGTATTCGCTATTCCGTATTCGCTATTCATTTCATATCTACCACCTTGACCCAGATGACGCCGCCCAGTTCCACGTCGACCATCTTGCCGGTCGGGCTTTTCATCTTCTCTTCGCCGGCCACCAGGGCCGCGAAGCCCCACCATCCGGCCCTCGGCATGCTGTAGGAGAACACGCCGTTGGCGTCGGCCTTGATGACCTGGGTGACGAAGGCGTCGTTGGGCGTTTTCACCCGGCCGCCTTCGTTGAGATACTCGACCTCGATTCGAGCCAGAGGAACGGGCTTGCCGTGATGCTTGACGACGCCGCGGAACGTGTTGCCCGTCCACAGGCCATACGGCCGGACCAGCGGTTCGATCTCCACGGGAAACCCGACCATGGCGTCCCAGCCTTTCTCCACCCCGAGGAAATCGACCACCACCTTGGTGTAGTGGACGATCATCGTCTCCTCGCTGGCTTCCCAGTACGGTGCAGGCTGGATGTAGAACACGTAGTCGCCCGGCCGCTGGAGGCGGACCGAGACGTCGTACACCGTTTTTCCATCGACCTTCCTGGGCCGCAACTGGCCGATCAGGTCGTAGTCCTTGCCTCCGGCCAGCACGCCAAACCGCTGGGGCTGGCCCAACTCCATGAGGGGCCCTTGCTCCATGGGGTGCGTGAACATGATTTTCAGGTCCACGCTGCGGGCACCGGCGCCGATCACGTCGCTGGACGGACGCAGCACGAGAAAATGTCCGTGCGCCGGTCGCGCTGCCAGGCACAGGCAGCCGACCCCGATGAGCACCGCCGGGAGAACTGTTCTCATGGTGCGCCTCACGGGTAGGAATGGGGCGGAAGCCGCGGCCACACGGTATTACGATACTGCGTATTGTAATATCCAGCCGACCGGCTGTCGAGCGGGGGCCGATGGCGGCCGAGAAGTCAGTCGGAATGGGCGCTGGCCATGACCAGCTCCCCCTTGTAGATGCCTTTAAGTCCCCTGAGTTGGGAAGCGATCCTCTGCAATTCGTCGGCGGGGCCGCGCAGGGCGATGACTTCCAGGCAGAGGTCGTGCTCCAGGTGGACGTGCAGCGTGGCCACTACGTTGGCCGTGTGGTCGTGCTGGAGTTGGAGCAGCTTGTCGCGGAGTTGGGCGCGGTGGTGGTCGTAGACCAGGGTCAGGGTCCCGGCCGCCTCCTTCGACTGGCCGACCCAGGCCCGCCGGGTCAGCGTGTCGCGGATCAGTTGCCGAACCGCCTCGCTTCGAGTGGCGAATCGCTCCTCCTTGCAGAAGCGGTCGAATTTCTCCAGCAGGTCGTTCTCGACCGACACGGAAAACCGCACGATGTCGCTCACGGTCAGTCCTCCCGAGTCGTTGAAGTCTATTGACTCACAGGTTGATCGCACAGCACCGTTAAGCCCAGGGGTTGCAACCCCTGGGCTTGGGCGTAACCAAAACGTTCCTCAATCAACACGCGACTCGATAAATCAAGCGGCTCGGCGCAGGGGGACGGCTTCGAGCCGCAATTCCACGCTCCGCAATTGGCCGTTCCGCTCGACGCCCAAGTGGATCGGGCTGGGAAGCGTGCCCAGAAGCTTCAGCAGTTCTTCTTCGCCGGAGAAGCCTCGGCCGTTGACTTGGTAGATGCGGTCGTCGGCCTGCAGCCCGGCTCGGGCAGCCGGCGAGCCCGGCGCCACCCCGGTGAGGATCGCCGTACACGGCTCGGCGTCGTCCGCGCGCCACACGATCCCCACGCGGAGCGGCTTGCCGTCTTCGGGGAATTGGGGGGGCTGTTGGGCCAGACTGCGGCGGGTTTCTTCCGATTCGTTTCGGGCCGCGGCGCGGAAGGCCGGCGCCTGGTCCGCATTCGCCAGGTCGTGGACCAGTGCGAACAACAGCCGCGCCACGCGGCGGATCCCGGCCGAAGAGATCAATTCCGCCTTGTCGGTCGGCCGGTGGTACTGCTCGTGTAGATCGGTGTGCAAGGTAATGAAAGGGATGTTGTGCGAGAAAAAGGGGAAGTGGTCGGCATTCTGCAATGCGTTCCACGAGAATTCCAGTCGCAGCGCCGACTCGTTGTGGGTTGACGCCAGGCGCCGCAAGCCGTATCCGCTCCGCGTGCCGAAGACCAGCAGCCGATCGTTGCGCAGCCGCCCGACCATGTCCATGTTCATCAGCAGCCGCACGCGATCCACCGGAAGCGTGGGATGGGCGATCCAGTGCTTCGAGCCGAGCATCCCTTTTTCTTCGGCGTCCCAGAAGGCCAAGAGGATCGTGCGCCGGGGCGGCTCGCTGAGGATCGTGAGGGCCTCGGCGAGCTCCAGGAGCGCGGAAGTGCCGCTGGCGTTGTCGTCGGCGCCGGGATGAACGAGCCCGATTTGGCCCAGCGTATTCCCCTTCTTGCCGAAGCCGACGTGGTCGTAATGGGCGCCGACGACGATCACTTCGTCGCGGAGTTTCGCGTCGGCGCCTTCGAGCTTGGCGAGCACGTTGCGGAAATTGGGGCTGAAGGCCTGGAGATAGGCCCCGTCGGTGCCCGCCCCGTGGAACTTCAGCGCTGCCAAGCGCTGGCGCACGTATTCCCCGGCGGCGTAGCCGCCCCGCGTGCCCGCCTCCCGGCCCTCCTGCTTTTCGTCGGCCAGGTACTTGACGTGCTCTTGGAGCTCCTCGACCTTGATCGATTCCAGCGCCGCCAGATAGGAGGCGCCTCGATCGGCCGACCAGGCGAGAGTCGTGCCGATGAGTCCAGCAACCCAGGCAACGACGAACACGCGAACCAGGGGCCGACGTGTGTGGCATAAGAATGGAAGCACGATCACGACGGCAGTCTCACCGAAGCAGCATGAGGGAAGGCAAGGAGAGGGCCATGCTTCACTATACCCGGTGATAGCCCGCATCGGCCACACGTGAGACGCTCGCGCCATCGGAAGGGTCTTGAGTTGCCCACAATAGGCTTCTCGCTTGGGTATTGATCCTCAGAACAGAACAGCGACAAATCCGAGCCGGGCCGTGTCGGCCCGACAAACCGGGGCGGCACGCCCCGGCTCCGAGAGAGAATGTCGAACTAGTTCTTCGAGGGTGATTAAATTTTCTAAATATGGGGGGTTGATGTCGGTCGAGAGCTGTCGACGTGTTGTGCGCGGGTCTCCTGACCCCGCACATGCCGCGACCGCAGGTCTCCCAAACGCGGGAGACCTATGGTCGGCGGGACGGCGGGGTCAGGAGACCCGCGCCGAGCGCGGGAGGACTGTCGACAAACGGCGGAGAGCCGGTTAATCTAGACAGTTTCCTATGGTGGTCAAGGAGTGGTCGATGAATCCGAAACGCGTGTTTCTCAACGAGAGTGACATTCCCACCGCTTGGTACAATCTCCAAGCCGACCTGCCGGAGCCGGTGCCGCCGCCGCTCAACCCCGCCACGATGCAACCGGTCGGTCCGGCCGACCTCGAGCCGATCTTTGCCCGGGCCCTGATTCAGCAGGAAGTGAGCCGCGAGCGGTGGATCGAGATCCCCGACGACGTCCGCCGCGTGTACACCCTCTGGCGGCCCACGCCGCTGGTGCGTGCCACCGGCCTGGAACGGGCCTTGAAAACCCCGGCGCGGATTTACTTCAAGGACGAAAGCCATAGTCCGCCGGGGAGCCACAAGCCGAATACCGCCGTTCCGCAGGCCTACTACAACAAGATGGAGGGGATCTATCGCCTGACCACCGAGACGGGCGCCGGTCAGTGGGGCGCCTCGTTGGCCTTTGCCTGCTCGTTTTTCGGCATCGAGTGCAAGGTGTTCATGGTCAAGGTGAGCTATCAACAGAAGCCGTACCGGCGCTCGATGATGAGGCTCTGGGGCGCGAGCGTCACCGCCAGCCCGTCGCAAGAGACGCAGGCCGGCCGGCAGATCCTCGCCGCCGATCCCGATTGCCCGGGCAGTCTCGGCATCGCCATCAGCGAGGCGGTCGAGGCGGCCGTCGCCCGCGACGACACGAAATACACCCTCGGCAGCGTGCTCAACCACGTGCTCTTGCACCAGTCGGTGATCGGCCTGGAGGCGGAGAGGCAGATGGAAATGATCGACGACTTTCCGGACGTGGTGATCGGCTGCGTGGGCGGGGGGAGCAATTTCGCCGGGCTGGCGTTTCCGTTTATGCGCCATCGGATCGCCGGCAAGGAGATCCGCTTTGTGGCGGCCGAGCCCGAGTCGTGTCCGACCATGAGCCGCGGCCAATACCGCTACGACTTCGGCGACACCACGAAGCTCACCCCCCTGGTGAAGATGTTCACCCTGGGACACAGCTTCGTTCCGCCGGGGATCCATGCCGGCGGGCTTCGCTATCACGGCATGGCCCCGATGGTCAGCCTGGGCAAGAAGCTGGGACTGATCGAGGCGGCCGCGTTCCACCAGGTGGAGAGCTTCCAGGCCGCGAAGCTGTTCGCCGAGACCGAGGGGGTCATTCCCGCCCCGGAGGCCTCGCACGCGATCCGCGCGGCGGTCATCGAGGCCATCCGCTGCCGCGAGACCGGCCGCGAGGAGTGCATTCTGTTCAACCTCAGCGGCCACGGCATCTGCGATCTGGCCTCCTACGACCGCTTCCTGAACGGCGAGTTGGAGGATTACGCCTACCCGCAGAAGAAGATCGAAGAAGCGCTTGCCGAGTTGCCGGTGATCGTCTGAGGATCGGCGACGACTTGGGCACCACGAAGAAACAAGAGGAACGCTGATTTTCGCTGATCGACACTCATGAGAACAAATCAGCGAGAATCAGCGAGAATTAGCGTTCGTCTCGCGTCCCCTAGCCCCGCCCGAAGCACACCAGGCACATGTCGTCGATTTGCGGATGGGTGCCGAGGAACTTCCGCAGGTCGTCGACGACGCTGCGGCCGAACCGTAGCGGATCGCCGGAAGCCGCCTGGAGTTGTTGGCAGAGGCGGGGGAGCCCGTAGACTTCCCTCTGGGCGTTCATCGCTTCGCTGACGCCGTCGGTGTAGGCCAGAACGAGCCCGCCCGGCGGCACCTGGAACGAGCACTCCTCGTACCCGGCGCCGTCGAATGCGCCCAGAGGGAACCCCGACTTCTGCGCCCCGATTTCGGTGGTCGGGCCGCCGGATGGGCAGAAAATCGCCGGGGGATGGCCGGCGGTGACGACGCTGATCTGTCCGGTCGCCGGATCCAGCACGATCAGCACGAGCGTGATGAAGTGGTTCTCTCCGATCGTTCCCGAGAGCGAAGCGTTGAGTCGGCCGACGGCTTCGGCCGGGCTGCCGGCGGTCAGCAGATGGTAGCGCGTTTCGGCGGCGAATTTTGCCGTGAGCATCGCCGCGGCCAAGCCGTGGCCGACCACGTCGGCCACCACCACCGCCAGACGGCCGTCGGGCAACGTGACGTAATTGTAGTAATCGCCGCCAACGTAGCTGGCCGGCCGGTAGTAGTTGAAGAACCGGTAGCCGGCGATTTGCGGAGGGCCGGCGGGCAGGAAACTCCGCTGGATCTGGTCGGCCAGCTCCAGGTCGCGCTCGATCTCCCGCTGCTGGAGGGCCTTCTCGTGCAGGCGGGCGTTGTCGAAGGCCATCGACGCCTGGATGGCCACGGCGGCGAACACGTACAGGTCGCTCTCCCGGAAACGGCCGCGCTCGTCAAGCGTGTCGATCTGTAGCACGCCGAAGGAACGACCTTCGGCGTCGATCAACGGCGCGCACATCACTGAGCGGATCGGCAGATCGCTCAGGCTTTCGCTGTTCTTGAAGCGGAAGTCGCCCGCGGCGTCGGCCGAGAGCACCGCCTGCTGGGAATCTATCACGCGGTTGATGATCGCCGAGCTGACGCGCGCCTCCTGACCGCAGTGCCCTTCGCGGACGTTGACCCACCGCGGCGTCGGCGTGCCGTCCTCCGCGCGAAACACGATGAACCCCCGGTCCGCCGCGGGGAAGATCTTGAAAACGCTGTCGAGCACCAGCGGGAAAAGCTCGTCCAAGACCAACGTCCTGCGCAGGCTATAGGCGATTTCCAATAGCGCGTTGAGCTCGGCCCGCATCAGCGAGTCCGAGCGGCCCGTATCGCGGCTCGACGGCACCTCGCACTGGATGGCCGACGACGGGTCCGTCGCCCCCGGGCGATCCTCGACGAGCACCGAAGGCGCCGTCTTGGGGGAGCTGCGAAGCGGCCCTCGATAAAACTCTACGATGGTCTCGCTGATGCGGATGCTGTCGCCGTCGCTGAGTCTCTGCCTATTCCCCACGCGCTCGCGATTCAGCCACGTGCCGTTGCGGCTGTGAAGGTCTTCCAAAAAGTAGTCGCCGCCCACGGCCACGATCTGCGCGTGGTGCCGGCTGGCGTCCAAGTGATCGATGGCCACGTCGCAATCCGGATGCCTCCCCAGAACGCAACGAGGCTCCTTGACGTCCCAGACCTGTCCCACGCTGGAGCCGCCGACTGCCTTGAGAAATGCCATGGCACCAATCTCCTGCGGCCTCATCGTCCTACTGCGGCACAGCCGCGACCGAAGTGAACAAACTACTGTACAGCATCCGGGCGCCACGCGAAGAAGTCACATCGTTTCACTCTAACGGGCGGTGTGGTCCGTCGTCAACAGGCTTCCTCGCCGAGTATGCGACCTAAATCTGCTCGCCGGCAGTGGGGCAGCCTTGCCCGGCACGGTTCTGCCGACGAGAATGGGGCAAGTCCCGTAGTCCGAGGAGGCTCCCCATGATGCGGCTCTGCTGGCGAGCGGTTGGTTTCGGTATGGTGCCATTATTAAACCGGCGACAAACCAGGTCATGTAGGATGGCTCTCCAGAGCCGTCCGGGACGGTTCTGGAGACCCGTCCTACTGCGTTTCTTACTCGCCGGGTTAATAGGCTGGCCCTTGGTGGCTGGATCATCGCACGCTGCCGACCAGAAGGTGACCGCCCAGGGGGCTCAACTCCAGAAGCTCACCGGCGGCTTCCAGTTCACCGAGGGCCCGGCTGCCGACGCCCAGGGCAACGTCCTCTTCACCGACCAGCCCAACGATCGGATTCTCAAATGGAGCGTCGAGGGCAAGCTCTCGACCTTCATGCAGCCCTGCGGACGCTCCAACGGTCTGTGCTTCGACCGCCAGGGCAGCCTCTGGGCCTGTGCCGACGAGAAGAACGAGCTGTGGTGCATCGGTCCGGACGGGAAGGCTACGGTGGTCGTCAAGGACTACCAGGGGAAACTGCTCAACGGCCCGAACGACCTCTGGCTGCGGCCCGACGGCGGCCTCTACTTCACCGATCCGTTCTACAAGCGGCCCTACTGGAATCGCGGCCCGAAGCAGCAAGACGGCGAGCACGTCTACTACCTCAGCCCCGACCGCAAGAGCCTCTCTCGCGTGGCCGACGACCTGAAGCAGCCCAACGGCATCATCGGCGCGCCCGACGGCCGCACGCTCTACGTGACCGACATCGCCGCCAGGAAGACCTATGCCTACGACATCCAGTCCGACGGCACGCTGGCCGCCAAGCGGCTCTTCTGTTCGATGGGCTCCGACGGACTGACGATCGACAACGAGGGCAACGTCTATCTCACCGGCAAGGGTGTCACCGTCTTCGACCGTTCCGGCGCGCAGATCGAGCACATCGACGTGCCCGAGCCGTGGACGGCCAACGTCTGCTTCGGCGGCAAAGACCGGAGCACCCTGTTCATCACGGCCAGCAAGGGCCTCTACGCCATCCGCACGCGGGTCCGGGGCGTTGGGAGCCAGTAAGATCAATCCGCCGGCACGCAGCGGCCGCTGGCCCAGGCGCGGAGTTCCTCGACGCGCTCGCGCATGACGACGGAGAGAGGTTGCGTGGCGTGGATCGCGTCGACGATGTGGTCCGTGGTGAACTCGCCCCCATCCGCAAACGCGGCGTACATTCCCGAGACCACCGCCTGCTCGATTTCGGCGCCCGTGAGGCCGTCGGCCGCGGTCGCGAGGCGCTCCAGGTCGAATTGGCTTTCCTGGCGGCGGCGCCTGCGCAGATGGATCGTGAAAATGGTCTTTCGCTCTTCCAGCCCGGGGAGATCGACGAAGAAGATCTCGTCGAACCGGCCCTTGCGCATCAGTTCCGAAGGCAGCTCGGCGATGTTGTTGGCCGTGGCGATCATGAAGATCGGGTGCCGATGGTCTTGCATCCACGACAGCAGGGTGCCGAACATCCGCTGCGAGAGTCCGCCGTCGGCCGAGGCGCTGCTGGCCGAGGCGAACGCCTTTTCGATCTCATCGATCCAGAGCACGACGGGAGCCATCGACTCGGCCTGGCCGAGGGCCTCGCGGAGCCGGGCCTCGGTTTCGCCCACGAACTTCTGGTACAACGCGCCCGGGTCCATGCGCAGCAGGGGCATGCGCCAGGCCGAGGCCACGACCTTGGCGCAGAGGCTCTTGCCGCAGCCCTGGACGCCCAACAAGAGGATCCCGCGCGGCGGCTCGAGGCCGAACTGGCGAGCGCGCGCCGTGAAGCCCTGGCGGCGCTGGTTGAGCCATCGCTTCAGGTTGCTCAATCCGCCGATGTCCTCGGGGGTCACGTCGGCGACGATCGATTCCAGGCAGCCCGCCGCGCCCAGCAGGTTCCGCTTCGCATCCATGATTCGCGGCAGGTCGGCGCCGTCGAGCACGTTGTCGTCGTAGATTGCCCCCGTGAGCACGCGGGCCGCTTCTTCGCTGGTCAGCCCGCGGAGCATCTGCACGAGCTGCTCCATTTCCCGGACGGTGAGCCGGGCGGCGAGCTCCCGGAGGCTCTTGCGCTGGGCTTCGTAAAACGTGTCGCGAACGACCTGCTCCAACTCCTTCTCGTCCGGCCAGCCGACGTCGAAGGGGACGGTCAGCCGCCGCACGTCCGGCGGGAGGCCCACCGCATCGACCAGCACGAGCGTCCAGAGGCGGGTGCCGGGCGAGAAATAGAGGTCGCGGAGATGGCGCACCACCTGGGGATCCTTGCAGTGGGGCCCGAGATCCTTGAATACGTAGACGGTCGAATAGGCCGTCTGGCTCACGTAGCGGAGCGCGGCCGTCACCTTGCCCGGCTCGACCATGGTCTTGGCCGCCGAAGGCGGCGTTGACACGAGGCCCTCGGTCACCGACCACACCGCCAGCGTGGAGCCCATCTCGCCGGCCATGGTGCGGACGACCTGCATCGCGCGGGGCTCGTCCGGCGTTTCCAGGGAGATGATCGGGTGGCCCGCCTCGATCAGAAGCCTCAGACTGTCAGATTTCACCCCAGCGCTCCTCGACGCGACCAACGGTCGCGGCTTTATGACCAGCGCAAGCGACACGTCAACGCGGGCATTTTCCCACGAACGAAATCACCAGCAGCATGATCCCGCCGACCATGACGCCGGCCCCCGTGCCGATGAGGCCCGTGGGCGAGCCGAGCGAGGGCTGCTCGCCCATGGCCGCCGACGTGATTCCCCATACCAGGAAGCCCACGCCGCCGGCCACCGCAAACACGGAAAGCAGCCGCCAGACGAGCGGATTCTTCACGCCCCAGAGCAAGAGCAGAATGAGCAGCACCCCCCCCGCGCATGCGGCGATCAGGTAGCAATTGGGCATATTTCCGCAGATCTCAACTTCGTCCATCTCTTCGTCCCTCTGCAATTCAAGGTCATCGGGCTCGTGGAACACCGTATGGGAATCACCGGGTCGGCGCCGGGTTGTACATCGTGTCGGTCAGGTCGCGGGCGAGCATCACGTTCTTGCCCCGCCGGACCATGGTCTTGATGGCGAACGACCGGCCCAGCACGCACATGTTCGGGAGACTAAGGGCCTATCCCAAAACCGCGGTGGGCAGTCGCAAACTTCCGAAGTCTTGGAGACTTCGGAAGTTTTGGGATAGGCCCTAATCGGTCCACACGCCGGGTCGGGAGCGGTGGAACTCCACGAGCCCGGAGCGGGTTACTTTCGAGCCCGCCAAGAACAACCACCTCAGTTGCGGGACCTGCGCCAGATGTTTCAACCCCGCATCGGTGATCGGAGTATCCATGAGAATCAACGACGACAGATTGGGGAGCTGCGCCAGGTGTACCAGGCCCGCATCGGTGATCGAGGTGGCCGACAGATCGAGGGTGATCAACTGCTGGAAGACCTTCAACCGAGCCAGATCGTCGCTGGTGATTTGGGTATTCTGGAGATTGAGGCAGGCCAGGACCGGGAACTGGCTGGCCGAGCGGAGTCCCTCGCCGGTGATCCGCGTCCTGCTCAGATCGAGCACGCGAAGGGCCGGAAGGCCGTCGAGATGCGCCAGGCCGGCATCGGTGGTCGCGCAGCCGAGGGTAATCCGTTCCAGCACCAGCAGCGGAGCGACGATCGCCAGTCCGTCGTCGGTCACCCGGCTGCGGCGCATCCGCAGCTCGCGGAGGTGCGGCAGGCTTCCCAAGCCCATCTCGGCCAGTTCGGCCAATTCCTCGTTCCCGGCATTGGACCCGAGCTCCACGGACCTTAAACACAGACACTCGTCGCCGTAGGGCAGCAATTCGAGCCACTTGAACAACAGCGGCGGCGTGCCGGGATGATCGTAAATCGTTTTGCCGTCGCAGCGGGCAACCGCCTCGGTAATCCTGGCCTGCGTAGTGATGCGGAGCTCATAGCGGACGACAAACGCTGCGATCGCGGCGACCACCAGAACTCCCGCCAGGACCGCGCGCCGGCCAGGTTGAAACCCGACCGAGCGGGCCCGGTTCGCCGCGGGCTCGCACCGGGACTCGGTCCCCGCGGTCAGAAGATCCTCCTTGCTTGGACTGCGCCGGCGAGGATCGCCCGCCAGCAGCCCCACCACAGCCCCGAGCACGGCCCCGGCGCCGAGCCAGATCAATTGGTGATCGGCTGGCCGATCGGGCGCCAGCGCGTTGGCCAGGGCCGCATAGCCCATGAAGGCCGTCGCCCAGCCCAGACTCCGCGGCAGAGCCCAACCCGAGGCGAGGCACACCGCCAGCACGATCGCCGCGGCGCAGACCAACTCCGCCTCGATGGGCGTTGGAATCCTCAGGGGCCTCGCGAGTCGGATCATCTCGACCAGCACGGCTCCACCCGGCAAGCAAAACACGCACACGAGGAGGAACGCGGCCAGATGAATCAACACGGCAGACGCTCGGAGCGATTGCGATGTCATGAGAGCACCCCATTCACTTTGGAAGAGATTTTGCGGCGAAAACCCGAACGAGATCCCGCTTAAGAGGTGTAGCCCTGAGGGACTGATTATAAGTGCCGCGTCACGGTCGTCAAGCATATTGGCGTGGCGAGTTTTCCTGGCGGCAACTCCGTGCGTGTGCCACTGCTTGCCCGTTGCCGGGAAAAGCCTGATTCCGTGGAGAAAACGTGTTCTGGCGGCGGGCAAGCAGTGCCACACCGCCGACTCGCAGCGGTTTCCGATTGATCTGGTTGCCTCGGAAGTGGTAGAGTGACAGGATGAACGTCGATCGCGTCCTGGAAACCATGAACCGCTGCAAAGTGGCCTTCATCCTTATCGGCGGGGTAAACTTTATGCTCCGGCACGCCCCGGTGCTGACCTACGACATCGACCTCTGGATCGAGGACGCAGAGGAGAACCTCGATCGCTGCCGAAAGGCCCTTGCTGCGCTGGAGGCTCAGTGGGGGGCCTCGGAGAGCGATTGGGGGCCGGTGGCCGACAAGGGCCCGCAATGGATCCGCGCCCAACACGTCTTCTGTCTCACCAGTCCTCACGGCGCCATCGACATCTTCCGCTCAGTGAAAGGGCTTCCCTCGTGGGCGGCTTGCCGTGCCCGGGCACAAGAAGCCCGCACCGCGAGCGGTGTGCCCTATTGGGGACTGGCTGACGAGGACATGCTGCAATGCCAATTGGCTCTCGGCGAGGAAGAACGAAACCGCCAGCGCGTTCGCGTCCTGAGAAAAGCCCTTGGGCTGGAAGACCATGACTAGTCAGAGCGACGACGATCAGAAACGCCGTGAAGAGGCCAAACGCGAGGCCCTATGGGATGCCGCCCAGCGGTGGCGGATTCTCCAAGAGACAATCACCTGGGCGGAAGCCCAAGCCACGGTCCGCCGCAACACGCCCGAGAAGTGCCTCGAACTCCAAAGGGCAAAGCTCGCTCGCCCGTAGGTCAGGCTTTCCAGCCTGACGTCAACGCCGCACGCGTCAGGCTGGAAAGCCTGACCTACTTTGCGCGTCCACCTACTCACCCAGTTCCAGCACGCGGAAATCGTCGAAGCGGATCCAGTGTTCGGCGTCGGACGGGCCGTTGTAGCACTGGATGCTCACCTGCTCCTCGCGGCCGGCCGGCAGCGGCCCCTGGGCGGCGGTCTGGAAGTCCCCCTTGCCGTCGGGCCGGAACTGGGCGGTAAATCGCTCCGCGTCGATTACCAGGCGGAGCTGCATGGTCTTTGTCGTGGTGGGGATCTTGCCCGGGATAATGTACGTCTTCCCCTCGATGAGCTCGTGGACGAGCTTGAACACCGGCTTCCCCTCGCGATACCAGGTGATCCCGCCTTGCTCGTACTGCTTGGTCGGCTCCGCGGTGAAGGTGATCGTCACCTCGATCGCGTACTTCCCCTTGCCGCGGTCGGGGGCCTTGCGCACCAGGGCATTCTTGACCGTGGGGGCCACGCCCGGCTCGACGCGGATTTCCAAGGCGCCGTCCTGGATCCGCCAGGTCTTGGGATCCTCCCGCAGCCAACTCCAACCTTCACCCCGCTTGCCGTCGAACCGCTCCTCGAACACCACCCGCGGCTCAGCCGCCTGAAGCGATCCGGCGAGCACCACCAGCCCAGCAACGACCCAAAACAAACGTCTCATGGCTTGATTCCTCCGCGATGAATGGAGTGCCCCGGCACTTGTGCACCTGACGCAGTGTACTGGATCCCGAGACCGAATGCGAGCCTCGGCACTCCTGGAACCTCGAAACTCAGAATCCTTTGGGGGCGTTGATCCCCGACGTAGGGCAAGCAGCCTGCTTGCCCGGATCGTCCAGGTAGACGCTGGGCAAGCAAGGCTGCTTGCTCTACGATGAACGTTGAGGACACGAAACACGCAGGGCAAGCAAGCTGCTCGCCCTACGACGAACGTTGAGGATCGCTCAAGATGAACCGGATCGCGTTGGCTGCCGCCGTAGGGATCGGACTCTGGATCGGCCAGTCGGGTGTCGCCCAGCCTCGCCTGGTCAAGGACGTCTACGGGATCGGCGTGGCGGGGAACTGCTGCACGCACGGGGCGGGCATCTGCGCCATGTTCAAGGCCCGTAGCGACACCCGCGTGGTGGCCGCGTTCGAGCCGCATCCGCCGCGGGCCAAGGAGCTGGCCGACGTGCTGGGCAAGCCGCTGGCCGCGTCGTACGACGCCGTGATCCAGGACCCCGCGGTCGACATCGTGGCCGTCACCTGCGACCCTTGCGACAAGGCCGCGATCGTGGAGAAGGCGGCCCGGGCAGGCAAGCACGTCTTCCTCAACAAGCCGCCCTGCGACAGCCTCGATGCCGCGCGGCGGATCGCCCGAGCCGTGGCCGAGCACAAGGTCTGGCTGGTCCACGACATCCCCATGGTCCGCTCCGTGCCGATCTTCGCGCGGCTCTTGGACGAGATCCGCACGCCGTCGCACGGCAAAGTGCTGGGCTACCATCACCTGTTCGGAATGAACTTCGATCCGGCATTTGACCTCAAGCGGGCGTGGCCCGAGCGGCTCGATCCGCCGCAAAAATCGGGCGGCGGCGAGATGACCAACATGGGCTGCTATGCGATCGACTATGCCGTGGCGTTGTTCGGCTCTCCCCGCGCCGTCACCGCCAAGTGGCGCAAGGAGTGGGACGTGTACCGGCAGGCGAACGTCGAGAACTTCGGCCAGATCGTGCTCGATTACGGCCCGTTCCTCGCCTTCCTCGAAGTCGGCAAACAGCAGCTTGCAGGCCCTTCGCGCCACGGCAACGTGATGACGATCAATTTCGAGCACCGCACGCTGCTGATCGATGCCAGCGCCCAATTGGTTGCGGTCAACCACGTGCCGGTCGACTGGCAGCAGTTCAGCCGCGGTGCCCGCTCGGTTGGCGCGGTCGAGCAACTCCTTTCCGCGCTCCGCGAGGGCGTCCCGCCAACAAGCAATGTGGACTCGGTCGTCGCAGCCACCGAAGTTCTCATGGCCGCGTATCGCTCGATCGTCGAAAACCGCACGGTGACGCTGCCGCTCGCCTCGGGCGAGAATCCGCTGATCAAGTGACGCGCGGTGGGTGGCATGCTCTCGCGACGCGAAGCGTCGGGTGAGCATGGAAGGCGCAATATGCGATTCCATGCCGACCCACGGCTTCGCCGTGTGACGGCATGCCACCCAACCCGCGAAACGACGACAGCGTGGGGCGATCGGGCTATCCTGCCACGGAAATATTCAACTCGGCGAGCGTCTTGCGGAGCCAGGCCAGGGAAAGCGGCGCTGCCCGCGGGGAGGCCGGTTCTTACGAGGTGGACAGGGATGACTACTATTAGGGAATGACGGAGAGGCCCACCCGGTCCTGGCAACGCTAGCACTGACAGCAAGCCGACGTTCCGTTCTTTCGCCATCCTTTCGTTGAGATTCAGTCTCAAAGTGCTATTGATGCTGCCCGGCGAAATGGTACGATCTGATTTATGACAACTCAAGTTGGCACAAAGAGGCTTGCCGGGCATCCCGCTTTCCGGCACGACCGCAACAAGTCTTTCCAGGAGGGTGAACCAATGTTGGTGCTCAGCCGTAGACAGGGCGAACGTGTTCATATCGGTGAGGAAATCGAGGTGACGGTGCTGGAGGTCCGAGGAAACCGCGTGAAGCTCGGCTTCAGCGGGCCTCCATCGGTGCCGATCCACCGGGGCGAGATCCACGCGAGAATCGAGGCGTGGTTGCCTGCCCTCGAGCGTGCGGAGTGTGTGTGAAATGTTCCCTTGTGATCCTCGCTGTGGTTTACCGCATTGTCAATCGCCCCCCAAGAACTTGGCACAATTCTGATCGGGCGACCTGCTGGGAGAACCTGCCCGTGTGGGGTGGACCGGAGCTGAAGGCGACCGCGTTGCGGCCCCAGCAGTTGTTGACCCAACCCTGGGCGAGGCGGGGCGAGCCGTTGGTTACGGGCGGAAGCACTTTAGATACACGGTGCGGCGGTCGCAGACGCGGAAGCCGACTGAGGCGTACATCTCGATCGCGGGCAGGTTCGCCGCGTCGACCGCGGCCACCAGGCGCACTCGGCCCGACTGGCGAGTCAGCCATTGGGCGTGACGGCAGATCTCCGTGCCGAAACTCTTGCCGCGGCTTGACGGGATCAGGCCCATGTAGACCAGCTCGATGTTTCCGGCCGCGGGATGGTCGGCCAGGAGCAGACAGCCGACGTCGCGGCCGTCGTGCCGCACGAAGAGCCACCGCTCCGGGGAGAACGTTCCCGCCGCGCGGTAGCCGGCCAGCACGTCTGCCGTGGGCCGCAATCCGTTGAGTGCTGGGCAATCGAGCGTGTCGACGTACGTGGCTTCCACGAGCCGTGCCAAACGATTCTCTTTCGCCGGACTCCACGGCTCGAACTCCAACGGCCCGGCCGGTTGCTGCCGCGGAAACGCCGAGTCGTCGCAAGTCATGTAGAGCAGCGAAGCCATGGGCGCGAAGCCCGAGGCGCGAAGCACCGCGTCGTCTTCCGGAGTGACCGTCGAAAGAAGGGCATTGGCAATGCGGACGTCCCGTCGAGCCAGCAGTTCACAACCGGCCGCCATCAATTGTCGGGCCGTCGCCGTCGGCTCGCCGGCAACCAGGTGTGGCGGCCACACGAGTGCCGAGCACCCGGCCAGGATTTGAAACCACGCCGCCCCTACTCGGTCGCCCCCGCGCCGGGCCTCGAAAAGTCCCTCGGTGGAAATCGCCCCGGAGTGGATCTCCGCCGTCAGGCTCTGCGCGTATTCCCCCCCTTGCCCCGCCGGCAATCCTGCGAACACCAAACGCAACGCTTCGGCGATCTTCTCAGGAGCGACCGCACCAATGATCGGGGATTCGGGAGAGAGCGATGGCATGATGTTAGTGTACAGGAACAGAGTAGGGGGCAGAAAGCAGTGGTCGGTGGTCAGTACTCGGTTTGATATTCTCCTTCCGTAATTTCCATCCATACGCCGATTCGCTCCGCGGTCGATTGCTTGCCGCAAACGTGGAAGGTACAACCATAGTCATCGGCTCTGCCAGTTCCCCAAAGGAGGATCTCGCCATGATGAAGCGGGTCGCGATCCACGTCCTCGTGCTGTGTTCAGCAATCGACGTCATCACCGCCGACGAGAACTTCGAACGAACCGAGGGGCTCAACCTGATCTGGAAGCTCCAGGCCGATCCGGCCAACGTGGTCCTCTCCAGCGTCAAGGCGGAACTCCAGGGGCTGAAGTACTACGACACGGAGTACCGCTGGCCCGCGGTGTACGGTGCCCGCGGCACGATCGGCGTCAAGGTCCCCAAGGCCGGCAAGTTCCATCCGGCCCTGGTGGTCTACGACACCTCGGGCCCGGAGACCTACGAGCTGGAGATCGACGGCCGGCGCATGGGCCGGTTCGTGGCCTTGGAGGACGACCGCCGCCAGCGGGTCCACTTCCTCAGCCAGCCGATCGACTTCCGCGGCGGCGAGCGGCTCACCTGGAGAATCGGCGGGCAGGGCTCCCACATCACCGAAGATATTTTGTTATTGGCCGCCAAGCCGCCCAAACGCGAGCGGTGCTTCGAGATCCGCCAAGTCGAGGCCGCTCTCGTGCCGCAGCCCTCCGGCGATGCCCTGCGGATCACATGGATCACGACTTGGCCCGCCGCCTGCACGATCGAGTACGGCACGTCGACCGCCTATGGAAAGAAAACGACGGAGCCATCGCCAGTAGCCAACCATCGGCTCTACCTGACGGGCCTAAAACGGGGCGAAACGGTGCATTTCCGCATCGTCGCCCCGCGTCCGGACGGCAAACCGGGTACCAGCCCCGACCAAACGCTCGTCTTCCAGCCGCCCGCCCCGCCCGCCGGCACCGCCAAACGCGGGCGGATCCCGCTGAAGGTCGAGAACCCGTACGACTTCGCGGTCAAGAACTCTCCAGTCACCTCCGGCGTCCCGTTCGCCAAAGGCGAACTGGCCGACGCCGAGCACGTGCACCTGCTCGACAGCCAAGGTCGTGAGGTCGTCGTACAGTCCAAGGTTACCGCCCGATGGCCCGACAGCAGCGTTAAGTGGCTGCTTGTCTCCTTCCTGGCTGACGTGGGCGCCAGGTCGACCGCCACGTACCGCCTGGAGTACGGGTCCGACGTGACCGCGGCCGCCGCCCAGTCACTGCTGAAGCGCACGGAAGATGCCGGCGGGTTCGCGATTGGCACGGGGCCGCTACGCGTCCGCTTCACTCTGCCGTCCGCCTTTCCAACGGGCATCCAGCTCGATGCCGATGGCGACGGCCGTTTCACCGACCGTGACGGTCCGCCGACGGCACGCATGCTCGCGGAGTTGACCAGCCTCGGGATCTCGTACACGACACAGCGTGGCCTCGAATCCGTGCACGCCGAGGAAATCGGCCCCGTGCGAACGGTGGTTAGGACTGTCGGCCGCCACCGAGCCGCGAACGGCAAACCGATGTTCGCCTACACGACCCGGTTCGCCTTCTACGCCGGCCTGCCCATGGTCCTTGTCGACTACACGTGGGAGAACGACTCCGTTGAAGAGCGGTTCAGCCAGTTCGATGCCGTCGGGCTGCGGATTCCGCTGGCCAACGTGGCGTCGCGCCGGTGGACGATCGGATTGGGCCAAGGCCAAGAGACATCGGGAAAGGGCGCGGTGGAGCTGCGGCAACTTCGCGACGACGCCTTCGATATGTCGCCCCGCCTGCCTGCCGGCACGAAAACCCGTCGGGCCGACGGCTGGATCGACGTCAACGGGGACGGCTGGGGCGTCCTGGCCGCGGTCCGCGATTTCTGGCAACTGTACCCCAAGGCCCTGGGTCTGACTTCCGACTCCCTCAATATCGATCTCTGTCCACAGCTTTCTCAAGGCATGTACGACGAGTGCAGCAAGCTCGACGAAATCAAGCTCTACTACTATCTCAAGGGCGGGAAATACAGGGTGGCCCGTGGTATGACCAAGCAGCATCAAATCTTGCTCTATTGCCACACCGCAGATGCCGCCGCCGTGACCGAGGCGAAGCAGCGGGCGAAGGTGTTCCAGGAGCCGCTCATTGCGGTCTGCACGCCGGAGCGGTATTGCGGTACCGGCGTGTTCGGCGAGATTCTGCCGGCCACCACCGGCCGCTGGCCGGAGTACGAGAAGGTCTGCGAAAAGGTCTACCAGGGCTACGTTCGGCATCGCGAGGCGGGCCACGAGTACGGCATGTTGAATTTCGGCGATCAGTGGGGCGAGCGCAAGGTGAATTGGGCCAACGGCGAGTACGACCATCACCATGCGTTTCTCATGCAGTTCGCCCGCACCGGCGACCGCAAGTGGTACTTCTTGGGCGAGAAGGCGGCCCGGCACGCGATCGACGTCGACACCTGCCATCACGGCCCCCATCGCGGCGGCGAGTGGGTCCATGCCATGGGCCACACGGGCGGGTATTTCACCGAGCCGTACCAGGGCCACGGCATCCCCGGCGGCGGCTTTACCGTGAGCCACACCTGGACCGAGGGTTTTTACGACTGGTACGCCCTGAGCGGCGACCCGACCGGGGCGGAAAACGCCGCCTTGGTGGCCGATCATTACGACGGGGCGTATCTGAACAACTACGATTACGGCAACGCCCGGGACAACGGCTGGCATCTGCTCTTGACCATCGCCGCCTACCGGGCCACCAACGACCCGTACTACTTGAATGCGGCGAGGATCATCGTCGAGCGCACACTGGAGCGGCAATCGCCGGGCGGCGGCTGGCACCGCCAGATGGTCCCCGGCCACTGCCACGACATGCCCCGCCACCGCGGCGAGGCCAATTTCATGCTCGGCGTGCTGGCCAACGGCCTGGAGGAATACTACCGCGAGGCGCCCGATCCGCGCGTGGCCGAGGCAATCATCGGCGGGGCCAAGCAGGCCGTCAAGGAGCTCTGGGTCGAAGAGTCCTCGGGATTCCGCTACACGTCGTGCCCCAACATGACCGGCTATCGGGCCAACAACGACATGACCTCGGAGATCCTCTTCTTCGCTGATCGGCTCAGCGGCGACAAGGAATTCGCCCGGATCGCCATGAAAGCCATGGAGGCGGCCTTCGCCGACGGCATCGGCTCGATCGCCCACCTTCGCTGGACGCCGCACATCCTCTACAACATGGATTTGATGAAGCACGGGAAGGTCACACACGGGTGGTATCATTTCCCCCGAAATTCGCAACCCGGCCGCCCGTAATCCGCTTGCCACGGGGGATATGGTAAGAGGAGAATGGAGGGCGCGGTTTGGGCATCGAGGCCGTGCGAGGGATGGAGAAAGGGTGGGCACATGAAGCTGGACTCACGCAGTGCGACCGGCTTGCCCCGTTTTGGGGGCGGGCGGCGGGCGGTGCGCCGGGTGCGGTGCGAGCCGCACCTTTGCCCAGCCGGATCGCGGTCCGGTTTCACGCTCGTCGAATTGCTCGTTGTGATCGCGATCATTGGGATTCTGGTGTCGCTGCTGTTGCCGGCAGTTCAAAGCGCCCGGGAAGCCGCGCGGCGCACGAGTTGCGTCAACAACCTCAAGCAGGTCGGGCTGGCGCTGCACCAGTACCATGGGACGTACGGTAGTTTTCCATTTCTCCGCGGAGGCACCTCGGGCCCGTGCGACCTGACCTCCAACTGCGAGTACTTGAGCGGCTGGATATCGTTGCTTCCCCTGATCGAGCAGACGGCGCTCTACGCCCGGTTCACCTCCGCGCAGACGCTCGGCGGGGTCAACTATCCGCCTTGGGGGCCTGCGCCGTTCGATCCCTTCCACAACGGATACGCCCCCGTCAACCTTGAAGTCAACTTGCTGCAGTGCGCGTCGGACCGGCAATCGGTGCGCGCACCCGGCCAGCCGGGCCAGACGAATTACCACTTCAGCATCGGCGATAGCCTGGTGGGCAACGACAGCCAGAGGTTCCCGCGGGGCGTTTTCGGATATTATACGTCTACCCGGATGGCCGACATCACCGACGGCACGAGCAACACGATCGCCGTGAGCGAGGCGTGCAAGGGGGGGGAGCCGACGTTGATCCGCGGCGCCGTGGCGTTCAACGTCCTCGGCGCGGACGCCAATCCATCGATCTGTCTGGCCTTGCGCGGCGACGGCGCCAGATACCGGCCCGGTGTGCCCACGCGTCCTTGGGTGGGCATATACTGGCACGCCGGCGTGCCGGTGATGAACGGATTCACCACGGTGCTCCCGCCCAACAGCCCCTCGTGCGTGTTCGGCAGCTCCTGGATGGGCGCGGGGATCGTTTCGGCCACCAGCAACCATCCGGGCGGCGTGAACGGGCTGCGTGCCGACGGGTCGGTGCAGTTT
>CAYTJV010000019.1:0-27729 GCA_964438165.1 uncultured Planctomycetaceae bacterium | reverse complement strand
CAAAACTGGCATCCAAAAGGTGGCCCAAAGCCCAACTTTTCACCACCCCAGACCCAACCCCATTTCTACTCCGGGCAAGACTGGTCTTGTGCGGGTTGGAGGATTTGGTTACAAGCCCGCGGTCTACTCTCGTTGCGGGACCACGTTGGGCCGTTTTCCTTGTGCCTTCACCACAAGGAGGGATTTCCATGCGCCTTCGGTTCGCGGTGCTCGTGGCAATCGTCGCCGGTTATCCTCGTCCGGCGGTCGCCCAGCAGGCGTTTCCTTACAAGGCCCACATCACAGCCAACGACACCTACGTGCGTAGTGGTCCGGGCGAGAGCTACTATCCGACCGGCAAGCTCAACGCCGGCGCCCAGGTCGAGGTCTATCGACACGATCCTGGAGGATGGTATGCCATTCGGCCACCAGAGGGGAGCTTCAGTTGGATTGGCGGCCGCTACGCGAAGCCGACCCGGGATGGATTGGCTGAGGTGACCGGGGAGCGTGTCGCGGTCCGGGTCGGCACGGAGCTGAGCGACCGGCGCGACGTGGTACAGGTGCGAGTGAAGCGTGGGGAGATCGTCGAGCTCCTGGGTACGCCGCCGACGGGCACGGGCCGATCGGGCGCCACGTGGTGCAAGATCGTCCCGCCATCGGGCGAATTCCGCTGGGTACACGGCAGCGATGTGGATGTGAGCCCTTCGCGAGGCGGCGCAGCCAAGACGGGCAAGGAGCCCGCCCCGCTGGCCGAGGTCGCCAAGCCGGCGGAACCACTGGGCGCGACGTCCGGGACAAAGGCCACATGGACCCCCGCGCCGGCCAACGCAACGTCGTCGCCGCCAAGTCCGGTCGCTACGACGGCAAGTTTCCCGGCCGCGTCCACCGCGTCGGGTCAGGACATGCCGCAGGCGACGGCCGCGGCCGGGCGTCAGCGCACTTCCCAAGAGCTTCAGAAGGAGTTGGACGACATCAACACCGAGCTGTCGATCATGCTTGCCGAAGAGCCCCCGGTGTGGGACTGCGACGCGTTGGGCCGTCGCGCCCGGGCGCTTCTGGATCAGGCCCAGACGGCCGTCGAGCGCGGACATGCGCGAATGCTGGTCAATCGCATTGCCCAAGCGGAGGACGTTAAGCGCCGCCACCTGGCAATGAGCGCGGGGGCAGCCGCAGCCGGCCGCAGGAGTCCCTTGACGGCCGATTCCGGCCGGGCAGGGGAGGGCGCGGGCCTGTCGCCGGGCAGCGACGAGCGGTTTGACGGCGTAGGACGGCTCACGCGCGTCCAGCCGCCGAAGCTTGGCGCTCCGCGCTACGCCCTGGTCGACGAACAAGGCAGCGTAAAGGCCTACGTGAGCCCCGCGCCCGGCGTGAACGTACACTCCTACTTGGGACGCCAGGTCGGCATCAGCGGCGTTCGCGGCCACATCGCCGAGCAAAACGCCGAACATCTCACGGCCAAGCACATCACCGTGCTGGATACGCGCCTGCGCTAACAGGCCCTTTGGAGTGGAGGTGATCGGATGGGACTTTCCAAGCGAGCGAGTCTTTGGACCGTGGTCTTCTTGTCGGCCCCGATGTTCTCTCCGGCGGCTGAGGAGGGATTCACGCCGTTGTTCGACGGCAAGACCCTCAACGGCTGGACCGTCAACTGCCTGCCGAAGGACCGCCAGCAGGCCAAGGTCGACTGGACCGTGGATCGAGGCACGATCCTGGCCAACACCATCGGGCGCAAGGAGCATTTCTACATCCTCCTGGCGACCAACAAGGAGTACGGCGACTTCGTGCTTCGGGTCCGTATTCAGGTCGAGCGCGGGGTGACGGGCAACAGCGGCATCCAGATCCGCAGCCGCTACAACCCGGAAACCGGCTGGATGCAAGGCCCGCAGATCGACATCGACCCGCCCAACCCACGGGGGACCACGGGCAAGCTCTGGAACGAAGGCCCGGGCCCGCACCGCTGGCTCTCCAACGAGCCGATCCAGCGATACAAGTTCTTCTACGCCGACCAGGGCAGCGGCTGGAACGACTTGGAGATCACCGCCCGGGGGATGCGAATCCGCTCCGTCCTCAACGGCGTGACCGTGGTCGATTACGACGGCGCCGGCGTGCTCGACGACGACTTGCACAAGAAGTGGAACGTGGGCGTCAAGGGCGTGATCGGACTCCAGATCCACGCCAACGACGAGCTCAAGCTCCGCTTCAAGGACATCCGGATCAAGGAACTGTGACCCCGCGACCTGTCTATGGCCAAAGATCCCCGAGTTTCAGCCGGCAGCCGGGTAGGAGCGGGGCCCCCGAGATGGCTTTCGGGCCATCCAGTCGCTGCACCTCCGCACTGGGGCGATAAACGTACACTCTTCGCTTCACGGGATCGATCAGCCAACCGAGCTTTGTCCCATTGTCGACGTACTCCCGCATTTTTCGCTGGAGCGGAGCCAGTCGGTCGGATGGGGAGCGGATTTCAATCACAAAATCCGGACACAGCGGCGGGAACTCCTGCTGTTGCTTCCGGCTCAACCGCTTCCAGCGGGACAGGCGGACCCAGGCGAAATCCGGCGAACGCTCAGCACCGTTGGGTAGCAGGAATCCGCCGGAGGAGTCGAACGGGATGCCCGTGCCATCGGCCTCGGCCCAGACCACGAGCCGTCCCGTCACCCGCGCGTTGAAGCTTGAAGTCTCTCCGCCCGCCGGTGGCATGACAATGACCTCCCCCCCGCTGGTCCGCTCGATCCGCAAGTCTCGATTCAACTGGCAGAGCTCGAAGAATTCGTCGTCGCTCACTTTCTTTGATAGCGGGCCGAGTTGGAGGACCATCGGCCAGGCTGCGAAGTCGGCGGCTTGGCTCGCCATGGGTTGCGCCTTATAGGTGGGGGACGCCCTCGTCATGGGGTTATTTTACACGCTGTCCATCTCAGGGAGTATTACCCCGGCAAGAAAGACAGCCTGCTATCGGTCTTGACGATCATGCCATAGCTGTGGCAACTTCGCACCTTCGTGGCCCGAGTGTACAATACGGATAGGGGGCGGCCGGAAAACGACTTCCTCGCCCGACGCGCCTGCTAATCGAGTGGGAGATGGTGCCATGCCATTACACGACTGGACCCGCGTGCCCTCGGGGCTGTTTCATCATTTCCATCAGAGTTGGTCGATTCGGATCGCGGACGCGCTGAACGCGGGCCGACTGCCGAGGGGGATCGCCGCCCTGGTCGAACAACGATCCGGCCCCCGCGAACCCGACGTTCTGGCCATCGAAGCCAGGGCGAGACGGCCTCGATTGGACCTGGATGTCGGTGGCGTGGCCACCATGGAACCGCCGGTCACGCAGATTGTGCATCGTACGGACAAAGAAATCTACGCTGGCCGAGCCAACCGCATCGTCATCCGGCATCACCTCGGCCGGATCATCGCGGTGATCGAAATCATCTCGCCCGGGAACAAAGACAGCCGTGCCGCGATGCGCGATTTCGTCGACAAGACGGTCCAGTTCTTGCGTGAAGGGATCCACGTCCTGGTAATTGACCTCTTCCCTCCCACGCCGCGCGATCCGCTGGGCATTCACAAGGTCGTTTGGGACGAAATTGGAGATGAACCTTTCGTGTTTCCTCCCGGAAAGGACCGTATCCTGGTCTCTTACCAAACGCGCGACGAGCGGACGGCCTATATCGAACCCGTCGCCGTGGGAGACGTGCTGCCCGACATGCCGTTGTTCCTGGCCAGCCACCTGCACGTCCCGGTTCCCCTGGAGTCAACGTACCAGGCAACCTGGGACGCCACCCCCGAGGAACTGCGTCTGGCCGTGGAAACGGGAGTCCTGCCGGAGCCCGACGCGGATTAGTCGTAGGGTGAAGCGGAGCGCCGGCCCACCATGAGGACTCACCGAGCTCAGGGGCTGGGGGGTCGGCGCTCCGCTTGTCCCATCTACAAACCACTCCTCGCGCGGCGGCCTGTTTCATAGCGACAGCACGAACTCGACTAAGTCGTCGATCTCTTGTTCGCTCAGGTGCTGGCCGCGGCGCAGGCCGTGGCGGCCTTCCAGCAGCAGTTCCTTGACCGTGGTATAGCGCCCGTCGTGCAGGTACGGGGCGGTGCGCCAGACTTCGAGGAGGGTCGGCGTGTCGAAGCGATCGGTGCGCTCGATGGGACTCCGCGAGCCGACGTTGTGCGACTTCAGGTCGGTGTAGAGCGGGGCGGGATGGCACTTCGCGCAGCCGACGCGCGGGCTCTCGAAGAGTCTTTGGCCGCGCTCGGCCGCTGGGCTGAGGCGGCCGTCGATCAGGTGAGGGCTGGGCGCCGGCCGAAGCGACTTGAGATACGCGTCGATGGCGGCGGCCTCCTCGTCGGGCCGGTTCGTGAACAGAATGTGCCGTATGCCCGAGCGCACGGCCTCTTCGGCCGACATGCGCACCCCCTCCGCCATGGCCGGCGGCGTCTGGTGCGCCAGCAGCATGGCCTTGGTGTTCTTGGGATTGCCGACGCCGTCGTTCATCAGGTCCCAACTCAGACCGTCGGCGCGGCCGTCCGGGTGGCAACTGGCGCAGCTCTGCCACTGCTGGTAGCAAATCGTAGCGTCGTGGAACAGGATCTCCCCGCGGCGCTCCTGGGTCAGTTGCGGGGTCTTGCCCACGGCGATGGCGGCCGCGGCGGCGCCGCCCGCGGCGCGCGGATCGACTATGGCCACACTGTCGCTGAAGTATTGGGCGACGTAGACCTTCGAGCCCACGGCAGCCAGCCCGCGAGGCCCTTTGCCCGGCAGGGCGATCCGCCGCCATAGGCTGGCCCCCAGGCTCGGATAGATGGGCCAGGCGACGATCATCGGCGACATGGTCCTGGCCGACTCGCTCAGCAGGACCGAACGGTCGATAACGCACACCTGGTCGATGCCGCTGAGGCTGACGCAGACCGAGTTTCCGTCGGCCGTGCAGGCCACGTCCCAGGGATTGCCCGCTCCAAGGTCCTGCTCGTCCATCCCGATCGTGCGGACCACCTTGCGCTCGCGCACGTCGATGATGCTGATTACGTTGACGTTGATCCAGCCCATGTCCACGCGAAACGGGGTCTTTTGGAAGTTCGACAAGAGGTGCGTCACCAGGGCGTGCTTGCCGTCGGGCAGGACGCACAGGCCCCGCAGACTATTGGCGCCGTGGGGAAGCTCGATGGCGGTCGTTTCGTGCGTGCGCGTGTCGATGACCGTGACGACGGGCGAGACTTCGCCGCGGAATGCCTCGTCGCTTCGCGTGTTCGGCAGGTGGTTGGCCACGAGCACGGCCCGGCCGTCGGGGGTGGCGGCCGCGGCGATCGGCTCGCGAACGGCGGGGACGCGGGACACTTCCTTGCCCGCCGCCAGATCGATCACCGAGACGTCGTTGCTGAACCGGTTGCAGACGTAAAGCCGCTTGCCATCCGGTGTCGCCACGGGGCTCATGGCGGTGTGCCCGGCCGGGATCGCGGCGAGCCGCTCGCCCGAATTCGCGGCCAGCACGGCCACCGTGCTCTTCGGCGCGGCGCAGGCGACGACGAGCTTCGTGCCGTCGGGAGTGAGCGTCAGGCCCGTCGGCTCGCCCGGCACGGAGACCCGCCGCGTGACCGTGCCTCCGGCCAGCTCGACCCACGCCACCTGGCGCGCGTCGGCGTTGGCCACGTACAGCGTCTTGCCATCCTTGGAGCCGGCCAGGGCGCAGGGCCCCTGGTACGCTCCCGGCGACTCGGCGCGGGCCGCAGCCGGTGTCACTCCGTCAACGACGGCCCACGCGACCGCCAGCAGGCCGATCGCGCCCACGATCTTGCTGCGGCGCCTCGCCCATTGTGCGCCATGGAAATCATCTACGCTCATCCCGGGCAACCGCTCCCAATGAAGGCGAAATACGTCCTTCGGCCGATCCAAAGAACACCTTCAGTGTATCTCCGCGGTCGCGATCGGGCAAACCGTTTTCTCTCGTTCCCACGCTCTGCGTGGGAACGGGCTGTGGGCCGCTCTGCGGCCCGCGTGGAAGCGCCGCAGAGCGGCGGGCCGTGCGTTCCCACGCAGAGCGTGGGAACGAGGATGTCAAGCCGGGCTTGTCCAAGAGCCGGCAGCAAGTCGGGAGTGGCACTTGACGAGCCGGTCTGGTACCATAAGAGGTTGTCCCGAGAAGAGACTCCCCTCACCCCCGGCCCCTCTCCTGTGACGGGAGAGGGGAGTTCCGAGACCGTAGCAGGGTCAGGAGCTGTGGCATGTCCGGCCATCCTCATGCGTTGTCCAAACGGTCCAGGATCCTGCTGCTGACGGCAATTGTCGTCACCGGCACGGTGCTGTCGCTGCTGGGCTACTGGATTCTCACGACTAAAGAGCGCGGCCTGGTGCGGGCCCAATTGGACGCCGACGCGGAACAGCGAGGCCGTGCCATCGAGCGGCGGCTCCGAAGCGACATCGCCACCGTGTACCAGCTTTCTCCCTTTGTCGGCGAGCGCGGGCCGGGCACGCGCGACGACTTCCGCAGGCTGGCCGACGGAATCCTGGGCTCGAACCAGGACCTCGGGTCGCTGCTCTGGATCCCCCGCGTGAAGCCTGATCAGCGAGCGGACCACGAGGCGGCGGCCCGGGCGCAGGGGTATGCGGGGTACCGGATCAAGCCGTGGACTCCCGCCGACGGTCAGCGAGGCGGCGACGACCGCCGGCCGGCGGACTCGCTCCCTATCTACTTCGCCGAGCCGCAACGGCGAAATGTCGGCAAGCGGGGCTTGGATCTGGCAACTGCGCCGGTCGTCGCCCAGCAGCTCGCGCAGGCGGCGCAAGCGGGCCAGGGGGCGCAAACGGGCCGGTTGGCAGTGACCAATCCCATCCCCTGGACCGACGACGACCGCCAGTACACGGCGATCCTCGTCTTCCGGCCCATGTACGACGATGCCGCGCCTTCGGACAGCGGCGTCGCTCGCCGCGAGAAACTGGTGGGCTTCCTGGCGGCGGTCATTCGCGTCGATGCCCTGCTGGAAGGCGCGCTCTATGTTTTCCTGCCGGAGATCGACGTGTGGATGTTCGACGATGCGGGCCCCAACGGGCGGGAGCTCGTCTGCGCGTTCGATGCGGAGGCGGGGAGCACGCTTTTCGTCCTGCCCGAAACGAATTCGGCGCAAAACCACATCGAGCCCGCGCCGCGAACGGCCTTGGACATCCCCGGCCGCAGTTGGTCGCTTGAGTTCCGCCCCACCCGAAGCTACTTCGCCAGGCACACCGGGCCCTTGCCGCTGGTGGTCCTGTCGTTCGGGATGCTGCTCACCGTGATCCTGACCACCTACGCCAACACGCTCATGGGACGCACGGCGAGGGTCGAGCAGATCGTGATGGATCGCACGACCGAGCTCGCCCGCGAGCGGTTCCTGTTGGACACGCTGCTGGGGCACTCGCCCGATTACATCTACTTCAAGGACGCCCAAAGCCGTTTCATTCGCATCAGCCGGGCCTTGGCGGGCTACTTCGGGCTCAATGAGCCCGGCGAGGCCGTGGGGAGGACCGACTTCGACTTCTTCGACGCCGAGCGATCCCGGCAGTACCGGGCCGACGAGCAGGAGGTGATGCAGACAGGCCAGCCAGCCATCAACAAGGAGGAAGAGCAGCCTTGGCCCGACGGCCGCGTGACCTGGATGTCGACCACCAAGGTCCCCTTGTTCGACACGGACGGCGCCGTGATCGGCACATTCGGCATATCCCGCGACGTGACCGTGCAGAAGCGGGCGGGCGAGGAGGTGCGACGGGCCCGCGACGCCGCCGAGACGGCCAACCGCGCCAAGAGCGACTTCCTGGCCAACATGAGCCACGAGATCCGCACGCCGATGAACGCCGTCATCGGCATGACCGAGTTGGTGCTCGACACCGAGCTCACCCCCTCGCAACGCGATTACTTGACGATGGTTCAGGCGTCGGCCGACTCGTTGCTGGCGCTGTTGAACGAGGTCCTCGACTTCTCGAAGATCGAGGCCGGCAAGCTGGAATTGCACCCCGCCCCGTTCGATCTCGAAGAAGAGCTCTGCAAGGCCCTGAAGTCGCTGAGCCTGAAGGCCCACGCCAAGGGCCTGGAGCTGGCGTGCCGGATCCGGCCGGACACGCCGCTGCGCCTCATCGGCGACGCAGCCCGGCTCCGGCAAATCGTCGTCAATCTGTTGAGCAATGCCATCAAGTTCACCGAACGGGGCGAAGTGCTCCTGGACGTCGAGAGCCGGCCGGCCGCATTCGATTTGGAGTGCGATGACTCGTCACCGCTTTCTTTCCCGGTGGACGGGGCGCGCGAGGTGCAAGAGAAAGCGGCGACAAGTCGCCGCACTCCAGAAGGAGAGGACGATGCCGTACTGCACTTCGCCGTCGCGGACACGGGAATCGGCATCCCCGGCGACAAGCTGGGCAAGATCTTCGGCGCGTTCGAGCAGGTCGATACCTCCACCACGCGGAAATTCGGGGGGACCGGACTGGGGCTGGCCATCTGCTCCCGATTGGTCGAGTTGATGGGAGGGGCCATTTGGGCGGAAAGCGAGGTGGGGCGGGGCAGCACGTTCCACTTCAGCGCGCACTTGAGGCTCCCGCGCAACGGGGCTGCCGCCGAGCCCTCCGGGGTACCCCCGGGCGTTCGCGATACGCGGATCCTCGTGGTCGACGACAACGCCACCAACCGCCGCATCCTCGAAGAAACGCTCGCCAACTGGGGAATGAAGACCGTGTCCGTTGCCGACGGATGCGCGGCGATCCGCGTGCTGCGCGAGGCGCACTGCTGCGGCAACCCGTTCGAGCTGGTCCTCACCGACGCGAACATGCCGGAGATGGACGGCTTCGAGCTCGCCAGGCAAGTCAAGCTCGATGCCGAATTGGGCAGCACCGTGATCATGATGCTCACGTCCGGCGACCGGCCGGGCGACATCGCCCGGTGCGAGCAACTGGGGGTGGCCGCCTACTTGCTCAAGCCGATCCATCAGTCGGAGCTCTTGGAGAGCATCTTGATGGCCCTGGGGGCGGCTTCTTCGCAGAAGGGAGCGGCCCAGGACGTGGTGGCCGAGGAACTTCCTCCGCTGCGCCCGTTGCGAATCCTCTTGGCCGAAGACAGCCTGGTGAACCAGAAGCTGGCGGTGGGCCTGTTGGCGAAGCACGGGCACACGGTGATCGTGGCCAACGACGGCCAAGAGGCCCTCGCCGCCCTGGCGACGCACGAGGTCGACCTCGTGCTCATGGACGTGCAGATGCCCGGCATGGACGGCTTCGAGGCCACGGCGGCGATCCGCGCCAAGGAGAAGCGCTCCCGAAAGCACGTCCCGATCATCGCCATGACGGCCCACGCCATGAAAGGCGACCGCGAGCGCTGCCTCGAAGCCGGCATGGACGACTACGTGGCGAAGCCCATCTCGGCGAAACACCTGCTCGCCACGATCAGCGCCGTGCTGACCGCTTCCTCTGGAGTGCGGTGACTATCTGCCCTTGTTCTCGAACCACACCGGGCCGCCGAACTTGCCGGTGGTGATGACGTCGAGCCGGCCGTCGCCGTTCATGTCGGCCACTTCGATGTTCATGCCCGCGCCCAGGCCCTCGTTGTAGGAAATGACGTGCTTGGTCCACACCGGCTTCTTTCCCGGCTTCAGGCCGTACCAGTAGATGCCCAGCGGGCCGTACTCGTCGGGATCGCTGCCGTTGTGGGCCATGAAGCGCTTGCCGGTGAACATCTCGGGAACTCCGTCGCCGTTGACGTCTTCCAGCGTGATCGAGTGCGCCTGGGTCCAGGTGTCGTCGATAATGTGCTGCTTCCAGCGGGTTTCCGATCCCTCGCGCACCTGCTCGTACCAGAAGATGCCGTAGCCGTGGGCGGAGCTACAAATAATGTCGTTCAGTCGATCGCCGTTGACGTCGTAGGCCCAAATCTGCGCAGTATGATCGGTTTTGCCGCCCTTGGCGCCGAGCGACCAAGTGTGTTCGGTCCACTTGCCGCTGCGGATGTCGGCCGGGGCTTCATACCACGCGCCGGGCCGGAGGATGTCGGGGTGCCCGTCGCCGTTCACGTCGCCCACGCCCCCGCCGAACGTGATCTGCTTGTCGGAGACAGGGTGTACGAGCATGGTCTGTTTGCCGTCGGGTCCCTTGCCGACCTCGTACCACACGGTGCGAAGGACGGCCGGCAGGATGGCGGTCTTCTTGCCTTTGCCTTCGATGTCCCAGATGTCGGCGGTCTCGAAGTTGCCGTTCACTTCGATCACCTTCTCAGCCCAGAGCCCGCCCGCGCCTCCCGGATTGCGGAACCACGTGGCATTCTTTGCGAACCAGTCGCAGGAGAAGACGTCCAACAGCCCGTCGCCGTCCACGTCGACGGCGATGTTGGCGAAGTCCGAGTAGTAGCCCTTCCCCTTGTCGTCGACCGATCCCTTCAGTTCTCGGATCTTCACGGGCTTCCAGTCGGGCGCCGGGTAGAGGTACGGGCCGGCGGCGATGTCGATCTTCCCGTCGTTGTTGAAATCGCCCACGCAGCAGGCCTCGCTGCGAAACGTCCCCACGCGGTGCATGACGAACTTGATGTCGTCGGAGAGTGCAGGCTTCGCGGCGGGTTCGCCGGCACGGATTGACGCCGGCAGCACGGTGGCGGCCAGGACCAACGTTGCTGCCCAGCCAACCGATCGAGACACAAATTGAGACATCGTCGTACTCCTGTTCTTCGAGGCAATGGAAAGTCGTTTCCAGCTTAACAAGCGTCGGGGGCCGCGGCAAGCATCTAAGGGCCTTTGGAGTGCGGCGACTCGTCGCCGCTTTCTTTCTCTTTGGGCTGCGGTCGCTCACCCGGCCAAAGAAAGCGGCGACAAGTCGCCGCACTCCAAAATCGCTCGCCGTCCGCTGGGGTGGTTGGAAGCGGCCACGCCAGGGGATATGATCGAAATCATGCCAGAACCAAGGCGACTTTGGCGCCGTCGAAGCGTAGCGTTTTTCGCGCTGCTGTGCGCCGTATGTCTGGCGGGGATTGGCTTGTGGGCGTACTACGAAATCGCGGGTAATGGATCGGAGGCTGATGGGGGCGGCGCCGTCGGAGGCGAGCCCGCGGCGTCCGCGTATTCCGAGCTCGACTCGGAAGCCGGCATCATCCTGGAGCGCGACCCGGAACGTCCCAACCGGCTCTCCGTGGTCTACTGTCCGACGTCGGCCGGGACGGTCGCGTTTAGTCTGGCCGGACGAGACGGCGAGTGGCTCGAAAGAGTCGCGGCCGACGAGGTCGGCGAGGATCACGTGTTTGAATTGCCCGCCGACAACGTGAAGCCCGGCGATACGATCCGAGTGACGTTCCGTCGCGATGGATCGCTCACCACGCAGGAGCTGCGCGTCGCGGAGGCAACGCCGACGAAGGCGCCCCAGGGGCTCTACGCCCGGCGCACGATGGCCGATCGGGACGCTTGGATCGGGCGGTATGGCGGCAATGAGGCAAGCGAGCGGGCCGTCGCCGACGCCCTGGAGTGGCTCGCCCGGCACCAGGCCGGCGACGGCTCCTGGTCCAACCGCTGCCTGGGCACAGGGCACCCGGAGGCGAAGTGCGAGAAAGATCCGCCGTGCTCCGGCCCAGGGGGACCCTATGAAATGGCCCTCTCCGGCCTGGCGATTCTGGCCTTTCAAGCCGCGGGGCATTACGACTTCAACGAGCACCGCTACTCGGAGAATGTGCGCCGGGCGATCGACTGGATGATCGCCCGGCAGCGCCCCGATGGCGGACTGCTCGGTTCGAAGCAGGACCACGCGCGGCGGCACTTCTATCAGCAGTTCATGTACGAGCACGGCATCGCCACGTTTGCCCTAGCCGACGCCTGCGCGGTTTCCGCTTCCCTGCGGCGGCCCAAGAATCCCCGATACGCCGAGGTCTTGGAGCGTGCCGTTCGGTTTATCGACCGGATGCAGCACGACGACGGCGGCTGGCGCTACACCGACCAGCGTCGCCAGCCCAGCGACGCCTCAGTGACCGGCTGGCAGGTGCTCGCCCTGAAGTCGGCCCGGGAAGCGGGCGTTTCGCTGAGCGCGGAGGGCATCGACAAGGTCCGGGCGTTTTTCGAGTCGTGTGCAACGGGCGAGCACGGCCGGACCGGCTACATGGGCCGCAACGTCCACACGGAGGCGACGACCGGCGTGGGGATGCTCGCCAGGCAGTTTTTGCTCGGCCAGCCCGACGCCCCGTACGTTCGCGACGCGGCCGAGTACCTGGCCGATTACGCCCAGACGAACTGGCGCGATCGAGCGACCCACTCCACCCGCAGCGACTACTATCTCTGGTACAACTGCACGCTGGCCATGTTCCAGGCCGGCGGCGAGGCGTGGAAGCGCTGGAACGAGGTGGTCCGCGACGCGATCGTCGGCCTCCAGCGCCACGACGGCTGTGCGCGGGGCAGTTGGGACCCCGACGGCAAATGGGGACACGAAGGGGGCCGAATCTACGCCACGGCCCTGGCCTCGCTCACGCTGGAGGTCTACTATCGCTACGCCAACCTGATCGAGAGTTCGCGACCCGCAACCGGCGGAAAGCAGTCGTCGGCCGATAGCGAACCGGGCACGGCGTATCCGTTGATTCGGCGGAAGAAGCCTTGAGAGGCCGGGGCCAGGAGAAGAACCACGGACCACCCAGCATCAAACGGGTTTCCAGCGATTCGCCGTCAATTTTGGACGTTGACGGTGATCGTGTCCCCGCCGGCCCAGTGCCGGTGGAGATGGGTTTGGCGACTACGCGCCGCTATCCCGCGTCAACTCTCGCCACGGCCGCTATGCGATCTTCCCCGCCGGCCCCGTGCCGGTGGAAACGGGTTTGGCAACTAGGCGGCCGTGGTAGTCACCAAACCCGCTTCCACCGACGCAGGGTCGGTGGGGGCTTCGCGGTATCCGTCGCCTCTCAATGTTACTCGTTGCCACGTTATCGCCGACGCGCTTCACGCGTCGGCCATTTCCATTCTTCATTCCGTATACCGTATTCACTATTCCGTATTCATTCCGTCCTCGAAGTTATGGCTCAAAGCCCGCGCGCAACAAGTCGCGCAAGAGGATCGTTTCCGAGAGGTTATCGCACTCGTTGCAGTGCTCCCAGTCGATCCACACGTACTCGATCCCGAGCCAGCCCGAGTATCCGACTCGATCCATGGCCTCCAGCACGCGGCGGTAGTCGATCGTGCTCTGCTTGAGCGGGGCCTGCAAGCGTCCTCGGCACGCCCCGCGGAGATGGAAATGACTGGCGTGCCGGACCAGCGGCTCCACCTCGGCATCGCTGATTCCGAGGCGCGTGAAGTGCGTATAGTCGAGGGTCAGCGTCAGGCCGGGGACCTGCTCGACCAGGGCCGCGGCCGATTTCGGGTCGGGGGCGATGGAGCCCACGTGGGCCTCGACCGCGAACACGATCCCGTAGTCCTTCGCCCTGCCTACGCGCCAGTGCAGCTCCTCGACCGACCGCTTCCACGAATCCGCTGCCGACTCCTGCTCAAAGCACACGCCCGGCAAGGTGGTCGCGTGACCGGCACCGGCCGCGGCGGCGTAGTCGAGAGTCTTGGCGAACCAGTCGCGTGCCTGGGCCCGCCGCTCGGGTTCGGGGTGATTGATCGCAAACGGCGTGAAATCGGGCGCCATCTGGAGAAAGACGTCGGCCGGCAGCAAGCCGTTGGCGTCCAGCGTGGCGCGTAGCCGCCTGGCCGATTTCTCGACATTCTCAAACTCCCGCGACGGCCACAAGTGCGACCGCTCCTCGAACAGGCCGATGTCGACGCCATCCAATTCCAGCATGGCGATGAGCTGCACGACTTTGTCGTGCGGCAAGAGGGGAAACGTGAAATCGGCGCAGGCGAGTTTGCGTTTCATACGGCTCCTCAGCGGAAGAACTCGGCGCAGGCGAGGTAGCCGCCATCGACCAGCAGGTAGGCGCCGGTGATCCCGCGGGCGTCATCGCTGCACAGGAAGGCCGCTGCCCGGCCCATGTCCTCAGGATACAGCATCTCGCCGGTCGGGACCCGGCTCAGTCGCTGCCGCAGGTGCGCTTCGGGGTCGGGCGTGTGGCCCACGTGGAACCGCAGAAGCGGCGTGTCGGTGATTCCCGGACAGAGGCAATTCACGCGAATCTTGTCCGGAGCATAATCGAGGGCCAGGCTCTTGGTCAGCATGAGCACCGCCCCCTTGCTTGCGCAGTAGCACGGCGTGCCCTGCTGCGCGACGAGGCTGGAGACGGAGCCCATGTTCAAAATGGCCCCGCCGCCGCCCCGCCGCAGGTGCGGCACGGCGTGCTTGGCCGTGAGGAAGATCGAGCGCACGTTAATGGACATCAGCCAGTCCCACTCCTCGACAGTACACTCCTCCACGGAGCGGACCACGGCCGTGCCGGCGTTGTTGACGACGATATTCAGACCGCCGTGCTCTCGCACCGCGTGCTCGACCAATTGCCGGACATCCGATTCCGAAGTCACGTCGGCGTGGACGTAGCCGGCCCGGCCGCCCGACTGCCGAATGGCCGCCGCGACGGCTTCTCCCGCCTCGTCGAGAATGTCCGCAATCACGACGCTCGCGCCTTCCCTGGCGAAGACCCGGGCAATCCCTTCGCCGATGCCCTGCGCCGCCCCGGTCACAATGGCCACTCTTCCTTTCAGCCGCATGATCGGTCACTCCTGTCGGTCCTGACACCTTTTCCCGATCCAATTATCGGCACCACTGCGCCCACTTGGCCTGGAACCCGGGGCGGTCGAAGACCTCGGGGTTGACCACGCCCTTGGGCTTCCGCCCCAGCGACAGATCGACCATCCCCCGGCATACGGTCCGGCCGATGTCGCGGAACAGCTCGTTGGTCCAAGCGATACTGTGCGGAGCCAGGAGTACGTTTTCCAGCTCACCAAAGCAGTGTGGCGAGGTGACCGGCTCCTGGGCAAAGCAGTCGATCGCCGCCCCGGCAAGGCGACCGCTCTTCAGGGCTTCGTCGAGCGCGTCTTCGTCGACGATGCCGCCCCGGGCCGTATTGATTAGATAGGCATCCGGCTTCATCAACGCCAACTGCGCGGCGCCTACCAAGCCGCGTGTCGCGTCGTTAAGCGGGCAGTGGATCGAGACGAAATCCGCCTCGCGCAGTAGTTGTTCCAGGCTGACCAGCCCCACGCCCAGCCGCTGGGCAACATCCGAGCTGACGTAGGGATCGAATGCCAACGGCTGCTTCATCCCGAAACCGCGGAGTAATTCAATGGTCGCCCGGGCAATGCCACCCAGACCGATCGTGCCGAATGTCCGGTCGCGCAGCTCGCTGCCCATGAAGTGCGAGCGGTCGTCCCATTGGCCCGTACGCACCAGGCGGTCCTTGATCCGCACGTGATGGGCCAAGGCGATCATCCAGCCCACGGTGGCCTCAGCCACCGAGCGATCGACCGCGCCGGCCGCGATGAATACCACCACGTCGGCCTCGGTGCAGGCCGGCACGTTCACGGCGTCGTACCCTACCCCGAAGCGGCCGATAGCCAGCAGGTTTTCCGCCCGGCAAACGCTCTCGGCCGTCACCGCCGGCGTCAGCACGATCACCCCTTGGGCATCGCCGATCTGGTCTGGGCCGACCTTCGGCCGGTGCTCGGCAAACACCCGCGTCTCGATATGCGGATGAGCATCAAAGACCGACGACCCCAAGTCGCGGTACTTGGGCGTTCCGCTGGCGTCGAAGAAGTCGGCAGTCATCGTCACCACGAATTTCCGCGGTTCATCACTACTCACGGTTCTATCTCCTCGTAACCCGCCCTACGTTTCTTTCCATGGGTTTCCCTCGGCTGTGCTACAGCTTTCCGCCACGACGATCCGCTCGGGCGTTGGCCCGCCGTAGACCCAGATCATTGCCATAGCAGCATCCGCCCGATTGATGAAATAATGAACCCGGCCGCGGGGCTGAAGCGCTGTCGCGCAGTCGGACAGCGTGTACTGACGACCCTCGACAACACAGGTTGCCTGCCCCTGGACAATGCAGATCGATTCGTCGAAGTCGTGCACGTGTGCGGGGAGCCGGCCGCCGGGCTGGAACAGGCCGTAGCCGCCGCTCATCTGAAAACCGGACATCAGGTCGCGGTTGAAGAAGTCGATGAAACTGGCCCCCTTACCGCCCTCAACCCGCTTGGCGGTGCGGTGCCGTGTGACCCGTTCCGCGCCCTGCTGCCCGCCAAAGTCCTCCGGCATCGGCCGCCGCGAGAAGGACGTGTCCGAAAGGGTTCGCCCCGGCGAATCGGTCGCCATAGCAATATGCAGGACTGCATTATGCGTAGCCGACGTGTTCTGCGCAAAGTGCGCCAACCCGGCTGGAATCGCCAAATTGTCCAGCGGGCCCAGCGTGTAGCAGCGGCCTTCGACTTCGATGACCACCGAACCAGAAAGCAGGGTTACGGCTTCTGCATAGCCGTGGGTGTGGTACTCCAACTGGCTGGCAGGGGCGAAACTGACGATCCCGGTTGTCAGCTTCCGCGCCCCGTTGAATCTGCCCACCAGGCATTCGACGACGACTCCGTGCCCAATCTCCGTTCGCGGACCTTGTCCCACCGCGGTGATGACTTCCGTGCGGTCAGGGCGAAGCGACTCGGGCGGGCGAGCCAACGGGACGGCGGGCGGCGGCTGGCTGTCGGGCGCGAGCGTAGGCGCCATCGCCCGGTCCCGTCCCACGGCCGCCAAGGCTTGATGCAGACTCCGCAGAAACAACCCGGCATCCGCTCCCAGACCCAGCATCCGAAAACCTTGCCGACATCGCTCCAGCAAGTTGTCGTTGCTGGTGCCCATGATGCCACAGTGCTTGCCGGCGGCGCGGATCGAGTCCTTGATGGCCAGGATTTCCTCGGCCACGCCCGGCCCTTCCCATTGGCCGCGGTAGCCAGCGCTCGAGGAATAGTCGGCGGGGCCGAAGAAAAAGATCTCGACGCCGGCAACCTGGAGCATCGGCCCGATCTCCCGTCCGCCTTGGATTGACTCGATGATCGGTACGACCAACACGTGCTCGTTGGCCTCCTGGGTATGTTGCGCGAAGCACTGCCCCCAGCAGGTTGCCCGCTCGGCTCCGATGCCGCGAATTCCTTCCGGCGGATACCGGGCAAACGCCACGGCCTGCTGCAACTGCTCAGCGGACTCGACCCAGGGAACGACCACACCGTCGGCCCCAATGTCCAGCGCCCGCTTGATGAGCCCGCCGTTGATTTCCGCTACCCGAACCAGAACCACCGTATCGCTGCGGACCGCCGCGCGGACGTGTTCGACGATTTCTTTCCAGTCGAGGTGCCCGTGCTCGGCGTCGATCACGATCCAGTCGAGGCCCAAGGCAACGGCCATTTCGGCAACACTTGGTGATTCCAACGTGATCCACAGGCCGAACACCGGCTCATCGCCGGCCAACTTCTTACGCAGTCTTTGGATGGCGGGTACTTTCATCGTGGATCTCCGTCGATTGTCCTCTCAAACATTTCCCGTGTGGTATCACAGCCGGCGCAAGGCCGAGCTGGACGCCGTCGCCCGCAGCGGGCGGATCGAGCGGGCACTGAAACAACTGGCCGCGCTGCTGGAGAAACTCCGCTCGCCGCGGACCCGCTACCGTCAGGAGGCCAAGGTCGCCGAGGCGGTGGCGGAGATCCTCCAGGCGTGCGGGGCTGCTGCGTGGATCGTCACCGAAGTCCAGCCGCAGACCCTCCAGACGTTTCACCAAGACCATCGCGGGCGGCCGGGCAAGGACACCCGCTACGTGAAGAACGTCGCCACCCGGTTCGACCTCGCTTATCGCATCGACGACACCCGGGTCGCCGCCGACGCCGCCAGCGACGGCATCTTTCCGCTGGTGACCAACGTCGCCGACCTCGGCGAACTGGAACTGCTCAAGACCTACAAGCGACAGCCGACGATCGAGAAGCGGTTCTCGCAGTTGAAGACCGACTTCGAGGTAGCGCCGGTGTATCTCAAGACGGTCCATCGCATCCAGGCCTTGTTGGGCGTGTACTTCTTCGCGTTGTTGGTGGAGGCGTTGTTGGAGCGCGAGTTGCGTCAGGCGATGCAGGGAAAGGGGATCGAGGCGTTGCCCCTGTACCCGGAAGGGCGTGCCTGCCGCTGGCCGACGGCGCGGCGGGTGATCGACCTGTTCGAGTCCGTGCAACGGCACACGCTGACGCACCCCCAGCGTTCTCCCGAGGTCATGGTCACGGAACTGACACGCCTTCAACGCAGGCTCCTCAAACTGCTGGGGCTATCCGCCAAGGACTACGGCGGCTGACTTTCCACCGCCAGGAAAGTCGGGGAAATCAAAACCGGGGGTGCGGGAGGCAGGGTAAAGGGGATCGCCTGATTCGGAAAGCGGCGGCACGAGCGGGAGGTCGAGCCATGCCACCCCCATGTCGCGATTCATGTGGTTCTTGTGCCCCGTGGGCATCCTCTCAGCGCTGTTGCCGTCGTAGAACACGGCCAGCCGATTGCCAACCGCGACCACGGAGGGCAATCCGATGATGTGTCTCGACCACGTGCAGTTTCGCGAGTCCAGCACAACAGCTTTGTTTGCCGCGTTCCAACGGTCGATGTCCTTGGTCCAGTAGACCCAGAGGGCGTCGGTGTATTCCAGGCCGTCTTTTACTTTTTGGCCGACGTGGTTGGTGAAGAGAAACCAAGTCTGATTGGCAGGCTCGAAGTAGAGCGAGGTGTTTTCCACCTGCTCTTCGGGCGGCACGATCGGCCGCGGGTCGATGGTCCACGGTCCATCGAGGTCTTTCGTCCGCGCAATGCCGATGGTCCGCTTCATCGCGGCGCTGAAGAACATGAGGTACTCATCACGCTGCTTGATGATGTGGCCGGGACTTGCGGTGTCTCTGTAATACGTTCCCGGCTTGGGGCGGAATGGAACGACGTCCGGCTGCTTGGTCCACGGCCCGGCGGGAGAATTGCCGCGCGCCTTGAGCGTCAAGTACGGAAAAGCCGGTACGAGATCGGGCGGAGGAGTTACGTGTGGAGTGCCCATATAGAACATGTGCCAGACGTTGCCGTCGAAGTACGTCACGCCGTAGGAGGCCGAGGCCGAGTCGTCGGCGCCCGGTTTGCCCAACTCCAGCACGGGACCCTTCGCAGTCCAGTTCACTAAATCCCCGCTGGTGGCCAGGCAGGTGAGCCAACCCTTCGGCCCCGCGCCGTCGTAGTGCATGTAGTAACTGCCGCGATGTTCCCACACCCATACGTCGCGCGCGCCAAAATAGTCGCACTGATTCGGTCCCTGGCCGTGCCGGAAAACAACGCCGTAGTCTTTGGCTTCGAGGCGATACTTCGCGGCGGGCCGGCCGTCGGGATATGTCGCAATCTCTGCAGCGGGAAGCACCTTGGCGCCCGGCTCGGCCGCCGCCAATGGCGAGAGGGTCGGGGCGCCGCATCCGACGGCGGCCCCCATCACGGCCAGCGCCACCGCCCGGATTCCATAGCCCTGTCTGATTACCATGTTCTTTTTCCCTTCTCTTGAGTGGCAATTCCTAAACCATATTTGGAGGCAACCTTTTGCGTCGCAGTAGCCGTTCAAGGTCCAGTCCACACCGGACTCAGCCTAACGGCGCTGCCGTGAGTCTAAATCGGCGGACCAGGGAAGTCAAGCCAATACGCGGGCGCCCCGCCCCCAAGAAATCCGCAGATTCGGGAGAATCTCTCCAAGAATTTCCCTCCCGGGACAGGTCGGCGGCTGTTTCTGTTCCCGGGTGGCCCAAATTGCCTTGTCACGCGGCCGCCGCAGACATCGCTTTGCCCGGTAGCAGGCTCGGAGCGCGGCTGCCGTCAAGCCGGGCGCGACAGCATGCGGTGAGGAACTCCAGGACGCTGCGTTTCTGCTGCCGACACGTGGCCACCACGCTGAGCATCCGTTCGACAAACCGACTGCCTGCCGGGCTATCTGTCCCGCCGCTGCTTTTCCGCCACAACACGCCATGGCGCAACGTGCGTTCGGGGCCGTTACTGGTCGGTTCGACACCTTCAACCCAAACGAAGGTCCACATGGCCGATTCCTGCTTCAGCAGTTTTCGGCAGGTGCCCGCCGTCTTCTTGCACGAGCACTCTGCACCGCGTTCCAACTGCTCACGCACGGCGTGCCGCAAGGGACCAACATACTTTTGGAACGACGTACGCGAGAGGGTGCCGTACTGGCTGGTGGTGGAGTGGTGGGTCATCTGGCGGAAGAACCCGTTGCAGGCCATGGCCCGCATGATCTCGGCGGTCTCTCCGGAAGCATAGAGCTCCATGACCATCAGCTCCGGCGAGAAGCCGACCTCCACGCCCAACTCAAAGCACTCCCGCATCCAGGCGGTCAGGACGGGCCAGACCACCTGCTCGGCAAACAGGTCCAACTCGGCCTCCTCGCGGAACGACGACTCGAACACCCCGCCGCGCGTACAGCCGATCCCTTTGCACAGGGCCAATGCGAGCTGGCGGGCCTGCCCGGTGGCATCCTGGTGTACCGCGAACTGGGCCAGCGCCCCCTTGCCGTGTTCGAACAGCGTCCGGACCATATTGCCGGTCATCCTCGGCGCCACCAGGACCACGTCGGCGTGCTTGGGCGGCACGATCAGCCCAAAGCCCACGTTGTAGCCGCTCGCCCAGACCAGCGCATCACCGCTGCGAATTCCCGGGGCGATCTGCTCTGCCCAGATCGCCGGCTGGGATTCGTCCGTGGTGAGCACGAGCAGCACGTCGCCCGCCGCGGCCGCCTCGGGAACCGAGAGCGGCTCGAAGCCATCGGCAACCGCTTGTTGGCGGTAGCTGTCGTCGCGGTTGCCGACGATCACCTTCACTCCGCTATCGCGCAAATTGAGCGCCTGCGCCCGCCCCTGGTTCCCGTAGCCGAGCACGGCCACCGTGCGTCCCCGGAGCGGCTCCAGCGAGGCGCTGTCGTCTTTGAGAAGTTTCATTCACGATGATCCTTTCCCCTTTGGAGTGCGGCGACTCGTCGTCGCTTTCTTTTTCCCGTCAACACTCCGCGGACTGAAAAAGAAAGCGATGCCAATCCATCGCACTCCAAAGGCCCGCTACTCTCCCAGGTTTTTGCCCAGCTTGCGCCAGGCGTCCATGGAGCGGGCGAGGTGCTCGCGGGCGTCGCCGCCGATGCCGAAGCATTGCAGCCCGATCGGGCCCTTGTAGCCCAGCTCCTTGAGAGTGCGCAAGAACCCGCCGATGTCGAACGAGCCTTTATCGAGCGGCTGGATGTACTTGTTCCAGCCGGGCTTGTCGTCGAACTCGTCGGCCCCGTTGATCGACACGGCCCAGAGCCGCGGCATGGCCTGCTTCAAAAGCGGCTTGTAGTCGCGGCTCTTATCGACCCGCAGCCAGTGGCACACGTTGAACATCACGCCCACGTTCGGGCGGTCGACCTTGTCGGCCACGCGAATCGAGTCCTCGATGCGCTCGACCCAGGAGCCGAGGTGCGGATAGAGGAGCAATTGCGATCCGGAGTCGCGGGCCAGGTCCGACATCTCGCGGAGGATTTCCACCGCGTGCGGGTCAACCGACGGGTCCGACGGCTTCATGCCGTTCAACAACAGCGGGAACTGCACGCCGCGCCCCTTGACCAGGGCCAAAACGTCCTTGAATCGCGGATCGTAAGGCTTTTTGTCCGGCGTCACGTCCACGGTCATGGTAATCTGAAACAGCTTCAGGCCAGCGTCGTCGAGCGTCTTGATTCGCTCGGCAACCTTATCGAGCCAGATGTGCCCCACCCCTGCATAGCCGAGCTCCTTGAGCATCGGGGCTTGCTCATCGAACGAACGCTTCTTGGCGTCGTGCCAGTCGATGCAGAACGGAAAGAACGGATAGGCCGGCTGCTCGGCGGCCTTCACCGCGCTAACGAGTGCCAGCCAGATCACCAACGCCGTGCCGATGCGCTTCATGTTCATGGGTGAGATCTCCTTGTGCGGTTCCTGCCGTGCAGCATTTCAGACAATACCTTAACCGCTTCGCGCCCGCCCGCCAAGAGGACTGACGTGTCCGACTCACCACCGGGCTCGCCAGGCGGTGAGGGGAGAGGCGGCGTGCGCTGGGCCGTAGCTGCCAATCAACGTCACACCGGCACGAGGCCGGCAGTGGCGGGCTCGCCCCGGCGGGAGGCTGATTGCCAGCTATGCGACGGCCCACGATCATGGCGTCGATTTTTCTGTGGATAAGGCAGCCGAGGTTTCCGAAGTCTTCGGAGAGTGCGGAAGCAGCGTCCGATTCCGTTTCTCGGGTCACAGCCCACATGCCTCGGATCGGATATACCGGAACCGCCGCTCGTCAGGACCACGCGATTTGCGATGGAGCGCCTTGCTCCGTACGACTTTACCCCCCTTGGCGACCGGATCGCACGGCCGGTATACTCTCGGGTTGCGGCGGCACTGCGGGACCTACCCTGCGATCTACCCCCGTTTGCAGTACACGCACGACTGGGAGTTTCTTGAGAGATGACGCGAATTGCCATCCTTGGGGCAACCGGATATACCGCCGTGGAGTTGATCAAGCTCCTCCTGCGGCATCCGCACGCTGAGATTGTAGCGCTGACAAGCCGGCAGGAGGGGAGTCCGCCAGTGGCGATGATTCACCCCTCGCTCAACGGACGCTTGGAGTTGAATCTTGAGAACTTGGGGCCAAGCGAGGTGGTGTCGAAGGCCGAGTGCGTGTTCAGTTGTCTGCCTCACGGCGCCAGCGCGACCGCGATCCCCCATTTGCTGGATGCCGGATGCCGCGTGGTCGATCTCAGCGCCGACTATCGCCTTGAAAGCGCCGAATCGTTTGCCGCCTGGTACGGCGAGAAGCACGCCGATCCGGGCCGGCTCGGCAAGGTGGTCTACGGCCTGCCCGAGCTGTTTCGCGAGCGGATCGTGGGGGCGAACCTGGTGGCCAATCCGGGCTGTTACCCCACCTCCGCGATTCTGGCCCTCGCGCCGCTCTTGAAGGCCGCACTTGTCGAGCCGACGGGGATTGTCGTCGACTCGAAGAGCGGGGTTTCGGGGGCGGGACGCACACTGAAGCTGACCACTCACTATCCGGAGTGCAACGAAAGCGTCTCGGCCTACAACGTGGGACGCCACCGGCACACGCCGGAGATCGATCAGGTCCTCGGCCGGGTCGCGGGGACGAAGGTGGAAGTGATCTTCACCCCGCATCTGATTCCCATGGACCGGGGCATTCTCACCACCACCTACAGCGTGCCCATCGGCGAGGCCTCGGAAGAGAAGGTCCTCCAGGTACTGCGCGATTTTTACGCCGACGAGCCGTTCGTGCGGGTCATCGACCACCTTCCGGGCACCAAGGACAGCGCAGGCACGAACTTCTGCGACGTAACGGCCCGCGTGGTCCGCGGCCGGATCATCACGATCAGTTGCATCGACAACCTTATCAAGGGAGCGTCCGGCGCCGCCGTGCAGAACTTCAACCTGATGTACGGCTATCCTGAGACGACGGCCCTGTGAACCTGAGCGGAGGGAATTGCAAATTGAGAATTGCAAATCGCAAATATCAAATTGAAAAACCGCCAGGGCAAGGTCTGTTTGGAGCAGTAGCAGTCCGCCACTCAATCTGTCGTTTGATATTTGCAATTTGATATTTGCAATTTTCAATTTGATATTTCCTTTCTAGTCATCGCGTCCGGTAGCGAGGAGAGTGCGATATCTATGGCAATCCGCGTTCCCAAAGGGTTCTTGTTGGCCGGCGTACACTGTGGTCTGAAGCGCGATCTGCGCAAACAGGACCTGACGCTGATCATGTCCGAAGGGCCGGCGGTGGCGGTCGGGGTTTACACCCAAAACCTCGTCTACGCCGCGCCGGTGGCGCTGGACCGCGCTCGCACGCCCAGCGATCGCGTGCGCGTGGTCATCGTCAACTCGGGCAACGCCAACGCCTGCACCGGAGAGCGCGGACTGCGAGACGCTCACGAGATGGCCCGGCTGGCGGCCGAAGCGTGCGGCGCCCAGGAAGATCAGGCTCTGGTGCTGTCGACGGGGGTGATCGGCCACTACATGCCTATGGACTTGATTGCGCGGGGAATCGAGTCGGCGAAGGCGCAACTCGGATCGGACGAAGAGGCCCTGATCTCCGCGGCCCGCGGCATGATGACCACCGACACGGTACACAAACTCGCCGGCCGCACGTTCTCGCTCAAGCGGCGGGAAATCCAGATTACCGGCATGGTGAAAGGGGCTGCCATGATGGGCCCGAATCTGGCCACGATGCTGGGAGTTATTCTGACCGACGCCGTGCTCGATGTCCCGTCGGCTCAGGCCGCACTGGCGACCGCCGTGGCCGACAGCTTCAATTGCATCAACGTCGACGGCCACATGAGCACCAACGACACGGTGCTGCTCTTGGCGAATGGCGAGGCGGGCGGCGGTCCGCTGGGCGGGGACGATCTGGTGGCCTTCGGCCAGCAGCTTAACGAGGTCTCGGCCGAGTTGGCCCGGGCGATTCCCGCCGACGGCGAGGGCGCGAGTCATTTGATCACGATCGAGGTGGGCGGGTGCGCGTCGCGCGACGACGCCCTCCAGATCGGGCGCACGATCGCCAACAGCCCCCTGGTGAAGACGGCGATCTACGGCGCCGATCCCAACTGGGGCCGGATCGTCTCGGCGGCCGGCTATGCGGGCGTTGGCTTCGATCCCAACAAGATCACCCTGCACCTCAACGGCCATTTGCTCTACCAGGGCGGCTCGCCGGCTGAGTTCGATGCCAAGGCCGTGTCCGATTCGATCCGCAACAGCCGCGATACGTACATCCAGCTTCAGCTCAGCGAAGGCAACGCCAAGGGGCGTTTCTGGACCACGGACCTGACCGTCGAGTACGTGCGGCTCAACGCCGACTACCACACATGACTTTCTCGTTGGCGAGGCTCCGCGTCGGCTTGGCGCCGAGTGCAGCCTATAGCCCGCCGGTGAAGATTCGCGGCATGGGGGACAGCGCACGAACGAGCGCGGGAGGATTGACCACCTCTCTGGTCGGGGATAGAATCGACAACGTGCGGTCGATGCATCACAGGCTGGCCGCTCGGCATCCATTGGGAGCACCAGACGCCTGACAGGGAGATGGAGATGGGCAGAATTGTAGCGTCCGTGAAGATCGAGAATCTCGCGGATCCCGAGGCCAAGATCCGATGCGACGCCCTGGTTGATACGGGGGCGTCTTACATGGTGTTGCCCAGCGCCTGGCGAGATCGCTTGGGGGACCTGGAACAGATCGCAACGGTTCCCCTGGAGACCGCGACACAAGCGACAGTGGAAGGCACGATCTGTGGCCCGGTGCGGATTCAGATCGAGGGATTTCGACCGATCTACAACGAAGTGCTGTTCCTGGACATGGAACCGGCAAACGGCGACTATGAACCGCTGATCGGATACGTCATCCTGGAACAGTCCCAAGCCGCGGTCGATATGCTAGGCCACCGCCTCATCCCGGTGAAACGGATGGACTTGAAGTAGTTTGCGCGGGGCGTGCTACTGGAGGTAGCGATTCGGGACTGGCCGCTCGGCCGTGGCGGGGGCGTCGAACGCGGTCCAGACGGGCGTCTGGCGGCGGAGCTTGGCCAGGTAGTCTTGCTTGGCCTTGACTTCCCGTTCGGCGCGGATCTTCTTCTTAATCTCAACCTGGGCTTCGACGAACGGAGTGCGCCGGGGGACTTCTCTTTCTACGACGCGGATGATGTGCAGGGCCTGCTCCTCTTCGAGAATCGGGCTGATCGCTCCGACCGGAATCCCCGGTCGCACGCCGTCGCCGAAGATCGCCCGGTCGAGCAGTGGCGACGCCAGGCTGCCCTGGCTGGTCCAGTCCCAGGCGCCGCCGTGCTGGGCTGTCGAGCCGTGCGACTGGGCCTTGGCCACCTCGGCCAGCGGCGCCCCGTCGAGGACGTGATTCCCCATCTGGGCAAGTGCCGCATGCGCTTCCTCGCGGCCCGGGAACCGTGAGATTCTCACCGTCAGTTGCTCCCACCGGGCTCGGGCGGGGGTCTCGAACTGGGAGGCGTGCTCGCGATAGCAGGTCAGCATTTGCTCGTGGCCCACGTCCTCGTCGATCTTCACTTGCTGCCTCAGCCACTCGTGGGCAAGGACCCCATCGACGAAGTTTTGCTTCTGCATCTCCAAGGAGCTTCCGGAAGCCTCCATCGCATTTTCCAGTTCTTGCCGCGTGCGGGCGCCGGTCGCTTTCGTCAATCGGGGGACTTGCGAGGACTCGAACTCGCGGGCCACGTTGTCCTTGATTTTGGGGAAGTTGTCGGTTGGGATCGTGCGCCGCGCGTCCTGCACGATCAGTTTCTCATCGATTCTCTGGGCGAGTCGCTGCTTGAGGATCTCGCGGATCTTGGCTTCCAGCAAGTCCTTGGGCGCTTCCTTGTTCTGGGACCGCAATTCCGCAATCCCCCACGATAGCTCCTTGGCGAGGATCACTTCGGAACCGATCCGGCCGAGGATCTCGGCGCCCTCGCAAGGGGTCGCGTCGGGCCGTGGTGGCATATCCGCGGCGACAGGTCGTTGGGAGCCGACTGGTAGGTCCGGCTCCGCTGTCCCCGCACTGGTCTCCGGGTATCTTCCTGGAAGCGGCGATTCGGCTTCCGGCCCAACCGCTTCGGTCAAGGGCGGTCCCGGCCATGGCTGGCGATCGGCTGGCGGCTGGCCGGTTGCGTCGCGATCGGCCGGCGGCAAAGGTGGCGAGTATCCGAGCGGATTGGCCCGCGACGGGTCTGGCCGCATATCGGCGTCCCGCGGGTCTTCACCGTATGGATCGCTCGCGCCCGACGCCGCTTGCGGCCAGGCCGCCGGACGCGAGCTCGCGCCTGGCGCGCTCGGTGCGCTGGCCCTGGGCGGCAACGCGGGGGATCGCGTTGCCGGCGGGGTGTACGTGTCGGACCAGGGGGGGCTGTCCCAGTTGGCCGCCAAGGCAAGCAGGGTCCCTAGGCCGCCGGGTCGCAGCAAGATCACTGCGCCCAATCCGAGCGTGGCCACCCAAAGCACAGGGTATAACTGACGCACGATGAGATGCTTTCCCGCCGAGCCGTAAACCGAACCCTACCCGAGAAGTCCCCCACCGCCGATCCACGGATCGCCCAGTAAGGGGCCGGATTATAGTGGCCCGTCTACTGCGCCTGCAACACCAGTTTGATTTCGCCGAGGATTTGGTCCGGCTGCGTAACTCCTTGCCCCAAAGGAAGATACGCGCTTCGGTCGTCCGCCACGCGGAGTCGGCCGCGGTGTTCGGCTGCGATTTGCTCGGCCGATTGGACTGACTGGCACTACCCGGCGTCCAGCCGATTCGTCGGAGCGGGCGGATCCCCGTTGCCGCGCGGTCAGTTCGGTTGAAGTGCTATCGTCGTTTGGCGTAACCTAATTCCTTGCGATGCTCGGGTGTTGACGCATATTGTGGCTCTTGTTACGCTTGATGCGGCGGCAATTTCCGATCTGCCTGAGCTTGTGTTTTCCGAGTGGGACGGTGGTTGTGTTTGCGGTACTCTTGGTTCGGCGATTCGATCGCCGGGAGGTGCAGAGATGACAAGTGCTCGATGTATGGCAGTCCTGGGGGGGGGGTAAGAGTAAGGTTCGGAAGAGGTGGAACGCCACCCGATGCTTGGCGGTGGAGTTGCTTGAGATGCGATTGGCGTTGTCTGTGGATCCGGCTGCGCTGGCGGCCTACAACGCCGCAATCGACGGGTACGACACAACGTATGACGGCGCCATGTCGACGGCACAACGCACGTACACCACCGCCGTCGGCACGTCCACCGCGACGGACAATTCAACCGCCGCTTCCGAAGTAACGGACTACGGCAGCCGCGTGGACCCCGGCGACCC
>CAYTJV010000018.1:25187-27789 GCA_964438165.1 uncultured Planctomycetaceae bacterium | reverse complement strand
CCAGTTGGCTCGCCCACCAGATGCAGCAGCTCTACGACCGCCATTTCCCCGCCGACTGGGATCGGCGGATGGGCGAGCCGGAGGTCTGGCAGGAGATCCACAACGTCGACCCGGGCGAGCTTTGGGAAACGCACCACGCGCTGAAGAACCAGCTTCTGGCGTTCGTGCGCCGGCGCGTGAGCCGGCAGTGCCGGCGCCGCGGGGAGAGCGACGAGAGCGTCGAGGCGGCCCGCAACATGCTCGATCCCAATATCCTCACCATCGGCTTCGCCCGGCGCTTCGTCACCTACAAGCGCGCCGACATGATCCTCTCCAACCTTGACCGGTTGGCGGCGATCATCAACGATCCGGAGCGGCCGCTGCAGCTCATTTTCGCCGGCAAGGCCCATCCCGCCGACGAGCCGGGCAAGCGTCTGATCCAGCGGATCGCCAACCTCCGTCACGATCCCCGCTTCGCCGGCCGCGTGGCCTTCGTCGAGGATTACGACCTCCACGTCTGCCGCCACCTGGTGCAGGGGGTCGACGTCTGGCTCAACACGCCCCGCCGCCCGCTGGAGGCCTCCGGCACCAGCGGCCAGAAGGCCGTGCTCAACGGAGCGCTGAACCTCTCGATCCTCGACGGCTGGTGGGCCGAGGCCTACGACGGCGCCAACGGCTTCGCGATCGGCAAGGGGGCCAGCCACGTGCGCGACGACGTGACCGACGCCCGCGACTCCGACGCCCTCCACGAAGTGCTCCAGAAGCAGGTCATCCCCTTGTACTACGATCGCGACATCGACGGCTTGCCGCGGCAGTGGATCAAACGGATGATGAATTCGATCAGCTCCCTGGCGTGGCGGTTCAGCGCCGACCGCATGGTGGCCGACTACGTGCGGCAAGCCTACCTCCACGCGGCCGGCGGCCTGAGCTGCGATATGAGCATCCGCTGAGCAGGGGGTAGGGGTTGGGGGATAGGGGTTGGGCGTGGGGCGGACCGAACGGAGCCGAGTAGGTCTTTGGGCTTGGGTCTTAGGTCTTGGCACCGGGGCCCAAGGTCTAAGACCCAAGACCCAGATCAGCCCCATGCTCATGGTCTTCGAATACGAGCACACGGTCGGCGCCGACGAGATCGATGCGCTGCAGCACGCCGGCAACGTGGCCTACGTCGAGTGGATGCAGGCGGCGGCCCTGGCCCACTCCAGCGCCCTGGGCTGGCCGGCGGATCGCTATTTTCGATTGGGACTGGGGTGGGTGGTCCGCGCTCACGCGATTGAGTACCTCCAGCCGGCCTTTGCCGGCGATTGTGTGATCGTGCGCACTTGGGTCGCCACGATGCGCAAGGCCACGTCGTTGCGCCGCTACCAGATCTGCCGCAAGTCCGACGGCCGGATCCTGGCCACCGCCGAGACCCGCTGGGCCTTCATCGACTACGCCACCCGCCAGCCGGCCCGCGTGCCCCGCGAAGTCGCCGATGCCTTCCAGGTCGTTGAGGCGCCCCCAGTAGCGCGATAAGATACCTCACGCCAAGGCGCAAAGACGCTAAGAAGGACGAAGAATGAAGACAAAATAACCACGGAGCCGCGGAAGCAACGGAGGGTACTTTCTCTTCTTCTCCGTGTTCTCCGTGCCTCCGTGGTGAACTCACTTCCCTTTTGTCCTTTGCGTCTTCGCGCCTTTGCGTGATCCGTTCCTAAGCTTCCGGGAGTTCGCCTGCCATGAAAGTCCTCGTCATCCTCGGCCATCAGAAGCCGGGGAGTTTCTGTCACGCGATTGCCGAGACGGCCGTGGCGGCGCTCAAGGCCGGCGGCCATGAAGTGATCTATCACGACCTGTATGCCGAAGGGTTCGATCCGATCCTTCCCCACGAAGAGATCCCCAAGGACGCCCCGCAAAACCCCATCATCCAGCGGCACTGCGACGAGGTCCGCGCGGCCGACGGCTACATGGTGGTACACCCGAATTGGTGGGCCCAGCCGCCCGCGATCCTCAAGGGCTGGACCGATCGGGTGCTCCGCCAAGGAGTGGCCTACGAATTCGGGCCGGGCGGGGCGGTGATCGAGCACCTGGCGGGCAAGCGGGCCGTGGTCTTCACCACTTCCAACACCCCGCGCGACGTGGAGCTTGCCCTCTTCGGCGACCCCCTGGAGAACCTCTGGAAGACGTGCACCTTCGGCTTCTGCGGCGTCAAGGATTTCCGCCGGCGGAACTTCGAGTCGATCGTCATGAGCACGCCCGAGCAGCGATGCCAATGGTTGGCCGAGGTGCGGGACATTACCCTTGAACACTTTCCCGCCGATCAAGAACACCCACGTGGCCGCGTCACTCCGTGACGCGGAAGTCGGTTTCGGAGAAACCGACCCACGTGGAGATGCCAATGGTGACTAAAGCAGTTGCCATAGCAGTGAGCCATAGGGGACTCTGCCATCACCCACGAGAGTCAGACCGGGCTGGGCGAGCACCCTGGTTCGCTGAGGCTAGCCGATTGGGACGTGGCTGCAAATAATTGTACCCAGGGGGGCGTTTTCCCGAGGCGGCGAACCGACCAGGGCCGCAGAGCAGCCGTTCGTCGAACTGGGGAACGCGGTTGCCGGCGGGTGCTGGCAAGGTTGGGACGGTTGGAGGG
>CAYTJV010000018.1:16873-25177 GCA_964438165.1 uncultured Planctomycetaceae bacterium | reverse complement strand
GCCTTAGAGTGAGGAGGTTGTTACCGTGAAGATCTGCGCTCCAATCTTAAGCATGATGATCGCGGGCATGGTGGCAGGAGGTTCTCTGGCCGAGCAGCCGGAACCTCCCAAGAAGCCGACGATGACGCTGCGGGAACGCTTCGACAAGATGGACAGCAATCGCAACGGTGTCCTGTCGCAGATGGAGTTCATTGTCGCCCACAAAAGGATGGCCGACCAGGTGGCGAAGAGCATCTTCATCAAGGTCGGCGGCGGACCGGATCAGCTCCTGACCCTCGATCAGGTCGCCAAGGCCCGCCAAGAATGGGCCAAGAAGGTTGCCCCGAACCAGATCGAGGCGACGCCGAAAACCACCACGGCGGAAGTCTTCAAGAGCATGGATGCCGACGAGGATGGCCAAGTGTCCCAAGTGGAATTCGCGGCCTACTGGGTAAAAGAGGCTGAGGAGAAAGCCGAAGCCGTGTTCGACAGGATGGGCGGCGCCAAGGACAGGGGGCTGGCCTTCGAGCAGTTCCAAAGAGGCGCCCACGCACGATGGGAAGCGGCCCGGAGACAACAGGAAGGAACCCGAATTCAGCGCTAGCTCTTGTTGATCTCGGGATCGGTTTCCGGGGTCTCGGGCTTTTTGTAGTCGAACCACTCTTCTTTGAAGTTGATCCGCATCCCTTTGCGCGCGGCGATGTTGGTGGTCAGGGCGATGACCGCGTCGCCCATGGCCACCTCGGGGCGGCAGCGGGGCTGGTTCTTCGGGTCGGGATTGCGGATGCACCAGGCCCAGTGTTCCAGTTCCTCACGGTAGCCGCGGCTGACGTCGGGTCCGATGGCCGCCGCGCCCTGGGCGGCGGCGTGCCCGCCCGCGCCCGGGCTGGCCTGGGTGTCGATCGTCGGCCCGCCCTTGCCCTCCTTGACTTCGATCTTGCTCTTCGTGTCCGATTCCTTGAAGAGCAACGATTCCTTCTCCCGCTCGAGGATCAGCGTCCCCTTGGTGCCGAAGACGATCTCGCCGTAGCCGCCGAAGCCGTTGCCGTTAATCGAGGCGTACGACACGCCGATCTTGCGGAGCCGGCCCAACGGGTCCTTGGGATCGTAGTTCGGCGCGGGAAACTCGAGCACGCAGTAGAGGTGATCTTCGATCTCGCGGTCCCAGTCGAATAGCGACCGGGCGCCGCCGGCTGACACGTTCAGCGGGTGGACGTGCTTGGTTTCGCCCTTGTCCTTGGCCGCGGCTTCGTGCAGGGCGGCGATGAAGATGCTGGCCGCGTCGAGCTGGTGGCTGCCCAGCTCGACCATCAGCCCGCCGCCGGTCCGCGCCCAGAGGCGCCAGCGGATGAGCTCTTCCAGCGGCGAGGCCTGATACTTGACGTTCCCCGCTGCGTCCTTGACGACCTTCGGCTCGTAACCGTGCTTGGCGGCGTCGACGATCTTGTCGTTGATCTGGGCTTCGAGCTGGGCGATCTTCTTCTGCCACTTCTCGATGTCCAAGCCTTCGGCCTTGGCGAGCTGCTTCTTCCAGTTGTCGAGGTCCTTGGCCAGCTTGTCGTCGCCCTTGTCGCCCTTGCGCGTGCCGGGGGGAAGCGGCTGGGCCCAACTGTCCTTGCCCGGCATGTTGCCGCGATGCCACTGGGCGCGGATGTAGTGCAGCTCGCCGATCAGGCCGTTCTTGATGATGTCCTTGGCGTTGTCGTAAAGGATGTTGTAGTGCCGCTGGTGGCCGACGGCGAGGATCTTGCCGGTCTGCGCGGCGACCTTGGTCATCTCCTTGCACTCGGCCACGGTCTTGGCCATCAGCTTCTCGGTCAACACGTGCTTGCCGGCCTTCATGGCCTCGATGGCCACCTGGGCGTGCAGGTGCAGCGGCAGGCCGATGACGATCGCCTCGACGTTCGGGTCGGCGATCAGATCTTTGTAGTCTTTGTCGTAGACCTTGACGTACCTGCGGGCGTCGTCTTCCGTCTTCCAGCCGTACTTGGCCAACAGTCCGGGCCGCACTTTGAGCTGCTCGTCGCTGTACCAGTCGCCGTGGAACGCGCGGTGAATGTTGTAGGGCCGGATGTCGGCGATGGCCACCACCTGGATGAACTCGGGATTGACCGCGCCCAAGAGCACGCTGCCTTCATCGCCCGTGCCGATCACGCCCACGCGGAGCGGATTGCCCAGCGATTTGCCGTAGCCGTAGTAGAACGAGCCCAGGCCGCCACCGGCGACCAGGCCGGCCGCGATCGTGCCCTTCAAGAGATCGCGCCGCGACAGCCCATGGGCCGCCGCCGTGTTGAAGTTCTCCTTGCCGACCTGTTTTTCTTCGGGACTGAGATACATGGCTTGTTATCCTATACTTCCGGGTTACTTACCCTTCGCAGGAGCCTTTTGTCGCGAGGCGCAGCACGGGGCCACGAACCAGCGATGGAGAAAGTAGTCGAGCCCACCCCAGCGACCCGCCGCCGTCGTGGCGAGCGTGAGCAGGGCCACCATTTCGATGAAGTCCTTGTTGATCAAGAGGGCATGGCCCACCACGGCCGGGGCGGGCGGATAGATGGTCGGCCAGGAAGGCTGGGTGGCGACCACGAAGGCCATGAACGCCGCCCCGCCCAACGCCGCCAGCCGCGTGAAGAATCCCAGCACCAGGCACAACCCGATGGCCGCCAGCCCGTAGGTCACGGCAGCGTTGATCTGCTCGGTTCGCGTCCACTCCACGGGATTCCAGCCCGAGCCGGGGTAGCCCAAGGCCCGCTGGTCTTCCTCCAGCAGGCCCCACAGCCCGGCCTTGAAGCGTCCGGTCATTCCGTCGAGCTCCGAAAACCAGCCCTTGACCTGCTTGCGAAGATCCTGCTGCTTGTCCCAGACCCGCTTCTTGGAGTACGGGGCGTCGTTGTCGCCGCGGGCCTTCTCGGCCTCGAACCGGTCCAAGCTGCCGAAGTACGCCGCGATCTCCTCGGCGTTGTCGGCCAGGTAGCTCCGCAGCGAGTCCTCGTACTGCTTGTGGAGGGCGTCGGCGGCAGCGATCTGCTCGTTCTTCAGTCGATAGCGGCTGACGAACTTCACCTTCAGGGCCTCCCATTTCTCCAGATACTCGTCGGCTGCGACCTGGGGCACGCCGCTCTTGTCGCGAACTAGGGCGCCCTTCTCGTCGCGCACCATTTGGAGCCGCCGCCGGCCGTCGATGTCGTCGACCATGGCATAAAACAGTGGAGCGGCCGGTCCCTTGGCCTCCGTCAGGAACGGCTCCGCCGAAAACTCCGGATGGGTGATCTTCCACACTCCCTCGTACAGGAAGTGACAGCCAAGGGTCAACCGCAGGATGACCAGCGTCAACACGGTGGCCCAACCGAAGCGAAAACTGTTGGCAGTCAGGGGAAACCTCCTCTCGCCAAGGGGTCCGCTCGCCGCCGCGCGTTACCCGCGGCAGCGCTATAAGGCGGGCAGTTTTATTCGCGGAAAGGTGCGGACCACGCCAGGCAGGAAAAATAGCAACACCCCTCCGCAACGTCGCATAACGCCATTGTAATCTGAACTGCGACCGGCCACCACTAACCACGAATGATAGCTTCATATACCGCATTCGTAGCAGCCACCTTCGGTGGGGACGTTCTGGCCTATAGAGTGCGGCGACTCGTCGCCGCTTTCTTTCTTGTGCGGCCGCCACTCGTGCCGCCAAGGAAAAGCGGCGACAAGTCGCCGCACTCCATAGGGGCCTTTGTTTGCTCGCGGAGTTCGGTAACAATGGGGGGCTTACGCGCGAGAACAAGAAGTGGGGCACAGGAGCGTCAAGCATGAAGATCGTCCTCTGCTATCCGGTGGAGAAAGAGCATATTCGCCAGATTCAGGCCGCGATTCCCGACGCCGAGATCGTCGACGCCGGTCAGGAGCGGATTGCCGAGGCCCTGTTCGAGGCCGACATTTTTTGCGGCCACGCCAAGGTCCCGGTCGATTGGGACGGGGTGGTGCGCCAAGGCCGGCTGCGCTGGATCCAGTCGTCGGCGGCGGGCATGGATCACTGTCTGGTGCCCTCGGTCATTGCCTCGGACGTGATCGTGACCAGCGCCTCGGGAGTCCTGGCCGATCAGGTGGCCGAGCACACGATCGCCCTGGTGACGGCCTGGTGTCGCAGGCTGCCCGCCTTCTTCCTTGCCCAGCAGCAGAGGGATTTCACCCGGCTTCCGACCCGCGACCTGCACCGCAGCACCGTCGGGATCGTCGGCTTCGGGGGCGTGGGCCGCAGGCTGGCGCGGCTCTTGAGCATGTTCCGAACGCGGATCCTCGCCACCGACATGTTCCCGATCGACAAACCCGACTACGTGGAGAGCCTTTGGCCGACGGAATACCTCGACAAGCTGCTGTCCGAATCCGACATCGTGGTGCTAGCACTGCCGCTGAATAACATGACTAGGCGAATCATCAATGCCGAGGCGCTGGCGAGGATGAAACGCAGCTCGCTTTTGGTAAATGTCGCGCGGGGACCGTTGGTGGTCACGGGCGATTTGATCGAAGCGTTGCAGGGCGGCACGATCGCCGGGGCGGTGCTGGACGTGACCGACCCCGAGCCGCTGCCTGCCGATAACCCGTTGTGGGAAATGCCGAACGTCACGATCACCCCACACGTGGGAGGCCAAAGCGCCACGCGGCAGGACGACATCACCCGCTTGGTCTGCGCCAACCTGGACCGCTGGCAGCGCGGCCAGCCGCTCATCAACTACTTGTCGGATAAGCAGTTGGGGTTCCCGATCCGCGGCCCGGGAAGCGTCCTCTGGACGGATGTCGTGGAAGAACTGCCGTAAACTTCCGACTCTGAGCCGGACGCCGGGCGCTCTTTACGCCGAGAGCGGCCAGCGTCTAAGATACTGTCCCTGTGGCTTGGCACGGAAGGCCCATAACTTGAGGCACGAAGATGACGACGACTACGTTTCCCGAAGGACACGCCACCCGAACCTTGGGAGGCCCTTCTACGCGTTGTTGTTCCGAAGACCTGTTGGCCCGCTATCGGATCATCATTGAGCAAGAGAGTTTCGGCTGGACCGAGTATCACCGTTTGATCCGCCCGCTGGGCTCCGGCGGGCAGGGAGTGGTTTATCTCAGCGAGCGCCGCGGCACCGACAACTTCACGCTGCCGGTGGCCCTGAAGATCTTCTCGCCCGAGCGGTACTCCGACGAGCACGCTTACGGCGACGCCATGGGCCGCATCGCCCAGGTGGCGGCCAAGATCGCGACCATCCAGCAGGACAACCTGCTGGACGTACACAACTGGGTCGAGCGGCACCGCATCCGCTTCATGGAAATGGAGTGGGTCGACGGCTACGACCTCAGCGAGATCTTGACCGGCAAGATGCTCGACTATCTCTACGGCCACGTCAGCGCCCGCCGCTGGCGGGAAATCAACGAGGTGATCGTGACCGCGGGGCAGGCGCAGCCGCGGCTGAAGCCGGGGATCGCGATGGCGATCATCCGCGACTGCCTGGCGGCCCTGGCCGCGCTGCACCGCAACGGCGTGGTGCACGGCGACGTGAAGCCGTCGAACATCATGCTCAAGCGGACCGGCGACGCGAAGATCGTCGACATGGGCTCGGCGATTGAAATGGACAATCCGCCGCCGGTGCGGACCTGTACGCCGGCCTACGCGGCGCCCGAGATGCTCGAAGGGGGCGAGTGCTCGCCGCGCTCCGACCTGGCCAGCCTGGGCTACGTGCTGGTCGAGATGCTCTCCGGGGTGCAGCCGTTTGACGGCCGGCCCAATCTCCGCGAGCTGTTGGAGGCCAAGCGGTTCCTGGCCCAGAAGCTGCCGCAAATCCTCCCCGCCGACGTGGTCCGCAACGAGCTGTTGCTGAATTTCTGCCGCACCCTGATCGCGCCCGACCCCATGCGCCGCTTCCCCAGCGCCGAGGCCGCCGACCTGCTCGCCGGCACCGGCGCCGCCGCCTTCCACCGGCAACTGGTCAAGGGCGATCTCGCCGCCGAGTACGACAACGAGATCCGCCTCTGGCTCACCGAGCTGGAAGACATGAAGTAGACGGCTACCCCAGCCATCGGGAGTTGCGCATGAGAAAGCGATACACGGTGAGCGATGGCAAGTTGCTGCTGAGGCTCGAAGCGGCGGAGGAAGGCGGGTACATCGTGACCTCGCCTCTCGACCCGGAACTGATTACAGAGGCCGAGACCGTCGAAGAAGCTTTTGCGAACGCACGCGACGCGGCGCGGGCGCTCAGGCAAGCGCGCGTGAAATTGTCGCGCCGACTCGCGGCCATTCCCTCAAGATAAGAGCGATCCCATGAATCGCCGGCAGCGGCTTCGTAATCGTGGGATTGGCCGGACTTGATTAGGAGGATCGTCGTGGAACTGACGACCTGCCCACATTGTAGCGTTCCGGTAGTGCCATCCGAGGATGGCACTTGCCCTGCTTGCCGACGTAATGTGCGCGAACATGCGATTAGCAGCGCGGCCCGGGAATTGTTCCGAGCGGCGTCCAACGACGCCGTCCATCTGCGTACAAGGAAGCGAGGCTTCCGCGCCCTTATCATAGCTCTTGACGTTCTTGGGATCGTCTTCCTTTTGGGAGCCCTTACACGTGTCCCGCTTGTCATATCGGTGATCGCCAGGTCGGATACTATTTCTGCACGGCGAGAAGTAGTCCGATTCGTTGCGTCCTTGCTACCGAGCATCGTTTGCTTCGTCGCCGGGGCGCGGTTGCGTCGCAAGAACAGACTTTCCCAGATCAAGGGGTCCGAGAATCGACGGCATATTGTAAATGTGACGCCGCGAGCAGCAGAGTTGGCGGCACGTGCAATTGCTAGCTGCAATTATCCGAACGACACGGTACTACGAGTCGTAGTGTCCGATGATCCCAATACCCCGTACGACCTCAAGTACGATCTTCCTCCAAGTACTGACTGCGACTGGATCAGTGAGTCTCTCGGCGTTACTGTCGTCGTCGAAAAGGCAATAGCAGAACAAGTGCAAGGTCTTACAATTGACGCGCGCGATGGCTGCTACGTGTTCGAAACGCGGGACTCGGCTGTTTGAAGGATTCGTCGCGATGACCACGCCCCATCCATCAGAGTTGTTCGACGTCCTGGCGGAGCTGCGCCGCCGATATCCCGAGTGGCGGTTCGGCCAATTGATCGCGAATATCGCGGGATGGACCGATCAAGAGGTGTGGGATGTCGAAGACGAACAACTCTTGGAAGCGGCCCGGTTGCACCTGAAAACCTTGGCGCAGCGCGAGCAAGAAGTGCGAGCCTAACGGCATCGCCACAGCAGGCAATCGTCGATGCCAAGTTCCGCTTGGGCCGCGGCGATCGACCTCTTGAACCGCGCGGCATCCTCGGGATAGCCCGCGGTCGGCCTCAGGCTCGGCACCCGTTGGCACCAGAAGGCGTTGAAGGCCCGCATGGCCAGCTCGCGGAGGTACTTCGAGGCCATCGAGGCCAGGGCCGTGGCCAGGCAGGTCTCGCCCTTGGCGCGGAAGCGGAACTCGATGCGCCGCTCGGCCGGGCCGAACCGGTACAGGCTCTCCTCGCGTCCCTCGGCGTAGACTTCGATCAGGCACTCCGGGAACCATTCCATCAGCAGATCGCGGTAACGGTTCCTCCCGCCGTGCTTGTCGCAGACCACCGAGACCGGCCCGCACCGCAGCGGCGCGAGGCTCCGGGCGGCTAGTTCCAGGGTGGCGTGGGAGAGCAGCGTCCCCTTCGAGCCGTGGCGACCGACGAGTTGGTTGAATTCCGCCTCGAAGATCGCCCGGCTTGAAAGCCCGACCAGGCGCACCCCGGCGGATCGCAGCCCTTGCTCGACAGACTCCGCCAGCGCCTGCACCGGGCCGCAGGCGGCTTCCAGCGGCACGGGAGCGTCGTATTCGGCGTACCACGGAACGGCGCGCCGGGCATCGGATGAATCGGGCGCAAGGGCATCCCAAACGTCGCGCCAGACAGCGGGCCGATGTCCCAAAAGAGCCAAGGCCACAAGCACGCCGCGCTCCAAGCCCGACAGCCCCTTGCCCGACTGATAAAGCGCTTTCGAGTCGGTAATGACCATGCGCGGCGAGGACCCCGCCGCGTGGCCCGCGGCCGATGAGACCACGCCTTCGAGAACCTGGTACAGATCGTCGGCCCGCACCCCCTCCGGCACTTCCCACACGCTGGCGGAAATCACCAGCGGCCCGAGATTCGGCCCATAGCCGGCTTCGTCCGTGCCGATCAAGTAGCTCATGCGTCGATTATTGCCTGTTGACGGCACTCCGCCAATGGGCCCAAGTCGCACGGCATGCGAAGATGGTTTCTCATATTGCAAACGTCTCCGCCGACCTTGTGTCGGCGGGAC
>CAYTJV010000018.1:3171-16773 GCA_964438165.1 uncultured Planctomycetaceae bacterium | reverse complement strand
GATGATTGGCAGCTACAAACGGCGTCTCGGACCGGAAGCGTCACCGCCGACCTTGCGTCGGCGGGACGATGATTGGCAGCTACAAACGGCGTCTCGGACCGGAAGCGTCACCGCCGACCTTGTGTCGGTGGGACGATGATTGGCAGCTACGACAGACCCGCCACGGCGTCGCTTTTTCGCTGGCACCGTTCGGCATGGCTGCGCGGCGCGAGCGAAGAAGCGCAAGATCTTAGGGGGATTGCGCTTGTAGCTGCCAATCATCGCCCCGCCGGGATGAACCCGGCGGTGGCGGTCACGATTTTGAGGCATAGGAGTTGTTAGCTGCCAATCATCGCCCCGCCGGGATGAACCCGGCGGTGGCGGCTACAGTTCGAGATGGCTTGAAAACCGGCGTCGGGGAGCATAAGGTGGGTGGATTGCTTCGACCCCCAGCGACAGACAGCCACCCCAGGGCTTCCGCAACCGATGCTTCGGATCTTCGTTCATCTGCCGCTTGTAATAACGCTTCTCTTCGACAGTGTCTTTGCCGGCGAGGCCCCGCAAGGCCCCTATGGGCTGCAAGTGGCGGCCAACGCAGCGAAACTCCGTTCCGAGGTCGCCGGAGTCCGGGCCGGGGCGGCCGAGGCCCTTGGGTTCCTCCGGGCGTACTCCGCCGAACCGGTGCTCGTCGAGCGGCTCGGCGATCCGGCGGTCGAGGTCCGGCGGCAAGTCGCCATGGCGCTGGCCTGGTGCGGCGGCCCTGGCGCGATCCCGCCGCTTGTGAATGCGATGAACGATGAGGATTGGGTCACGCGCCAGGCGGCCCAGGTGGCGCTAACGAATCTGACGGGAATGGAGTTCGCTTTCGACGCCCTCGCCCCGCCCGAGCGTCGAGCCGAGCAGATCGGGGTGTGGCGCGCCTGGTGGGCGAACGTGCCGGCCGACCGTCCTCCCAAGGAAATCATGGAACTCCTCGTCGGTCCGCGTAACCTGGCCGCCGGGCGTGCTGTTACCGCCTCCACCACGATCGACTCGATCCCATGGCGCCAGGAGCGAGGACTGCGAGCCCTGGGCGTGCTGGGCGGCAAGGGCGCCACCGAAGCGGTGTTGGAAGCCCTCGGCGACTCTCCGCCCACGGCCCCCCGCCAACGGCCCATGGTCCGCGCCGGCATCTGCGCCCTCGGTCGGCTGCGCGAGGAAGCAGCTTTTCAGGCCCTCGTGCGGCTTCTGGATAATCATACATGGGCGCGTTGTGCTGCCGAGGCGCTGGGCGACGTGGGCGACCGGCGGGCCGTCGCAGCGCTCTTGGCCGCCTATTCGCGTTACGCCAAGCGGTTGGACGGCAAGGATCCCCCGGATGTCCCGGCCGACGACAAGATGAGCTTTCCCAGCGAGGACCGGATGCTGGAAACGCCCTACGCGATCGCCTTTGCCTTGTGCCGGCTTCCGCTGGACGCGCCGGAGGACCGTCGGGCCCTGCGGCGAATCGCACCGCTGGTGATCGCCAATCTCCCCGGCGATTTCGACACCTTCATGCTCTACCAGCCCGAAGTCGGCCACCTGTTGACGCGGCACCTCCTGAACCACTCCGGCCTGAGGCAGCAGGCGTGCGAGCATCTCTTCGAGCGGCTTGGGCAGACGCGCCGCGTCCCCAAATTGAAAGAAGCGATCGTCTGGCCCGTGTTCCCGACTTACCGCATGGCGAGTTGGCTGCCGGCCGTGTGTACCGAGAAGGAAGACCTGCCGCGGCTGGCGGCCCTCTTGGATCACGAAAACGGCTGGGTGCGGATCAACGCCGCCAAGGCGCTGGCTTGGCTGGGCGACCGGCGGGCCATCGAGCCGATTGCCCGGCGACTGGCGCAAGCGAAGGCCGAGGCCGATTACGGCTACAGCGGCACGTTCAAGGACGAGGAGTACAACGATCCTTCGCCGCGGTGGCGCGAGGGACTGGTCCGTGCCCTGGGGATTCTCGGCGCCCATGAGCATACTGCCATGCTCGTGCGGATCATGAACGACGAGCGGTCGGTCCTGGAGATCCGCCATGCCGCGGCCGAGGCCCTGGCGGACCTGGGAAACCACGAGGCCCTGGACGCCCTGCGCGACGCCGCAGTACACCATGCCTTCCATAGCATCCGCCACGTTGCCCGGGACGCGCTCGTTGTGGCCGGTCTCCCCACGGGCGCTGTGGCCGGTCTCCTGACCGAGCCACGTGGGCCGACCGGAGGTCTCCCTAAGGGTTCGGAGACCTTCGGTCGTGGCCTCGGCGGGGTCGGAGACCCGCGCCGAGCGCTTGTCGGAGACCCGCGCCGAGCGCCGACCGGGCCACGCTTCGACGCGATCGTGTTCATCAAGGGCGACAACGACGTCCCGAACACCAAGCAGACCGTGGAACAGGCCGACCGCTGGCGGCAGACTTATGTAGTGACCGACGAGGGACCGACGTACCGGCCGGGAGACAACCTTTACTTGTTGCGCCCCCCACGTCCCGACGGCAAGGTAACACCCTTGACGCGGTTCTCCGAAGGCTACGTTGCCGACCCGGAGGTCTCGTGGGACGCAACCCAGGTCGTCTTCTGCCATCGAGGGACGAACGATCCCTGGTGGCACGTGTACTCGATCCGAATTGACGGCACGGGCCTTCGGCAATTGACCCACGGGCCCTACCACGACGTCGGTCCGGCCTGGCTTCCCGACGGCCGCATCGTGTTCTCGACCAGCCGCAGCGGCATCCGCGACGAATACCACTGTTATCCGTGTACGGCCCTGTGGCGGATGAACGCCGACGGCAGCGATCTGCACCCGATCTCCACGAACATCGGCCGCGACAACGAGCCGGCGGTGCTTCCCGACGGGCGGATCGTGTTCAGCCGTCTGGAGGTTTTCTACTCGCGCAACAAGACCGAGTTGACGCTCCATGCGATGCACCCCGACGGCACGCAGGACATGGTCCTCTACGGCCCCGAGCGCCGCGCTTTCTGGCGCAACCTGGACCACGGCGAGCCCGACCCGGCGGATACCCAGGAGGCGCCGCTCACGCACCGCGTGCTGCGCATGACCCAGCCGCAGCCGATGCCCGACGGGCGGCACATCGTCGTTTCGACGCAAGGGGGACTGACGCTGCTCGGGCCGCGCCGCGATGCCGAAACGCTCATCACCCCCGATTACCGGCAGCGGGCCTACACCACGCCTTTCCCGCTCCCCGACGGCCGCATTCTCTGCGCGTCGACGTGGAAGACTCCGGACCGCAAGAAGGTTGACCTGGGGCTCTACCTCTTCGACCCGGCGACCCAGCGGCTGGAACTGGTCTACAACGACCCGGCGACGGCCGATTACGAGCCGCGCCCGGTCATGGCCCGGCCGGCGCCTCCGGTGCGTTCCGAGGCGGCCGTCCGGCACGGCTACAGCGGGCGGTTCGTTTGCGCGTCGGTCTTCGCCACCCAGGAAAAGGAGGTCGCCGAGCGCGGACGGCTGGTGCGTGTGATCGAAGGGGTCCCGGTGGTCGGCCGGCACAACACCCACACCAGCCCTTGGCCGGTCTGGCAAAACCACGGCGGCACCCTGGCCAGGGTCTTGGGCACGGCCCCGTTGGCGGCCGATGGCTCCTTCTCGGTCGAAGTCCCGGCCGACCGCCTGCTGCACCTGCAGGTGCTCGACAGCGACCGGCGCGTGGTGGGCAACCAGCTTACCTGGATCTATCCGCGGCCGGGCGAGACAAAATCGTGCGTCGGCTGCCACGAGCCGCCGCATTCGGCCCCCGTGCCGAGCGACCCTCTTGCCGCACACCATCCTCCCCTGCGATTCCTCCCCCGCGGCGACGAGTTCCGCTACCGTGCCAAGGCCTGGTTCAAAGGCTCGCTACCCGCCGAGATCGAGGAGCGGACCCGAACCGTTCACGCCGTCAACCTGCTCGGCCGCTAGAAAAGCGCTGCGCTAGTGAGAGAAAAGGTGACAGGCACCAAATTCGGGCAATCTGGGCAACATAATGCCTGCCTATTTTTCCCAGATTTGGTGACTGTCACCTTTTTTCGAGCACGGCTCGCCAGCGGTTCGGCACGGCGGCAAAGGCGTCGCGGTAGGCCGGTTCGAGCGGCACCAGGACATATCGGTCCGGTTCCAGGAACAACGGCATCTCCCGCAGCGCGTCGCCGACCGCGACCGGTTCGATGAACGCCCGCTTGACCAGACCCGACGAATACGACGCCAGCGTCAAGGGCTGGTCGAGCGGAAGCTGGAAGGCCGTTTCTTCGATCTCTGTCCAGATCGCGACGTGGATTCCCTGAGGATCGCGAGGTCCCGGAGGGAACAGGTCGACAATCATCAGGTGAATGCCCGCCTCCAAGAAGTCGAGCGATTTCTCCACGAACGACCGCATCGCATGCCGGCTTCCCTTGTTGCCGGGCGAAACGATTTCCAGCACCGCGACGACGCGATCTCCGCTCTTGTGGCGGACGGCGATCCGGTTCCGCTTGCGGGCATACCGTTCGGGCTCGGAGGTGGCCGTAAAACGGACTTGGGGTGGAGCGCTGGCTAGGGCGATGCCGCCCCCCTCGGATTCGCCTGTCGAGGACGCGTTGCCCACCGGCCACGCGGAGCTCGGGCCCACCATCTCCAGGGTGAGAACGTCCGGCTGGTGACCGCCGGCGATCTGCTCGGCCATCGCGTAGTAGTCGGGCGGGAGCACTCCGGTATTGAGAGCGCGTTTGATCGTCGAAATCCACTCGAGGTGGAAATCGTGGAAAACGCCTGCATCGACTTGGGTCCAATCGTGAATCGGCATGGCTTCGACTCCACTTCTTGGGAGCAAGAATCCTCCCCTGCTATTATACTGCCGACGATGAATCCCTGCGACGCCGCCGCTTGTGCGTTTTTTTTTGGCCGGAGGGTTTCCATGGCCTGCCGGCTCGGACTACAATAGGGGGACCGGTCCGCGGGGGCTGGGTGCGGTGTGGGTCTATCCTCGGGTTATCATGAAGACGAATTTACGATGAACCGACTCGTCGATCTAGCGCGGAAACTTCGCATTTCGGCCTACGCGGGCGTGTGTTGGCTGGCCGCGGGTGCGGCGGCCTTGGCACAGGGAGCGCCGGGGCAAGAGCCGGCCGCGGAGAAGCCGCCCTACGTGGTGTCTTATGCCTTGGTCGTCCTCTGCATTGGGCTGGGAGTGACCGTCGTGCTCAACTCCAGCAAGCGGCGCGAGCGGGCCAAGCCAGAGGTCTACGGCGAGCCCAAATAGCGTCGCTGGAGGCGCCCACGTGGACGAGTCGCACCCGGAACAGCGCTTCCTGGCCATCAAAGTCGTGATGATGCCCCGCGACACCAATCCCTACGGGACGATCTTCGGCGGGGTCCTTCTGAGCCACATCGATCTGGCGGGCGCGGTCGGGGCCGACTATGAGATCCGCCGCGCGGGCTGGCCCGGCCCCACGCTCGTCTCCGTCGCCCTCAAAAGCGTCGAGTTCCACCGGCCCGTGTTCGTCGGCGATACGGTGAGCTTCTGGACCAGGCTGGTGAAGGTGGGGCGGACCTCGATCACGGTACACGTCGACGTGGAGGCTCATCGCCGCGGCGAGATCATCCATCTCACCGAGGCCGAAGTGACCTACGTGGCCATCGATCCGTCGACCGACGAGCGCCGGCCGGTGCCGATCCGCGGCGATTAGACCACCGTGATGACGGTCCGGGCGATGTGGAACAGGCGCGGCGATTGCGAGTCGGGTCCGTGGATCCAGTCGTAATACCGGACCGTGAAAGGGATCTCCTGACGGACCGCGGGGGCCGCGACCAGCAAATCGACTCGCCGGGCCCCGGTGAGGCGGAAGGGCTCGTTGGCCCGAAGGCGCACCGGGGAGGAGTACGGACTCTCCGAAGGGACCCCGAAGGAGTGGGCGTCCGCGGCGATCACGATCGCCGGCGCCCCGAGCGTGTACTCCTGGATCGTGTAGCCCGCGTTCAAGAGCCGGATGAGGATCGTCTGGCCCCGCTGGGCGGTGACCGCCACGCGCGGGTCCCGGATCACCGCCCCGACTTCCGGCTGCACGCCAACCCGGGTCGTGGGCACCGAAACCACCCCGCTGATGAGAAAGACGTCCGGCCGGAAGTCGTTCAGGATGCCCTCCCGTGTGAACGTGCCGATTCCCATCGGGTCGTTCCGATCGTGCTTCTGCATGAAGGCGTCGTGATTCAACTCGTGCCAGATCGTGTCGAATTCGTCCGGCACCCAGAGGGCCTCGACGTCGTAAGGGACCACAAAGTGCGTCGGGTCGAAGCCCGGAAATAGGCCGGGGAAGTTAGCCAGATTGGCGGCCGCGAAGCCGGGGCCGCCGAAGCCCTGGTCGTCGGGGCCAAGATACGGAGCCTGGAGCGGGTCGGCCCGGTTCGGATTGGGCGGGTCCACCACCAGCAGGCCATACAGCCCCATTTCCACGTGCAGCACGGTATTCTTGTGGCAGTGGTAGAAATAGGTTCCCGCCTGGCGGGTGGCGAACTGGTATACAAACTCGCTGGTGGCTTCAAACGACGTGTGCCCCACGCCGTCGTTCAGCGGCGAAGGGTTGATGCCGTGCCAGTGGATCGTATGGTCGTTTACCTTGAAGCCCACGATGGCGTGTACCGTATCCCCTTGCACGGTGCGGATAATAGGCGAGGGAAACGTCCGGCCATTGGACGGGGCATCCGGGTCCTCGATGACCCATAGCCGGATCTTGTTCCGGCGGGCCGACGTACGGGCGGCCACTGCGGGTGGCAGCGGCAGGTCGATCTGCGCGTCCAGATTGCGCCGGAGGGTCCGCGTAGGCGGTTGGGGGTCGAAGGGGCCGCCGGAGAATCTCGGTGGGTTGGAGAACTTGACGAACGCGGCCTCTTCTCCGGGAGGGACCTCATCGCGAGGAATCACAGGAAATGCCATGATTTCATCCTTCACCGTAGGGCGGACTTTAGTCCGCCCGCGAAATACAGGGTGGATTGAAATCCACCCTACAACAATCGATCAGTTTCTACCCCTATTCCTATTGGTGCCGCTGGCGGAAGCCGCGCTCCCCGGGAAGGGCACCTTGTCGACGTCCCCCAGGAAAATGAGGTCCGAGATGTCGCCCTGAGGGTAGTTTCCCCCCGCCGCCGTCTGCGATTGCTCGATGTGGTTGTGCATCGGGTATTTCAACGGCGACTGAGGGACGTCGCCGAGCACCAGCCCCAACTCCTCGGGGATCAGGTCTCGCAACGGGGTGTCCGGATCCCCGGGAATGTCCAGCGGCCGGATCAAGGGAACCAGCCAGTCGACCGTGCCCCCGCCGGAAAAGAACGGTCGGCCCGCCTGGGGCCGGACCGTCGATAGGGTCATCGTGTCCACGGCGGCTACGCTATCCTGGACCGCGGCGTTGATGGCCGTCACATATAAATGATTGGAGTGCAAGTGCGAGGAGACGGCGGCCAGGCCGGCGTTGAGCGTGCGCACGACAAACGGCTCGCCGATGAAGCCCTCGATCTCCGTGGCGTGGTCGTGGGCCGCGAAGGCCCCGCTCCTGCCGTTGATCAAGAAGTAGCGTGGCAGAAACTGCCGCTCGAACAAGAGCGGGTCGAACAAGTCGCCCGGCCGAATCGCCTGCACGCGGCCGTTCAGCGCCGGGTCCACCTGGGTGAACAGCCAGATCCGCGTGCGGTAGAGAAACGGCTCGATGTCGGGCGGCAGTTTGTCATTGAGCAGTTTATCGGCAGGTCGGATCGGAATCCAGGGATCGCCCGGAAAGTGCTCGGCCTTGCCCAGGTCGTTGAACAGCCGCTGCACGTTGGGCGTGGGGTTGCTGTACGGCGTGTTCACCGGCCCGTTCTCTTGGACGTTCCGCGGCAGCACTACCAAGGCCCCGTGCAGCCCCATGACCCGGCTCACCGGAGCGTTGGAGGGGTCGCAATAAAGGAAAGTCCCCGCCTGCCGGACGGTGAATCGCACCGTGCGGCGATTGGCGGGCGCCCGCCGTGCCGGCGCGATAGGGCCGCTCTCGCTCCCCGGCACGCCCAACACCTGGAAGGCGTGCGGCTCGTCCAGGTTGTTGGTCAGATGGACCGTGATCGTGTCACCGGCCGTGGCGAAAATCACCGGACCCGGAAATCGCGGCAGCGGGTCCCCCTGGAGCTTGAACAGCCAATGGTAGACCGGCGTGAAATCGACCATCTCCACCAGGGCCTCTTCCAACGAGAGGTTGACGGTGCGGGCCGCCTGGACTCCCGCTTCGCCGGCCTGCGGCCCGCGCTGTTGCAGGCAGCCGAGGGCAATCCCCGTCAGTCCGCCCACGCCAAACTGGATGAACTGCCGCCTCTTCAGCGATACTCCCACACCCATGGCTGCTCCCCCCTTCGCGGCGAGGCTCGATGGCGTGGCGAAACCCACGCAGTTGTGCTACTGAAGAGTCCGAGCCGGACCGTATCGGCGCGGACGTTTTCAGAGTCGGCTCTAGTTTTGCATTTGGGAGGCGCTCGGGGAATCGGGAAGATCCCTGTCTCTAGGTACGGGTCGCCCCGATGCCTCGGAATCACCCAGGATGCGGCAGCTCGACAGGTCGCGTCTTTCGAGATACCGCTGGTGATTGTCTTCGGCCCGCCGGAAGGTCGCGGCCGCGTGATCGACCGGACATTTGCGCTGCTTGCACAGGCGACCTGAGGGCACGACAATGGCGGTGGACTTCGGATCTAGTTTCCGGATCGGTTTCGGCTCTCTTGCCGGAACCGCAACGAATCGACGGATTGCCACACAGGGCCAGAAACAATGAACTCCCGTGAGCGTTTTCTCGCCGCCATGGACTACCAGCCCCGGGACCGGGCGCCGTTCAAAGAGTTCCCCTGGCCTACCTGGCCGGAGACGGCCGAGCGGTGGTCGCGCGAGGGGGGCTATGATCCGGCGACCACGGACTTCGGCTGCGACCGCTGGGTTATTGAATACTCTTGGTTCATGCCCCATCCGCCTTTCGAACGCAAGGTCGTGGAGGATGACGGGGAGCACGTCACCTACGTCGACGCCCAGGGGATCGTGCTCCGCGAGATGAAGACCAACCCGCTAAGCTCCATGCCCCAGTTCCTCCGCTACCCGGTGGCGACGGTGGCGGACTTCCGCAAGTACTGGCGCGAGCGGATGCAGCCCGATTTGGCGGCGAGGATCGGCCCGCAGTGGCGCGCCCAGTTGCGGCGGCACCGGGATCGGGATTACGCGCTCGTGGTCATCGCCGACCGCTGGGGCGGCTTCTTCGGATCGCTCCGCAACCTGGTAGGCGTGGAACGGCTCTGCGAGCTCTTCTACGACGATCCGGCCTTCGTCGACGAGATGATGGAGGCCGACGCGGAGTTTCTCATCGCCATGCTGGACCAGATGCTCCAGGAGACCACGATCGACGTCTTCGGATTCTGGGAGGACATGGCCTACCGCACCTCCACGCTCCTGTCGCCCGCCATGGCCAAGCGGCACATGCTGCCGCGTTACCGCAAGGTCGTCGATTTCGGCCGAAGCCGCGGAGTGCGGCTCTTCGGCCTCGATAGCGACGGGCAGATCGATCCCCTCATCCCTGTCTGGATGGACGCAGGCATCGACATCCTCTATCCCTTCGAGGTCCAGGCAGGGATGGACGTACTGGCGGTCCGCAAGAAGTACGGCAAGTCGCTGCGGATCTGGGGCGGAGTGGACAAGCGAGTATTGGCCGAGACTCCGGCGGCGATCGACGCCGAGTTGCGCCGCATCGCTCCCTTGATCCAAGACGGCGGGTACGTCCCGATGCTCGACCACAGCGCCACGCCGAACATCCCTTACAAGAACTACTGCTACTTCATGGAACGGTTGCCCCGGTATTTGTAGATGAGGGTTGAGGGTTTGGGTCTTAGGTCTTGGGTCTTAGGTCTTCGGTCTTGAATCAAAGCCCCAAGACCGAAGACCAAAGACCTAAGACCTAAGGCGCATTTCCGGAGAGTATTGTTGATATGATCGAACCCTTCCACGGAGAGCCGAGCATCGAGCGACTCAAGGCCGTGCTCCGCGGCGAGCTGCCCGATCGCGTGCCCAATTTCGAGATCCTCATCGAAGACCAGCACGTGGAAAAGCTGCTTGGGCGCAAGGCCGGCAACACGCTGGGCGTCGGCGGAGATCCGGCCAAGGGGAGTCAGGCGGGGGAAGGCACCCGGCCCATGTTCCCCGCCGATTACCTCGAACTATGCCGCATCATCGGCCAGGACGCGATCGCCTTGGAGGCCCTCTGGACGCCCATCAAGCAGCGGCTGCCCGACGGCTCGGTCCGGCTCCTCAACGACCGCAGCCTCAAGGGCCGCAAGGACCTGGAGCGCGTGGTCTGGCCGGACGAGCAGGACATGGAAGAGCGGCTGCGCTACGTGCGGGAGTACGTGGCCGCGGCCCGCGGGACGGGGATCGGCGTGATCTTCGCCGGCGGGTGCATCTGGCAGACGCTCTACGAGTTCGTCATCGGCCTGCACGACTGCATGATCATGATGCTCGAAGATGCGGAGCTGTTCGACGAGCTCATGGCCCGATCGGCGGACTACTTCGTCGAGCTCGTTCGGCGGGCGATCGCCGAGGGCGTGGACATCCTCTTCCTGGCCGACGATTTCGCCTTCAACAAGGGGATGTTTGTCGAGCCGAGGCAGTTCGCGCGGCAGTGGCGGCCGCATTTCGAGCGGATCGTCGAGCCGGCCCGACAGGCCGGCGTGCCGGTGATCTTCCACTCCGACGGCCGGATCGACGACGGCGTCGAGATGCTCCTGGAGATGGGCGTCTGCTGCCTGACCCCGATGGACCCTTCGGGGATCGACTACCGGGACTACAAGAAGCGATACGGGCACCGGGTGTGCCTGCACGGGAACATCGACCTGCGCTGGCCCCTGGCCCAAGGCACTCCGGACGACGTGGCGCGGGACGTAGCGGCCCACATGGAGGTTCTCAAGCCCGGCGGCCGCTGGATCGCCGGCTCCAGCCACAGCATTGTGAACTACATTCCCCACGAGAACTTCACGGCCATGATCCATGCCATCCATCAACACGGCGCCTATTGAAGGCGACGGATTCTTCGGGAGCATCCCCGTGACAGCATTCATCTTGGCAGGCGTGGTGTATTCGGCGTGTTGCTTTGTCGCCTTTTCCTGCAAGCAACGCTGCACCTACCCCTCCTGCCACCAGAAACGCGCCTTGCTGACCGCCCTGCACGTGGCCGAAGAGGTCTGTTCTCCCGTCGCCCACCGGCAAGTGGTCTTGACGATCCCCAAGCGTCTGAGACTGCACACCCGCTTCGACCGGAAGCTCCTGGGCGAGCTCTGCTCCTGCGATTGGACGTGCCTGAAGGCCGAAATCCAACGCCTGTTCGGTCGCGACGACGTGCTGCCCGGCATGATCGCCGCGATCCAGACCCACGGGGAACTCCTGCATTGGCACCCGCACATCCACGCGCTGGTCACCTGTGGCGCGTTTACGCCCAAGGGCGACTTCTTGGAAGTTCCCGAATTCGATCTCCAGCGGCTACAGGTGGCCTGGCAGGAAGCCGTGTTTGCCCTGTACTTGGCCGAGGGCAAGATCGAACCCGAAGTCGTCGAGAACATGCGCAGAGTTGGCCGCACAGCGGGTCGGGTGGCACGCCCAGAGTCTTCGATAGGCGTGGCTTCGGTGCGTCGACTCATCAACCACGCCCTTCGCAAAGCCTCAGGGACGTGCCACCCGGCCCGCTCTGGGTGTGCCACCCGACCGCCTTTATCGAACCGCCTCAGGGCGAGGTGATTGAGAAGATTCTGCGGCACTGCGGCCTGTGGCATCCCTCGGCACCGCGGGCGCCGCCCGCTGGGGACGGTTCGGTCCACGACCCGGATGACGCCTCCGACGAGCCCCGGGAACTGACCTACGTGGACATCGACACCTTCGAGGCCAGCTTCTAACCCTCCCCGACGCCTGCCGGCTGCGTGGACGGTGCGTCCTCGCCGCGGGCGCCACCCCTGGTTTGCTGCCTGCCACCGCTGTTTTGCCGCCAAGTCGGCCGGCAACTCCAGCCAAAACGCTCCCCACAGCGGCCCAAGGGGGCCTGAGCGGGGGGGCGGCCATGGCCGCCCTCCCGCTCAGGCCCCCTTGATTTACCAGTCCGTCGTGGTACACTCAGTGCTGTGGGAGGAAATGCAATTTCCTATCACTCGCTCGTGGCCATCCGCCGCGCCGGCGCGAGCATCATCTTGACGTACTGGGCCAAGGACGTGGCCGCGTGGTTATAACGTGTCAGGAGGCCTACTTCTTCTTCCCGCTTCCCGGCGGGCCGGTTATCACGTCGCCTATGCCGGCGAACAGCCAGTCCTCGCCCGATGAGCCGGTCAACACGTCCTTGTCGCCGTCATCGGTGAGCGATCCGATCAGCCCGCTCAACGCGCTCTCCCGAGCCGGACGGGACAGCGGACTGTTCCAATCGGCCAGAAACGCCAGCAGTGCCACGTCGTTTGCCAGTCGGCCCGATGCCGGATCGGAATCCAGTCCGCTCCTGCCGCCGATGAGCACGTCCTCGCCCGGATTGCCCACCAGTCGGTCCCGCCCCGCGCCGCCGATCAGAATATCGCCGCGGCTGCCGCCCAGGAGTTCGTCGTTCCCGTCGCCTCCCAAGAGGACGTTGCCCCCTCCTCCGCCGTTCAGTTTGTCATCGCCACGGCCGCCGTCCATGATCGCCGGAAGCAGGATATTGCCGGCAATCGTGGCCTGGTCATTCCCCCAGCAGAGGATCACGTTGATCTGGGCCACGCCCGCAGAATCCACACTCCGTGGGCTGTCCGCCAGGAAATTGGCGTGGACCTTGATCGTGCCGTTCCCCGTTTGGTTGATCGTCACGAGATCATCGCCTGGAGTGCCCACCACGTATAAGGTGTTGCCCACGACGCCGACGCCGCTGATGACCGCCGTCGCCGACGCCGTGTCCGTGCCTGTGTCATCGTCGGTCACCACGGCCGTGACCTGATACACGCCCCCTGCCGCATAGCTGTGGGTCGGCTGGATGCTGCGATCACCGCGTGCGAGGTCGATCGTATCGACGGTTCCGTCGCCCCAGTCGATGACGACCTGGTGGTCATCCAGCGTGCCGGGATCGACGAATTCCAGCGTCGCGGTCACCGTCTCGCCCTCCGACGCCCCGCCGCAGTACGGCGAGTCCGTCTCGAAGCTCGTAATCTCCGGCGCCACGTTGCTGATCGTGGTCGTGGTGCTGTCGGAGACGCTGCCCGTGTCGTCGTCGGTCAACGTCACCCCGATCGTGTAGGTGTTGGAGGCATCCCCGCTCGGGTTGTCGTCCAGGTACTGGTGCGTCAGCGTGAACGTCTGGCTCTGGCTGACGCTCGACCCGTACGTGTAGGTCTCCACGTTGTTCGGGCTCAACGGGTCGCCCCAGTTCACCGCCAGAGTGAACGTGTCCAGTGTGCCCACGTCGGCAATCGTGCCGGACAGCGTCGCCACGCCGTTCTCGTCGATCGCCACCACCGGATTCAGGGTCAGCACCGGCGCCACGTCGTTCACGTCCACGGTTGTCAAGTCGCTGTCGCTCAGCGTGTCGTCATCCGTCACCGTCGCGCCGATCGTGTAGGTGTTGGAGGCATCCCCGCTCGGGTTGTCGTCCAGGTACTGGT